>JBNJHE010000006.1:0-43403 GCA_051748205.1 Bacteroidota bacterium | reverse complement strand
TTCAACCTTTCTCCTGTTGTAGCCATCAACCGCTTCCCTTCAGACACTGAAGAAGAACTTCAGATCGTAAAAGAACACATAGACCACTATGGCGTGGAATCGTCCATTGTAGAAGGCTTCACACAAGGAAGTGAAGGAGCTGTAGACCTGGCAGAGAAAGTTGTAAAAACGGCTGATGCCTGCACCACCTGCTTTGAGCCATTGTATGATTTCGACTGGAGCATAGAAGATAAAATCGATACTATTGCCAGAAAAGTATACGGTGCCGACCATGTAGAATATACCTTGCCGGCGAAAAAAGACATACAATCCATCAATGAACTAGGCTTTGGGAAACTACCGGTGTGTATAGCAAAAACACAAAACTCCCTGTCCGATGACAAAAAACTACTGGGACGTCCCACAGGCTTTACCATAAAAATCAGGGAGGTAGAATTAAATGCCGGTGCTGGGTTTGTAGTCCCTATCGCAGGAAGCATCATGCGAATGCCCGGCCTGCCGAAAATTCCGTCGTCAGAAAAAATTGATGTCGACGAAAACGGAAACATTACCGGATTGTTTTAACGCAAGACATTGCAAAAAAGGCTGTCACATTCTGACAGCCTTTTTTTTATGTTCCTTTTTTTATTGTAAAGGCAAAAGTCGTTCCGTAACCCAGCTTACTACGGACATTTATCGTTTCGTCGTGAGCTTCAATAATATGCTTCACAATAGCCAACCCAAGCCCCGAGCCTTTCTTGCCCATTTCTCGTGCCATCTTAGTTCGGTAAAAACGCTCAAACAAGCGGGGTATATCTTCTTTGGCAACACCACTACCATTGTCGGTCACTTCCACCAGCATATGCTCATCCATATCAAAAAAACTGATCTTTGTTTTTCTGCCTTCTTTTTTACTATTGTACTTGATTGAGTTATCCAACAGATTCGTCACCACCTGACGAATTCGCTCACGGTCAGCATAAACAACAACAGGGGCCTCATACTCTTCGCGGTAATATACAGCAACATCTTTCCGCTTTATTTTATCCTCCAAAAGATCCAACACCTCATCGGTAAGCTCTTTCAGATTAAAATTGGTTTTTTTCATCTTCAAAGCACCAGCTTCCAAATTAGCAATGGCTTCCAGGTCTTCTACGATAGTAATCATCCTGTTGATACTTTTTTCTGTTCGCAAAAGATACTTTTTATTAATGGTAGGATCGTCCAGCCCTCCGTCAAGCAATGTCAACACATACCCCTGAATATTAAATATCGGTGTCTTTAATTCGTGGGAAACATTCCCTACATATTCTCGCCGATAGTCAGCCAAATCCTTTAAACGCTCAATTTCTTGATTTCGCTCCGATGCCCAGTCCAAAACCTGTTGATTAACATCATCAATCACATTAATATTTTTCCCCGACTGCATTTTTTCTTTCTTCTCTTCATCAGTAACTTTCTGGTTAAGGATTGTTTTATAAATGAGCTTGATCTTTTCATAAATAAAACGTTCCAGCACATAATAAAAGATAATATAGCTACCAAGGAGTATTATCAATGCGCTAATAAAAAACACCCACCATACAAAGCCATCATTGGCCCCCACAATATACAGCAGTAAATACACGACTGCAAAAAGGCCTGATACAATCAAGCTGGTAATAAAAGCCAGGTTTTTCGGATTATTGTATTTCATTGGTTTACTTCAAACTTATACCCTACACCCTTGACCGTCTTGATATTTTCGCTTCCCACTTTTTCGCGCAGTTTTCTGACATGCACATCGATTGTCCGGTCACCAACAATAACATTTTCGCCCCAAACAAGTGCAAAAATTTCTTCCCTTGAAAAGACCTTATTGGGTTTTGATGTCAGCACCTGCAACAGCTCAAACTCTTTTTTTGGCAGGAAAATTTCCTTTTTATTCTTGACAACCAGATATCTTTCTTTATCGATAATCAGGCTCCCCACTTCCAGCCGATTGCCTTCAGGTTCCTCCACCAATTTATGGCGTCGCAACAAAGCCTTGACACGACTGATAAGCACTTTAGGTTTCACCGGCTTGGTAACATAATCATCGCCCCCAGCTTCAAAGCCTGCAATCTGGGAATAGTCCTCCCCCCGGGCCGTCAAAAACAAGATAATAGCATTTTTCATATTGTCGAGCTTGCGCAATTCCTGACAAGTCTCAATACCATCAAGTTCAGGCATCATTACATCCAGTATCACCAGAGCCGGAGACCATTGCCGCGCTATTTGTACTGCGCTCATACCATCACTGCTTGTCTTTACCTGGTAATTCTCTTTGTTTAGATTGTACGAAAGGAATTCCAAAATGTCTTTTTCATCATCAACGATGAGAATTTTTTGTTGCTTGTTATCCATGGAAGAATAATTAAAAATCCAGCTCAAAGGTATTAAAATATATTAATATCAAGTCCTTGGATAGTTTTTTCCCAATAAATCCCATGGCCTATTATGCTCATTTATAAATCTTTTAATATCTGCTTAAAATGAACTTATTGTAAACTTAACATACAGGCTGCCGAGCAAATAACTTCAATCGGTGTTATTCATACATTAGGTTCAGTTACAATGTAAGGCATTGAAAGTCGTAAATTTAGTAATTTGTTTCCAGACATATGCAAGGCCACCAACAGCCAAAATACAATGCATATTAGGTATCTGGGTGGAAATGCGCATACACTATGGCAGCTTTTTTGGGGCCAAGGTGTTTTGCCAGGTTTTGTTGAGAAGCCTTTTTTATTTGATCCACTGATTTAAAATGGGCCAGCAAAATTTGAATCGTCTTATTCCCAATACCTTTTATTTCTGAAAGACTACTTTCGGACATAGTTTTCTTATGCCGTTTTCTATAATGTGTAATACCAAAGCGGTGAGCTTCATCGCGTGCTCTTTGAATGATTTTAAGCGACTCCGACCGTTTGTCAATATACAAAGGAAGCGGATCATGCGGGAAATAAATTTCTTCAAGACGTTTAGCAATACCAATAATGGCAATTTCATTTCTCAAATCAAGCAGATCCAGGCTTTTCACTGCTGCACTAAGCTGTCCTTTACCTCCGTCAATAATAATCAGCTGGGGTAAAGGTTTAGACTCATCCAACAGTCGCTTGTAACGGCGATAAACCACCTCTTGCATGCTGGCATAGTCATCAGGGCCGCTAACGGTTTTGATATTATAATGGCGGTAGGATTTCTTATATGGTTTACCATCAATAAAGACAACCATAGCAGCCACCGGATAATTCCCCTGCATATTGGAATTATCAAAACATTCGATATGCCTGGGTTGGTGCTTCATCTTAAGGTCTTTGCGCATAGTCTCCATAATCCGTTGTGTATGGCGCTCAGGATCGATTAACTGTTGCTGCTTCTCCTTGTCTTTTCGATAATATCGAAGATTGCGCCGGGATAATTCCAACAGAGCCAATTTATCTCCCCGTTTTGGCACCGTTACACGGAGACCAGGAAAATCAAAACCGGGAGACTCAGGCAGGATAAGCTCATTCGCATTACTCTTAAAGCGTTGCCTGAATTCTGTTACAGCCAGAACTAAAAGCTCTGCCGGGGTCTCCTCCAGCTTTTTTTTCAATTCAAGAGTATGTGACTGAACAATCGCGCCATTAATAACACGTAAAAAATTAGCATAAAACACTTTATCCTCCTCTTCATAGCTAAGAACATCGGCATTATGAATGGATACATTAACCACTGTGGAGCGACTTTGATATTTCTCAAGACGATCAATTTTATCCTTATACAACTGTGCCTGTTCAAACTCCATCTTTTCAGCATGCGCATACATTTCCAGTTTTAGCTGTTTTAAAACAACCCGAATGTCCCCTTTCAAAATATTTTTAACCTGTTGAATGGATTTTAAATACTCCACCTCACTTTGCAGGGCTTCGCAAGGCCCCTTACAATTGCCAATATGATACTCCAGACATACTTTAAACTTTCCCTGTTTGATATTTTCACTGGTCAGGTTATACTTGCATGTTCTTAACTTAAATATTTTATGCACCAGGTCAAGAAGCGTATTCATCATTTTCACATTCGCATAAGGGCCAAAATACACTGAGCCATCCCTAACCGGGTTGCGGGTAGAAAACACACGTGGAAAAGGCTCTGCTTTAACACAAATCCACGGGAAAGTCTTGTCATCTTTCAACAAAACATTATAGCGTGGCTGATGTTTCTTGATCAGGTTATTCTCCAGCAATAAGGCATCCAACTCAGTATCAACTACAATATACTGAATATCATAAATCTTTTTAACCAGGACACGTGTTTTCCCTGTTAGCTCATTAGCTTTTGTAAAATATGATGAAACGCGCTTCTTTAGGTTTTTAGCCTTTCCGACATAAATGATCTTAGAATTTATATCAAAAAATTGATATACGCCAGGCTTATCCGGCAAGGTGGATATCAGATCTTTTAATGTACCGGCATAATATGGATTAATACTTGTGCTCATTAATTCACTTTCTGCATATAAACTTTCACCTTATGAATGCCGCCAACACTATACCCTGGCATACGACTTAAAAGCTCAAACTCAAAAGTTCCTGGCTCATCCACTTCCAACCCCCGAAAATAAGGAATCTCAGCTACATAATAGCCTTGTTGGCTTTTCGTAAATTGTGCCTTTCCATCTTCAAGAAACCTTATACTGCGGCTAAGGTAACGGGTTTCGCCAAAAGGAGTCCGCATACTCAGAGCCAAATTAAAATAATCATGCTGCCATCGATCCGTATAATAAACCTGCACCCAAACATCGAATTTCTCTTTTTCCGATATTTCAAGTGTTAGCTGTTTTGTTTCCGTATTCTTCCATGAGTCCCCGTCAAAAATCACCGAATCATGGATTAGCGATGGCTCGCAAGAAGCTGCTATTAGCAGCAAAATCGACAGCGCTGTTTTCTTTAGTGTATTTCCAAAAAGAAACACCATAGACTTTTGATACACTTTTTGCTGATGATGAATCATGTTAAGGTTTTCTTATGCGATCTTGATTCTGTTGTCCAAAAATAAGACATCTTTTAAATACTTAAAAGAATATTGAAGATATTTCCCATTTTTGAGCAATAAAAAACCGTTATTTTTGCATCAGATGGCAAAGAAGAAGAAATATTATGTTATTTGGCATGGTCACGAGACAGGCATTTTTAACAGTTGGGCATCCTGCCAAAATTTAATAAAAGGGTTCCCCAATGCTGTCTATAAGTCGTTTCCGGATTATAAAACAGCGCACAAGGCCTATTATGGTCTTGCCGATGATTATATCGGTAAGGAAACACACAAAAAAGCATTAAGTAATGCAGAGAAGCAACGCATAGGACAGCCCATAAGCAACAGCCTGGCTGTTGATGCAGCCTGCAGCGGAAACCCCGGAAAACTTGAATACCAGGGTGTCATAACCAGCTCAGGACAACGTGTATTCCATCAGGGCCCCTTTGAACAGGGGACTGTAAATATCGGGGAATTTTTAGCTTTAGTTCATGGACTGGCTTTTTTAAAAAAGCATAACAGCCACATCCCGGTATATTCCGATTCCCGCACAGCGATAAAATGGATACAACAAAAAAAATCAAACACCAAACTTCCTCAGACATCAAAAAACGAAATTCTCTTTGATCTGATTGAGCGGGCCGAACTCTGGCTGCAAAATAATCAATGGGATAACCCTGTTTTAAAATGGGAAACAGCAGCCTGGGGTGAGATCCCTGCTGATTTTGGCAGAAAATGAAAAACATATCAGATCCGGCAGCACGCTGAGCCCATTGATTGCCATAGTATTTATCTAACAAGCAATATTAAAATTGATCAAAAGATTTTTATTTGCTTAAAATGTTTCCCAAAATTGGAAATCCATGCTATGTTTTTGCTGATATATTTGCTTATATCGTTCTTTAGTTATTCCTTTGTACAAAATACTACTAAAGTAGTATCATAGTTTTTCAGTATTCGTTCATAACATCTGATATCAGCGTTGTTGCTCAAATTTATTAACCTAATATACGTAATATTTTGCGGTTAAAAATTTTCTCACAACGTTAATTATTTTTAAAGGTGGTCAAGAGCTCACCTGGTTTGGTTCATACGCCTTGATGAAACCGGATTAAATCATAATTTCGAACATTATAAAACTGATAATCACATTTATAATTGGACTACATTTCGTTAAACTGAATGAACAGCAATACAAATTCCAATTATGGGAATATTACATTTTGTAGAATAGAGAGCTAATTAGTATAAAAGATTTCAGAAATTATTTATATGACTAAAATCATTTTTAGCATAATGGAAGAAAAGTGTGCTTATAGCTCGTTTAGCCAATGTTTGAATTTTTGGCCGGGCAATGTGGTTCACATTGCTTCGGCACTTCCATATTTATCTATAAATGAATATATTATATTGGGTTATTTGCAATCCTCATGGATTGAAAAAATAAAAAAGTACTCCATAAGTCTGGTTTTTCTGCTTTCCTTTTTGATCATAGGTTACTCTGGTTCTGCGCAATTAGGTCCGGGAGATGCTGCTGTGGTTGGTGTAAATATTGAAAATGACAGTATTTATAACGACCAGATTAGTATAGTTATTTTTGATACCGTTACTACGGGTATGTCCATAGAGATTACGGATAATGGTTGGCAGCAAACGAATCCGAATCGATGGGGAAATCAGGAAGGCGTAGTTAGTTTTACCCTTACAGGAGCTGATATAAATCCAGGATTTGTTCTCACTCTAAAAGGAACAGGCAGCCAAAAATCTGATTTCAGGATACTTCCGGATAGCAACAATTGGTCTGTAGATACAGTTATCGGGAGTTTCGATTTAACAATCGACGATCAGATTTGGATTCTGCAGGGAGGTACATGGGATAATGGATCAACAACAGACAACGCGATATACGATGGAGGCTCAGTGATTACAGGATGGTCAGCACCCCAATGGACAAATAATAATCCTGGATCCCTTACAAGCTCAGATGTTTATCCAAACATGAATTGCATTGTTTTCTCTGCCGAAACTACAGCAAAAAAGCAAAAAATGAAATATAATGGGCCTCATCATGAAGCTTCAAAGAGAGTTTGGATTGATCGAATAAATGATTTTAATAACTGGACTCAAAAAAATACAACCAGTGCCTACTTAAGCTCAACACCCAAATATGTTGAAGGAGACACACTAAAGGTATCCTCTGATTCCATAACTGATGGGATTTGGTATGGAGACAAAAATCATAATTGGTATGATTGTGCCAACTGGAGTGATTTGACTGTTCCGGATTCGAAATCTCATGTATATCTTAACAACGATGCTCAAGGATATTTGGAAATCGACAGCAATGCCGAGTATTCCGATTTATTCAATGATTCGGCTAAATGTAAAAATATAACGATTAATAAAGACAGTGTTATATTGGTGGATAGCCCTGATCAACTGGACATTTACGGAAATCTTCTGATAGACGGAGGCAAGCTAATTGCCAATAGTGGTCACATTTCCATTCGGGGGGATTGGCAAAACATCGATACTCTGGGTTTTTCCCGGGGAAACGGAGTTGTTAAATTTTATGGCAGCGGTCAACAAACGATAACTAATAATCAGACAAGAGAATATTTCAACCAGCTTGAAATTCAAAAGCCCCAGGGGACTATAACAAAACTAAAGGCCCATGTGACTACGCAAATGCTCAAGATAATAAGTGGACATGTATTGCTTGATACATCAAATTTGATTGTAAATGATTCCCTGGAAGGTGGAGATCAGCAAAATTACATCATAACCAAAAATGATCATGCCTTTGGAGGATATTTGTTTTTAGAGCCTAACGATACAGAAACAGCATTTCCTATTGGAACAAATAGCAACTATACGCCGGTCTATATTGCCAACTCCGGAACAGAGGTTTTTAAAGCAAGAACCTTTGATGGGATCTTCGAAAATGGATACAGTGGAAATTCGCTTACAGGAGATATTGTAAACAGAACCTGGGCAATTGAGCTGGTAAATGCTGATTCGGCTACAGCAGATATTAAATTACAATGGAATGCCCCCCTTGAAGTAAATCAGTTTTCAAGTAGTCGTGCGAAAGGGGTTATGATTTTTAATTCCGGCACAGGCACGGGAAATGAATGGACAGATTGGTCAATGTTGCTTTTGAAAAGCCAGCCTCCTGCCGGTTCAAATCCATATACAATACAATCTTTTGATCTTAATCAGTTCGGACTTTTTGGTATTAGCAACCGTTGCCAGCTTATTGAAATAAACACATCGAAAATATATCATTATTAAAACACAAAAAAAAGGTATTATGAAAAAAGGAAGTTTTTTACTCATTATTTTTATCATTATGGCATCATCTGCCTTAACAGCCCAAACTACGAATCCGGACACGGTTTGTGTTAATGCTACCGGAGTTGAATATTTTGTAAATAAAACACCTGGGAGCAATTACGTTTGGGATATAAGTGGTGGAGGCGCAATTGACTCTACACAAGCAGACACATTGATTTTTGTAACCTGGAATAGCACTCCTGGAACAGACACTATTTATGTTACAGCAGTAGATAGTTTTGGTTGTGTCGGAGACACCTCGAAATTACCTGTCACACGTGAGCCGATGCCTGTAGCAAATATTGTCGATGATTCTGTAACGATCGGTAGCTGTTCACCGGGAATACAAATCGCCCCGGATTCTATTGATCCGAATATGACCTACTCCTGGTCTCCGGTTGCCGGGTTAAGCGACCCATCAATAGCGAATCCGATGGCTAGTCCAGCAGATACAACAACATACGTGCTTACAGTGTCTTCTCCGTATGGTTGTTCTACAAAAGATTCAATTACGGTTAATGTAGCACCTGCACCTATAGCTAATGCCGGGCCTAATGATACCATCTGTCTTGGACAAACAACGCAACTGGATGGTAGCAATAGTTCAGGCATTAATTTAAGTTACTCCTGGACAACAACTTCAGGATTCATCTCAGATTCAATCAGCCCTTCAGTAAATCCTGTTGATACAGCAACGTATCAATTGGTTGTAACAGATGAATATGGATGTACTGATACCAGCACCGTTACTGTATATGTCATTCCTGAAGTAGTGGCAGATGCAGGGGTTAATGATTCTATCTGTGAAGGAGAAACTCATTTTCTAACCGGAAGTGCTGTTAATTATAATTCTGTAATCTGGACAACAAACGGCGATGGTTCCTTTAATGATAATACGATATTAAATCCTGAGTACACACCGGGGCCTAATGATATTGCAAATGGCTCAGTAACACTTGAGATTGAAGTTATTGGACCCCCTCCTTGTGGGCAGGAAACGGATTCTGTGGACTTGATTATACATCCAAAACCAAATACGCCAGCAATACAGAAAAATTAATTAGTATTTGTGTATAATGTCCGATATCTGCGTTGTTGCTCATACTTTAATTAAATTAGCATCAAAAACCTGAGAATACATATCATTCTGATCCTGATTTTTTCTATTCAGGGCGTTGGGGCACAAGTCTTAGTCGACACGGTGTGCCCTAACGACCCTTTTGGAACTTATCATGTCGACGGCGATACTAATTCTGTCTACCAATGGGATATAACGGGAGGCGTCATTTACAATCAAACCGGCAAGGATACCGTTGAAGTTCATTGGGATATTAATTCTCCCCTACACCAGTTAAACGTAGTGGAAATTAATAAATATGGATGTGTCGGGGATACAGTGACAGCAAAGATTGTACTGTTTGACTATATCGATGCCAAAATATCCGGGAAAGACTCTGTATGCCAGCATGAAAATGTAAGCCTAACCAGTGTGAAAGCACAAAGATACTATTGGAGTAACGGCGATACGACAAGATCAACAATTATTAACGTAAACCGGGATACTTCCGTTTCTCTGGTGATCGATGATGGTTGCCGCCTCGACACAGCCCATATGGATATAACTGCTTTACCTTTACCTGATGCTGATTTCTCATTATCCCCTTCAATAATCACACCGGGACAATCAGTATCATTCACCAGCAATAGTTCCGGCGCAGATATTTACACCTGGATGCTTGGGACCGATACGCTACCAATTTATAAAGAATATGGAGAGCACATTCTTTATTATAAGGGGCATTATCAGATAACACTGATAGTAGAAAACCAATATCATTGTGTGGATACAGCAATAAAGACTGTAGCCGTGGAAAACAGATTGGTTAATACAATCACTCCTGATGACGATGGCATTAATGACACATGGGAACTGGATGTATTAGAAGGATATCCCAACTGTGAAGTATGGATTTTTGACCGATCACGTGGGCAGATCTTTTATTCTAAAGGTTATGATAAACCCTGGGATGGCACCTACAATGGCTCCCCTGTACCTGATGGTTCATATTTTTATGTTATTGATTACGGGGATGGATCGCAACCGCATAAAGGGTTAATAACTGTAATTCGATAAGCTATGACTAAGAAACTAATCTATACTTTTATTTTTTTCCTTTCGGGAATTATAATGGCCTTTGCTCAACAGGATTCCCGATTAAACTTCAGGCCTTTTTCTGATATGTATGACAATCCGGCAACTCTAGTAAACAAAAGGCAATGGCAAGGTACTGCAAACTACAGAAATAGCATGCCCGGTTTTCAGGATGGACCACAAACCTTCTATTTTGGCATTAGTGGGCCTGTGGGTATGTATAAATCCAATTCAAATGTCACTTACAGACATGCTTATACCCGAAAAAAAGTTGCCCGGCATGCTATCGGAGCTTATGTTGTTCAGGATAATTTCGGGCATATTGGTTATAATTCATATATCTTAAATTATGCGCAACGGTTTCCTGTGTCCAATGACTATTCTTTTTCATTGGGGATAGGCTTTGGACTATACGACTATCAGATATATAGCAATAAGCTGAGAGTAAAGTATAGCAATGATCCAACGTATTATAAATATTTGAATGAACATGATCAATTTTTGCTAGGAGATTTGAATATGGGAATTGAGATTTCAGGTCGAAATTTTCGTCTGGGTTTTGCCACCAGACATTTAGCTAACAATAAAGTCAAACTGGGGGATACTCCAGAGTATGCCTCATTGAATGAAACTTATACAGGCTTTGTCAAAGCAAGTTTTGAAGTAGAAGAAAATATTGCTATGGTACCCGGGATTAATGGGGTTTATACCCATGGAATACCTTATGATGTAAAAATAAGTGCGCCGTTTGTTCTCTATGAAATGTTTATGACAGGGATTGGTTATTCCCTGAATAAAAGCGTCTCTGTAGAAACCGGACTTTATATGAATGGGCTTTTTGTTGGCTATTCTTTTACTATCAATACATCTGATCTCTATAACTATTCTGATCTTGCTCACCAAATTGCTGTTAGCTATGTACTTCCTTTTACCCCCGACGCCCAGGATGATTTTTCTATAAAAGAAGCATTGTTTTAGCCTCAGAAAAGGCTTTACAAAAGACTTTTAAAAATCCTGACATTCTGTATTACAGAAAAGAAGTACTTACAGACGAATTAAGTGGCCTTCAAACAAGCTAAATAATAGTTTTGATACACGAAAAAAACAATTAGCATTGATTTTCTACCGTTTAATGCGGGTCCCAAAAAGTACAGAAAATAAAAAAAGTCTTATGAACATAAGACTTTTTTTTGCTGCGAATAAAATAATACTAGCGAATTTCTTCGCATTTTTCAACACACTCTAGCACCTGCGCAATGGATTGTTGTTTCAAAGAATAATACGTATTTTTTCCATCCCGGCGGGACTGCAAAATTCCCTTATTCTTTAAAATATTGAGGTGATGAGATGCAGAAGCCTGTTCAATTTTCAATTGTTCATAAATCTCTGTAACATTCATCTTTGGTCGATCTTCCAAAAGACTGATAATAGCAATCCTCATCGGATGTGCTATTGATCGCAACTTACTGGCTGCATCTTCCAGTTTTACGATGTCTAAGCCGCTCTTTGTTGTTTCCATAAATTAATGTTTTTAAACTGTTTAAACAATAGGGTGATTTCTTTTATCTACAAATATAATATATATATAAATTATAAGCAAATATTTTGATGCATTTTTATTGTTCAATCAAAGGTGTAAACTTAAAATTAGTTCCGTCAAACAACCCCAAATCACTCATTTTCAATGCAGGGATTACTAAAAGGGCCATAAAAGAAAGTGACATAAAAGGAGCAACTAATTTAGAGCCTGCATTTTTCACCATATGGTCCAACTTTTTGTAATCCGCTGCCACCTTTTCAGCCTTCTGATTACTCATAATTCCAGCCACCGGTAAAGGCAGCAGTACCGATCCTTTATCATTCACATATCCTATACCTCCTTTGGATTCCATAACCAGATTAATAGCTTTTAGAATCATTTGATCCGTCACGCCAACAGCAACAATATTGTGGCTGTCATGAGCAACAGTAGATACCATGGCGCCTTCTTTTAATCCCGTATTATGAATAAAGCCCACGGCGGGTTTGGAAGGTTTGTAACGGTTCAACACAACGATTTTCAAAAGGTCTCGTTGTACATCACTAACAACAAGCCCGTTTTCTACTTTTGATTCTGTTTCAATTTTTCCGGTAAGCAGTTGTCCATCCTTCACATCAATCACCTTCAATTTGCCTTTTTCTTCTTTCACCTCAATATCAGCAGTTTGAATATCAGAAACAACAAAATGATTCGGTATTTGCTCAGCGCTCACGCTAAAGCTAGCTTTTCCGTGTTCTGCTACCATTACCCCATCAATATAAGTTTGCAATACATTAAACGTATCCGGATGATCTATGATCACAAAGTCTGCCGGGTCTCCTGTTTGCAACAATCCATTTTGCAAATGATAATGCTTTTTCGGATTCAGGGTACAGGGCCTTAACGCCTGAATAAGATCATATCCATAATCTAAAGATCGCTTTACCAGTTTATTCATATGGCCTTCGAGCAACTCATCCGGATGTTTATCATCAGAACAAAACATAATTTGTTCTGGTGCTTCTTTTAACAAAGGGATTAGCGTCTCAAAATTCTTTGCTGCACTTCCTTCTCTGATTTGCACCTTCATACCAGCGGTGATCTTATCGCGGGCTTCGTCAATAGTGTAGCATTCATGATCGGTAGAAATTCCAGCACTGGCATACTGCATTGCTTCTTCACCCTTCAGACCCGGGGCGTGTCCATCCACCGGCTTTTGATAACGCTGGGCCACCCTGATTTTATCCATCACCAGAGAATCGTTATTCAATACTCCCGGAAAATTCATCATCTCGGCCAGATATTTAACCTCATCGTTTTGCATCAGGATATCAATATCTTCGGCACTTAGCTCCGCACCGGAAGTCTCAAAAGGCGTTGCCGGGACACAAGAAGGAGCACCAAAATAAAACTTTAAAGGGACTTTCTTTCCATCATCAATCATAAACTCCACCCCTTTTATTCCAAGAACATTAGCTATCTCATGAGGATCGGATACTGTGGCCACTGTCCCGTGGGTAACTGCCAAACGGGCAAATTCAGAAGGCGTTAGCATTGAACTTTCAACATGAACATGTGCATCGACCAGGCCTGGAAGAAGATATTGCTCATCAACTTCTTCGGCACGAAGCTCCCGGACAGCATTGATTTTTCCCGATTCAACATAGATCATACCCGGAAAAATACGGCCACCGATAACATCAACGATCATACCGCTGTGTGTTGTTGCTGTTTTCATGATTTATCAGGCTTTTGAGTAGTGACAATTTTATTGGCTAGCTGACCACAGGCAGCATCTATATCCTTACCTCTGCTGCGACGAACATTGACAATGATGTTAATCTTTTCCCGTAAGAAATTAACAAACAATTCCATATCTTCATTTTCTGCCCTTTCCAGGGAAGAGCGCTCTACCGGATTATACTCAATAACATTAACCTTTACGGGAAAATGCTTGCAAAAAGCGGCCAGCTCACTGGCATCCTGCAAGCTATCATTAAATCCTTTAAACAAAATATATTCAATAGTAATACGTGATCCGGTTTTATCGTAATAATATTTTAAAGCATCAATTAAGTCCGCGATCGGATTGCGCCGGTTCACCGGGACAATGGCATCACGTTTTTGGTCATTGGCAGCATGCAACGACAAAGCAAGATTGATTTTCAGATCCTCATCAGCCAGTTTCTTAATTTGCTCTACCAACCCAACTGTAGATAAGGTAATCCGCCGGTGAGAAATACCCAGTCCTTTAGAAGATGTAAGCCACCGTACTGAATCAACTACATGGGGATAATTCATAAGCGGCTCGCCCATTCCCATGTACACAATATTTGACAAATCATGTCCATATTTTTCCTGAGCCACGCGGTTAAGCTCAACCACCTGATCAACAATCTCATCAGGAAACAGATTACGTTGAAAGCCCAAACCGGCAGTAGCACAAAACTTACACCCCAATTGACAGCCAACCTGTGAGGAAATACATGCTGTCATTCTTTCTTTGGAAGGAATAAGCACACCTTCAACCACCGATTCATCTTCCATTTCAAAGGCCAGCTTTATGGTACCATCTTTACTCAGCTGCTTATTGATAACTTTAGGTCTATGGATATAAAAATCTCTTTGTAGCTTTTCCCTTAAGCCTTTCGACAAGCTGGTCATTTCGTCAAAAGCAGCTATGTGCTTTTGCCATAGCCATTCGATGATTTGTTTTGCTCTAAACTGTTTCTCGCCGTACTGCTCAATAACTGCTTCTATCTCCTCCACAGTGAGTCTTCTGATATTTTGTTTTTCACGCATTGTTTTATCAAATAAAAATACTATCCCTTATACTATTTGCCAAGGGGGTTACTAAATAAAAAGAATATCGACAAAGCTGCTTTTCGTCGATGTTGAATTTTCGATATATTATTGTATAATCAGCTTTTGAACTTCAAGATTACGATCCGACTCAACAGCAAAGAAATAAGTTCCTGCGGACAATTCGTTAAAATTATAATGAAGAACATTTAGCCCTGAAGATAGCTTTTCAGCATATTGCAGAAGCTGTCTTCCCTGTATATCCATAACACGTATCACATAATCACCCGGACGATCGGCTTGAATCTTAACTGTTACTTGCTGCGAGGCCGGATTAGGATACAGCTCTTTCATCTGAAAGTCTTTATCCATGGACACCAATCGCTCAACGGACAAACTATTTTCATGAACAAAAGCCGCGTATATATCCAGGTTTCCATCATTACTGCGTCCATCAGCCCATATTGGAATAATATAATCTTCGGTAGAAAGCACTGCATTGTATTCTCCAACACCAAATTCATTATTCAGGGATCCTACTGTAGAAAAATCGGTAGCCATCCCTGTTATCCGGGTATTATGGTCAAAACTCAGTCCATTATTATTAGAGCTGGCAATATAGTAATGTGTCTGAATATTGGCAGTGTCGCCACGACGGTCGTACCAGGACAGGTCCAGTCTGCCGGAAGGGGAAACACTAATGGCCGAATAATACTGATGCGCACTTTGACTTGTGTCGTCATTAATCACGACAGGATTTGAGAAGCTATCACCACCATCAGCCGAATAAGCGAAATAGATATCCAGTCCATCCGAATCTTTTTGCGTAAGGCCATTGGCTGTCCAGGAGACATAGATATGATCAGAATTTGGAGAACTGGCATTGTAAACAGAGGGATAAAAACGAGCATCGGCAATGCCATCAACAGAGACATTCTGCTGTCCTGCTGAAAATTGTGGCAACTGGATATCGGCAATCTTTTGTGGTGTAGTAAATGTATGTCCGCCATCATCGGAATAAGTATGATAAATCCCAAAGTTGACATTATCTTTTGACCCAAAAAAACTTACCTGCACCGTACCATTAAAACCAATGGTCACACTACCAAACTGGACAAAGCTAAAACTTGAATCTGTAAGATAGGCCTTTGTGGTATCAAACTGAGCAGAGTCAGCTCTTTTGCGGGCAAGTGTCAAGGTATAGGTCTGACTTACGGCATCTATCTCTATATAGCTTACATACAAGCTATTATAAAACGATGAGCCCGGATAACGATCTACGGCCATCCATTGTTTATCAGTTAGCGGGCCGTTAAAACTATAAATATTATTCAAGCTGCCTCTGGACTCTTCGATAACAAATGTTGAGTCATAATGCCAGGTTTGCCCATTATCATCCGAGTAGGCCCAATACATTCCCCAGTAAGCATCATCAAGACTTCCTCCTGCAACCGACAAATCAATCCAGGAAAAGTACACCCGGTTACTATCATCATAAGCGAGGACAGGATCGCCTCCGCCAACGGATAAGTTACCAGGCACTGTAGGCATATTTTCGAAGGTACTCTTATTCCAGTTGGAGCCAAAGTCGTTTGTATAATAGACCGGACAAAGCAATCCAGCCATACCAGAACGCCCTATCGGACTAACAACAATCTGGCTGCTATCGTTAGGATTTATTGCAGCATGCACCTCCGATTCCGGATTGTTATCGTCAGAGATCACCACATTAGCGCCTTTTTGACTAGCAGATGTTCTTGATTCATCAGCGGCTTTCCACAAGGTAGAGATATCCCCGGGGTTCATTTTGATTTTTTCTTCGAGCGTGCGTTCCATCATACGTTCGAACGGTGTATTCTGAGCCATCAGAGCCGGGCTAAGCAACACCATCAGTAAAAAGTATAAAAACCTCATACGCATTATTTTTTTACCAGTCATCATTCGATTTTTCTTCTTCTTTTGTCATTCCCTCGTGCATATGATCAATCATCGAACGGATTTCGTCATCAATAATATGCAAAACAGCTTGATCGCGTTGGTCGTAATACTCACTCCCGGGGTCTATCCAGTTTTCCAAAGGAAATGGAGATGTACCCTTCAGATTAAGGTCACTGACGGTATAGCGATATCGTCCATCTTTAAATTCCAGCTTAAGCACATATATCATTCTGCCTGCACGCTGCATATTTCCTTCTTCCGTTTCCTTTTTAATATCAAAGCGTGGCTGTGCAATCAAAATCCCATTGGGTCTGTCTTGTTTCTTAATTACTCCTCTGGCATTCACCCAGTAATCATTCATCCAGGTAACAGCCCGGTAAAACAATTCATTTGCTGAGCCTTCAGCTTCTACCACCCCCTGGTAGAGAATCTTTTCTCCATCTTTATCCAAAGGAAGTATGGTTGTATCGCTTTGACTGGAGGCAGTAAAGCTGGCACTACCAACAAAAAGCAACAGCAAGGAGAGAACAATATTTATCTTCATAGTTTTATAATTTGACGATGTAAAATTAACAAAAGCAAACGAGCAATAGAAAATTTTTAATCTTTTTTTAGAAAAAAAAGGGGGGACATTTTGCCCCCCCGCATAAGTATTTAAAACAATGCTTACATCATTCCGGGCATTCCGCCGCCCATGCCACCCATACCGGCAGCAGCTGCAGCAGCATCACCCTTATCATCGTCAGGTTCATCAGCAATTACTGTTTCAGTAGTTAAGAGCATTCCGGCAATAGAGGCTGCATTTTCAAGAGCCACACGAGTAACCTTAGTTGGATCAATAACTCCTGTTTCATAGAAATTCTCATATTTCTCTGTTTGAGCATTGAATCCATAATCCGCTTTATGCGCTTTCACGTTTTGCACAACCACAGAACCTTCCAGGCCGGAATTTTCCACGATTTGTCGCAGGGGTTCTTCTAATGCACGACGGACAATTTGGATACCGATGGTTTCATCAGCATTGATTCCCTCAAAGTTTTCAAGAGCATCAATCGCTCTCAAGAATGCCACACCACCACCAGGCACGATTCCTTCTTCTACTGCAGCACGAGTAGCGTTCAAGGCATCTTCGAAGCGATCTTTTTTCTCTTTCATTTCTATCTCACTGGCTGCTCCGGCATAAATAACAGCAACACCACCAGCCAATTTAGCCAAACGCTCCTGTAACTTTTCCTTATCATAATCGGAAGTTGTATTTTCAATCTGAGCTTTAATTTGATTCACGCGAGCTCCGATATCTTCCGTATTACCTTTACCACTAACTACAGTAGTATTGTCTTTATCGATGGTAATCTTTTCAGCTTCACCCAGGTGTGACATATCGGCACTTTCGAGCTTAAAGCCACGCTCTTCGGAGATGACAGTACCACCAGTGAGTATAGCAATGTCTTCCAGCATTTCCTTGCGACGGTCGCCAAAACCAGGAGCCTTGACAGCAGCTATCTTCAAAGAACCACGAAGTTTATTTACTACCAGGGTAGCCATGGCTTCACCTTCTACATCTTCAGCAATGATCAACAGCGGACGACCCGTTTGCTGAACTTTTTCCAAAATCGGAACCAGATCTTTCATCACCGAAATCTTCTTATCGTAGATCAGGATCAATGGATTTTCAAAGACTGTTTCCATCTTTTCACTGTCGGTGACAAAATATGGAGAGATATAACCACGGTCGAACTGCATACCTTCCACTACATCCACGTAGGTTTCAATACCTTTAGCTTCTTCAATAGTGATAACGCCTTCTTTTTTCACCTTACTCATAGCTTCGGCAATCAGGCCACCAATGACATCATCATTATTGGCCGAGATGGTAGCTACCTGTTTAATCTTTTCATTGCTGTCACCAACCTCCTGAGAATTCGCCTTGAGGTTTTCAATGGCTTTGCGAACCGCTTTATCAATACCACGTTTCAGGTCCATTGGATTGGCACCGGCTGTAACATTTTTTAGTCCGGTACGGATAATAGACTGCGCCAATACTGTAGCGGTAGTTGTTCCATCACCAGCCACATCATTTGTCTTGGAAGCTACTTCTTTCACCATTTGAGCTCCCATATTTTCTACTTTGTCTTTTAGTTCAATTTCTTTGGCTACACTTACCCCATCTTTGGTAATGGTAGGTGCACCAAAAGAACGATCAATTACTACATTACGGCCTTTGGGGCCTAATGTAACCTTAACAGCATTGCTAAGGGCATCTACCCCTCGTTTCAGGGCGTCTCTTGCTTCGGTATCAAATAAAATGTCTTTAGCCATTTTTAATATGTTTTTTGTTTATGATTTATTTTTACGAATAGTTACAGATTAAAGGATTCCATAAATCTCATCTTCTTTGAGGATCAGGTATTTTTCCTCATTAAGGAGGACTTCGGTACCGGCAAACTTGCCAAAGATTACCATATCACCTTCTTTTACAGTCATTTCACGGCCATCACCCTGGCCAACAGCAACTACTTTTCCCTGTTGTGGCTTTTCTTTCGCTGTATCCGGTATTAAAATACCCCCACTGGTCTTTTCTTCAGCCTGAACCGGCAAGACCAAAACGCGTTCGCCCAATGGTTTGAATTTAACTTTTTCCATAATTTTTATGATTTGATTATATTGCTATTGGCTGTCTGGCATATTTTATGCCAAACGGGATTTACCGCTAAACAAATGTCATTATTACAGCAGGCAGGAGCACAAAATAAAAATGTCAGACTGTTTGTGACAATCTGACATTTTTGCTATCAGCATTTGGCCATGTTATTCTTCCGGTTGTCCTTCTACAGGTTGATCCGGCATTTGATTTCCCTGAAAGTTGTAATCGATATCGGCATCAGGGTTATTATCACGAAATTCTTTAGCTTCCGAAGCCGTTGGTTCTTCCACATTTTGATTTCTGGGGATTACAAATACTGATGAAAGGCTCAAAACCAGGAGGACAATCGCCAGTGTCCAGGTTGCTTTCTCCAAAAAATCTGTTGTACGTTTCACGCCCATAATCTGATTGGAGGATGAGCTCCCACCAAAAGCTGAAGACAAACCTCCACCTTTAGGATTTTGGACCAAAATAATCAATACTAATAGTATACAAGTTATTAGCACCAACGCTGAAACAATAATATATCCACCCATAATGTATTAATTTAAAGGAGAATACCTGATCCTCCTATCTGTTTTTTAACTCGTCAATTAAGTTTGCAAAGTAACGCTTTTTTTCTGGAAATTTCAAACTTAATTTTTCATAAATTTCGATCGCTTTTTTTGTTTTGTTCTGGCGCTCATAAATTCTGGCTAGTGTTTCAGAAACGAATTCATCCTTTTGTTTCAGGCTGTCATCGGCAATTTTCACTTCTTGAGAAAAATCTGCATCTTCAACAGCTTCAATACGGGGCGCATTTTGGATAAAGCGATCAATTAATTTATCCTTGTTTACAGACTGTTCTTTTTGAGGTTTTTTGATTGCCTCATCTTGTTGTTTTGGTGTTGAACCTGAATGCTGTTGATATTGTTGTTCCTTCTCTATTTGTCGGAGGCGCTCCTGTATCAGTGCTTCTTTTTCAGGGTTCGACATTGGTTTGGCATGTTTTGCCTCAGGAGCTTCCGGTTCAATTTTTTCATTGATTCCCTTGTGGTTTTCATTGACCAAAAAGCTAAGACGATCCCGGTCATGAACAAAAGCAGAAGAATGTTGAAGCTCTTTTTCGAAATCCTGATGTTGCAGATTTTTGAGCGTTTTAACCCAAAGCATATGCAATGAAGAACAAAAGGGATATTGCTTAACCAGGCGATGCAAGGTTTCTTTTTGTCCCTCATCCAAAGCTCCCGGCTTGTGGATAAAATGAATAATTTGGCGTGTATCCATAGACCTTAAATTACCAATTTACAACCGATTTATTAAAGATGTCGTCGACAAGGTATTCCACAATCTGATTCACCAGTTCATCTTCAACAGTAGATAAACTTACATTGCTGTCATAATCTTCATAACGGGAAAAAGTTGTTTCAAAGTTTTGTTGCTGATCATAGCGATTCACAAACTTAACCTTGATTGTAATGGTCAGGCGGTTAGCCGCCGCCTGATCGTTTCCCTGAATAGCGACAGGTTTGGTTTTATAGTCTGTAACTTCTCCCTCAAAATATAAGTCTCCGCCGGCATCTTGCAGTGAGAGTGATGTTTGAGACTGGAACCGGTCTTTCAGCGCATTTGTCAGATTATCAGTCAGGTTAGGATTGACCATATTGGCACGATTGGAGAAGTAGTCGATGGTAACACTTTCAGCCTCCGGAGGCAAAGAAGCCCCGGTAAAGCTATAAAGGCCACATCCCTGCATCCAAAGTGATACAACAATCCATAAACCCCACAAGCTTCTCTTGCTCATTATTTTAAATTATTTTATATTCTTTGATTTTGCGATACAGGGTACGTTCGGATATGCCAAGCTCTTTCGCCGCCTGCTTTCTTTTACCCTGATGTTTTTCGAGGGCTTTTTTTATCAGGTCAACTTCGCGTTTTTGGAGCGAAAGCGACTCTTCAATAACTTCGGAGTCCTGAATCGGCTCATGCTCCGCATCTCCACTATCATAGTAATCTCCTGGCACATAAGATTCATGCTGAATATCTGGCACATTGCGCTTTTTTGAGCTTTGCGAATGGGGTTGCTTTCCATAACGCGAGCTCATTTCAACATAGCGTTCATCACCCATACTTTGGCGTACATCCTCCTCTTTATTCAGGTCAAAAACAACTTTTTTCAAATCGTTGATATCCTTACGCATATCGAAAAGGATTTTATATAACAGATCGCGCTCGCTCAGATGCTGATTTTCCTGCTCCTCCTTTTTAAACAACACAGGCAGGGAGCGGGCTCCTCCTTCAGGAAGATAACGCCGGATAGTTTCTCCATCGATATCCCTTTTCTTTTCTAAGACAGCAAGCTGCTCTGTAATATTTTTTAGTTGTCTGACATTTCCGGGCCACCGAAAATTAGAAAGTGCTTCCCGTGCTTCATCATTTAATCTCAGCACCGGCATTCGGTATTTTTCGGCCAGATCGGCGGCAAATTTCCGGAATAATAAAATGATATCTTCTTTTCGTTCCCGCAGCGGCGGCACATATATTGGCACAGTACTAAGCCTGTAGTAAAGGTCTTCACGGAATTTGCCTTGATTAATAGCTTCTTCCACATCTAAATTGGTGGCTGCAACAATACGCACATCAGTTTTTATCACTTTGGAAGAACCTACTTTCAGAAACTCACCGGATTCTAAAACACGCAACAGCCGCACCTGAGTAGATAGAGGCAGCTCAGCAACTTCATCTAAAAAGATTGTTCCTCCATTGACTTCTTCAAAATAACCTTTACGCGAATCTGTAGCGCCGGTAAACGAACCTTTTTCATGACCAAAAAGCTCGGATTCGATTGTGCCTTCAGGTATAGCTCCACAATTAACAGCAATGAAAGGCCCGTGTTTGCGGGCACTATTCAGATGAATAATTTTGGGAAACGATTCTTTGCCTACGCCACTTTCGCCCGTAATTAATACAGAGATATCTGTAGGAGCTACTTGCAAAGCTTTATCGATTGCACGGTTCAGAAGCTCCGAGTTTCCTATGATGCCAAAGCGCTGCTTTACTGTTTGAATATCCATACCACTTTTCTGATGTTTTGCAAAGTTAATGATTCTTGCTGAATCCTGTATAAATGAAACAAAAATAATGACAAAATGTCAGCAAAACGGCAATAAAATTTGAAATCAAAAAAACTGCAATTCACAACAACAGTCATTGCAGCTTCATAAAATGAAACTGTCTATGACATCAATTTTGAAAGCCATAAGGATGATTATAAAATTAAAAATAGATAAACATTTAATTTAAATATCGGGGAGCTCCATTTCCGGTTCAATAACTATAAATGCTCCGGGAAATTCATGTTTGATTTGATGCAGACATCGCTCAGCATCCAGACGATTTAAAAAATTTCCAATTTCGACTTTATAATTTGGGGCATCAAAAACGACATAGGCTTTAATATCTTTATACTCTTTTTTAAATTTCGCCTTAAATCTCACAGCCCTGCTACGGGAATTTTGGCCGGCATCAGAAAAAACCTGTATTCTATACCCGGGAATCCCCTTCATATTTTTATTCACGGCTATATGCTTCTTCACTAATTCATCGGCATGCTGCGCATTGTCAAATTGCACACTACCATTGGTTTGCGCCTGAGCATTAAAAGCAAAGCCGATCAGGCAGGCCATCACAATAACTACTAAACTTCTCATACACGAAATATTAATCAACCAAATGATCATATAAATTTTTAGGCCGGACAGACAATACTGGTACCGGAGAGTGATTAACCATTTGCTGCGCATAAGGGCCAAGCAACAAATTTGCTGTTGTGGTTTCCTGCTCAGTCATCACCGTAATCAAATCTGCGTCAATTTCTCTTGAAAATTCAATGATTGTATCTGTCAAATTACTGGCTTCTCTGCGCTCAATGCGATACTTAACGTTATTTTCTTTCAGATATTTTGCAGTTTGATCAATATACCCATTAACTAACATTTTCTGAGCGGTTCCCAAAGCCGAATAAACGCCCAGGATCACAACTTCAGCACCAAAATAATATGCCAGGCGAGCAGCATAAGGCGTTTTCTGACGTGTCTGTCGTGTACTGTCAATGGGCAAGACAATTTTCTTCAAAGGACGATCTGAAGATTCTCCATAACGCAATGTTATTACCGGACAGGGAGCTGAAGTTACAATCTTGTATGCACTTGAGCCAATCCAGAATTCTTCAAACCCTGAAGTACCATGAGTTCCGGCTATAACCAAATAGGCATCATGGTATTTTGCCTGATTGGCGATTTCTTTATGTACTTTTCCGTTTCTGATTTTAAACATAAACTTACCACCAGTGAGTTGCTCTCTCTTTTCCTCTATAATTTTTTCGAATTTTTTTCTCACCTCCTTTTCAACACCATTCTCATTTTTTAATTTAAGAGAAGATGCGCTTTTATCCTTTTCAACCCAAACCAACAGAATATTGGCTGTAACCTGATTCGCAATTTTTATTGCATAGTCTAAGGCGAAATCAGAACCTTCGGAAAAATCTATACCTACAACAATAACTTTTTTCATAGCAAACGGGTTTTAGAACGTGAATACCATATTTAAAAAAGACTAAAATACTAATAACCAAGGCCTCTTTTTTGAATAGATTAGGCAACAAGAGCGTCTTTATAATAATGACACAGGTTGATAGTAGACTGTTGCCTGAAAAAGCGAAAGAATGAGAAAAAAAATCTATTCAGGAAAAAAAGACAAGGAAAAAGAAATACCCAGGCTGTTGTCTGGAGAATATGAATGGAAATGTTATTTTTGCAGATAAACACGGGCTTATGTCAACAAACAAAAATCTGGATGCCAGAGGAGAGCAGATGAACACACAAGAGAAGGAATTTGAGCAAAGCCTTCGACCTTCTGTTTTCAAACATTTTAAGGGGCAGGATTCCGTAGTCAACAATTTACAGATTTTCACTCAGGCAGCGCTAAAGCGGGACGAATCTCTGGATCATGTTTTACTACATGGCCCTCCGGGTTTAGGAAAAACAACCTTATCGCATATTATCGCGACGCAGATGAACGTCAATCTAAAAATTACTTCAGGTCCTGTTCTGGATAAGCCTGGTGATCTGGCTGGGTTGTTAACCAGTCTGGAAAAACGGGATGTCCTCTTTATTGATGAAATTCACAGGCTGAGCCCTGTTGTAGAGGAGTATCTCTACTCTGCCATGGAAGATTTCCGCATTGACATCATGATAGAAACAGGCCCTAATGCCCGTTCAGTGCAGATCGAATTAAGTCCCTTCACCCTGATAGGAGCCACCACGCGCTCGGGCTTACTCACAGCGCCGCTCAGATCGCGTTTTGGTATTACTTCACGTTTATCATATTACGACAAAGACACTTTAGCCGGCATCATTATCCGTTCGGCCAGGATATTGGATGTACCCATCAGCCCTGATGCAGCACAAGAAATAGCCCGACGCAGCCGTGGAACTCCCCGAATTGCCAATTTGCTCCTAAGACGTGTTAGAGACTTTGCCCAAATTAAAGGCGACGGGAATATTGATATTAAAATCGTACAGTTTTCCCTCGACTCCTTAAATGTAGACAAATTTGGACTCGACGAAATGGATAATCGTATTCTGACAACCCTGATCGATAAATTTCAGGGCGGCCCTGTTGGCCTTAACACGCTGGCTACATCAGTAGGAGAAGAACCGGGAACACTGGAAGAAGTGTACGAACCATTTCTTATTCAGGAAGGCTTTTTAGACCGAACTCCACGAGGCCGCAAAGTTACACTCAAAGCCTATGAACACCTGGGACGTACTCCAAACCAAAAGCAACAAAACCTCTTCGGGGCATGAATTCTCAATACCAACGACTACATTACCGAAGCCGCACCACAAAACAAATCGCCAAAAAATATGGATTCTCTTTTTGCGGCATCGCAAAAGCACGCCGACTGGATGAGCATGAGCCTGAGCTGAAAGACTTTTTACAACAGAACAAGCATGGCACCATGCATTATCTGGAAAACTATTTTGAGAAACGCCTTGACCCACGAAAGCTTGTACCTGGAACAAAAACAATCATCTCTCTGCTTTATAACTACTATTCGCAAGATTTTTTTCCTGACAGCGCTCCTTATAAAATAAGCCGATACGCTCTGGGTAAAGATTATCATTTTGTACTGAAAGACAAGATGAAACAAATCATCCATGAAATGGAAGCTGCTATGGGCCCTTTTTCTTGTCGTTATTTTACAGACACTGCGCCCATACTGGAACGTGCCTGGGCAAAAGAAGCAGGCCTGGGCTGGACAGGTAAAAACACTATGTTGATCAACCCTAAACATGGTTCTGGCTTTTTCCTTGCAGAAATACTGATAGATATAGAAATGGCTTATGATAAACCGATGGCTAAGGACTACTGCGGTAATTGCCAGCGCTGTATCGATGCCTGCCCAACTCAGGCTCTTACTCCTTATAAATTAGATGCTTCACGCTGCATCTCCTATCTTACCATTGAAAACAAAGAAGAAAAGATCCCGGAGGAATTTCAGAACGCTTATTCTGACTGGATCTTTGGCTGTGATATCTGCCAGGAGGTTTGTCCCTGGAACAGGTTTTCCTCTTCACATCAGGAACCATTATTTCATCCTCATGAAAAGCTACTACACCTCTCTAAACATGAATGGGATAATTTATCCAGGGAAGATTACCAGGAAATATTTCGCCACAGCGCGGTGAAACGAGCTAAATACAAGGGCATTAAGCGAAATATCGACTTTCTAAACCATTAAAATTTATAGGCAGCAAAAAATCGTATCATACTAATATATTGCCCCCGGTTAAGACGATAGGTTGCGCCACCACTATGCTCCCGTACTGGTAAAACAGATTGACTATACCGGACTCCCCCTCCCCATTTTTCGTTGATATAATAGTTGAACCCGCCATTTACTGCCAGTTCATAATTATCAAACGGATCCCTGACACTTAAGGTTCCATTTTCATCTTCTTCATTGTCTGACTGATTTAGCAAAATACCAAAAGAAGGGCCGGCTTCAACTGAAAAATTTGGATTGAAAAAATATTGATACGTGATTGGAATTTCAACATAATTTAACATCAGTTTATACGAGGTATAGATTCCTTTATCCGGCTTCGCCAGTTTCCGGGAGCCTTTTTCCACATAACTCATTTCCAATGTCATTCTGGATCTGTCATTGATATCAAGACTGGTATATATACCAAGAAAAATCCCAGGTTTATTAAATCCCTGCAGATCGTCCCCGGACACCTGACTGGCACTGACACCTCCCTTGACACCGGCTTTAAACTGCTGCGCAGAGAGACTTGCTCCCAACAAAAAAAATAATCCGATAACTATAACGATTGGCTTTATCATAACATAAAATTTAATTACAAAGATAAGCAGTAAATTTATTTTAAATCCCACGGATTTTGATTCATTTCCTTTCCTTTCAACATATTCAGATAATTGGCATAACGAAACTCCGGAATCGACCCTTCCTCCACGGCAGACCTTACGGCACATCCAGGCTCATGTACATGAGTACAATTAGCAAAACGACAAGCGTCCGCACGTTTCAGCATCTCGGGAAAAAACAAATGCAATTCTCGTTTATGAAGATCTACTAAACCAAACTCTTTTAACCCTGGTGTGTCAACCACATAGGTTTTAGGGGAGATTTCATGCATGCGGGCAAATGTGGTGGTATGCTTCCCCTTTAAATGTGCATCAGAAAGCCTCCCGATTTTTAAGTTCAAGCCCGGATGGATTGCATTGATAAGTGCCGACTTGCCGGTGCCGGAATGTCCAACAATGACAGAAATTTTCTGATCGAGTAAAGCGGTTAGTTTATCCACGTTATACTTGTCCACAGCAGATGTCAGAAAAGCCTCATAGCCGACTTTTTGATAGTCATTTATCAACTGATCGGCCAGTTTTTTCTCCTGTTCATTATGCAAATCAGCTTTATTGATCACGATCTTTGCCGGGATATTATAAGCTTCGGCCGTCACTAAAAAACGGTCAACAAAGCCAGTTGAGGTTCTGGGATAGCTTATGGCAGCAATGATAACTGCCTGATCGACATTAGCTGCAATGATATGTGACTGTTTGGATAAACGTGTGGACTTTCGGATAATATAATTAGACCGTGGCGCAATAGAAGTAATAACGCCCGTTTCATCCTTCATGCGCTGCACCTCAACGCTATCACCTACGGCTATCGGATTGGTGGTTTTTATACCCTGCATTCTGAATTTTCCTTTCAGACGACACTGAATCAGCTCCCCCTCATTCAATTGCACAAGATACCAGCTGCCTGTTGATTTTGTAACCAATCCTTTCATTTTAACCCATTTTTCGAGATGCTAAAATAAAGAAAATCAAATCAACTGGTACTGATTTCCGGGGAGAGTTTTGACCAGGCCATAAAATTCCAGCTTCAGCAATATACCGGAAAGCTTGCTTGAAGCCATATTCAACTCGGCAGACATTTGATCCATCGATGACGGGCCCTGAAACTTGAGTGCATCCACAACCTTTTTTTCTGTTTCCGATAATGTCTGAATGATTTGACGTTGTTGATTACGCACCTGTTCATCCTGAATATCCCAGTTCATCATCCGCAGTATATCGCGGGCCGAAGTAGCCAGGGCAGCGGCATTATATTTTATCAGATTGTTGCAGCCCACCGAAAAATTATCATAGATTCTGCCCGGAACGGCAAAAACATCCCGGTTATAAGAATTTGCAATATCAGCAGTAATAAGCGCTCCGCCCTTTTTGCCAGCTTCTACAACCAGTGTAGCATCAGATAAACCGGCGATGATTCGGTTACGCCGGGGAAACATCACTTTTTCGGGAATCACGCCATAGCCCCATTCTGTAATTATTCCTCCCTGATTTAACATTTTAGCTGCCAGGTTGCGGTTCTGAGCAGGGTACAGCGTATCATGGCCATGGGCGATCACCCCCAGCGTCTGCATTTTATGTTTCAGAGCCATTTTATGAGCACAGCTATCGATTCCAAAAGCCAGGCCCGAAACAATGAGGACATCTGCTCCTTTTAGTTCTTCGACAAATTTCTCACAAGCTGTTCTTCCATAGGAGGTAGCACTCCGTGTACCCACAATAGCCAGCGTACGGCGATGATTCAAATCGGCATTGCCACGATAATAGAGCATCAAAGGGGCATCATGGCAATTTTTCATACGTTGCGGATAATCGTCATCAGAATAAAACAAGGGCCGAATCTTATACTTTTCGAGATATTTCAGCTGCTGTTCGGCACGCTTCAATGGCTCGCTGGAAGTAAGGGCAGCAACCAGGCGTGGTGTAATGCCCGGGATACTTTCAATCTCATGCCTGCTGGCTTTAAAAACGGCCCCGGCACTCCCCATATGAGCAATTAGCTTTCGTCCGGTAACAGGACCTATTTCTTTAACCAGGGATAATGCTATCTGATAGTAATGCAATGGATTATATTTTAAGACTATCAAATATACGAATATTTTTTGTTAAATTTGCAGTAGGAACAAAAAAAAATAGTGAAAACGTCAAAAAAAACCATATTAGTGGCCCCCCTCGATTGGGGGCTGGGGCATGCCACTCGCTGTGTGCCCCTAATACACGCCCTGCTTAACCATCAATTCAGGGTCGTTTTAGCTGCTGATGGCCGCGCCTTTAATTTCCTGGCAAAGGAGTTTCCGGACCTTTCAATTATCCGTTTAGAAGGTTATAAAGTGCATTATCCCGCTAAAAGAAGCTTTTTTCTGAATATGTTCTTAAGCACTTTACCTTTTTACCAATCGATCCGAAAAGAACATAAGGCCATACAGGTAATTGCCTCCGAACATCATATTGATGCCATCATTTCAGATAATCGCTATGGGCTTTGGAGTAAAAACATAACCTCTGTTTTTTTGGGACACCAGATGTTTATCAAAGTCCCCGGGATATTTAAATGGGCTGAAGGCTTAATGCATCGCTTAAACCAGTATTTCATCCGTCATTTTGATGAACACTGGATCCCGGACTACCAAGGCAAATACAATTTATCCGGTGATTTATCACATAAAAAAACATTACCGGAAAAGGCTCACTTTATTGGCCCTTTGTCACGCTTTTTTTTACCTGACGATACAACCAATGAGGCCCACACCAAAAAATATGATGGACATTTGTTGGTTATTCTTTCCGGCCCGGAGCCACAGCGAACAATTCTGGAAACCAAACTATTGCATCAGCTCAAGAAATCTTCCCAAAAAACCATTGTTGTCAGAGGATTAACTGAAAAAACAGGCAATTATATGTTGACACCTGATGTAAAAGTCCTTCAGCACGCTGCAACGACTGAACTAAACAGGCTTATACTTGGTTCTGAGCTGGTAATCTGCCGCCCGGGATATTCAAGCATCATGGATTTATCGGCCACAGGAAAAAGGGCTGTCTTTATTCCTACTCCGGGACAAACCGAACAGGAATACCTTGCAAAATATTTTTTTAACAACAAAGTCTTTTATTACGAAGATCAAAAATCGTTTAATCTTGAAAGGGCACTTGAAAAATCAACAGAATTCGAAGGCTTTCAATTACGCTATAACCCTTCGCTTTTGGAAGAAAGGATCAATAAGCTACAAGAACTCATCAACAATCAAGCTTCTTTTTAGTAGGTCTTTGTCATAGTAACAGGAGTTACCAAAATAAAATCAGCCCGTTTATGGTACTTCTCATCCAGTTGATTTAGCTCCTTTTGCTCCACAGTGGTAATTGTAGAAAACTCAATCGTTGGTTCATATTCTTTCAGATACCAACCAATACCTTCATAGTTATCCGAGTGATAGGCGCCATTGTAATGAATAAACAACTGATTCGCCGAGCGGTTTTGAAGGATAAAATAAGCCATGGTAGCATCTTTAACGGCCTGAGCTTTAGGCATATTAGGATCAGGTTCACGATGCATTCCCATCATAGTCATCATTTTTTTATATCCCGGCAATTCAGAATCATATGGCATCGGGAGGGGTGCTATCCACTTATAGGCTGGCTCTTGCAGAGAATCCAGAGCCTCAAAGCCACCGTCAGCAACCATAGAAGCATACCGCCGGGGAATATTTGTAGCAATAAAAGGCAGCTGATGATCCAAAGCGAAATCCAGCAATGGCTTGTAATCTGTAGTGTAATTATCCCATAATCTTGCTTGAGATTGAAACATGCCGGCACTAACGCTACCGCTTAGATATTCATTCAGCAACACTTGCTGGTCGGCTTCAAACATCTCAGCGCCTAAAATAATTTCCCGCCCTTTCTGATTATATAAATCCCTGCTAAGCTCCAACTGCATCCAGTGGCTAATAGGATTATTGTGATGTTCTCCAAACAAAACCACATCCGACTGTGATACAAACTTTATCATTTCATCATAAGAAGCCTCAGAACCATCAGCTTTAAATAATTTATAGGCTGGTTTTTGCGCATAAACAGTCATCGCAAACAACAGGCTCAATGGGAGGATGATTGATTTCTTCATAATTTCTTCAATTTTGATTCATAAAAAGTGAACGGAAGCAAAGACTGAACACTTTCCACCAGAAGAATGTTTGCGGAAGCACCCTGCATAATGACACGAATCGGACGATTAAACTTATGTTCATATTCAGACAGGACTTGTCTACATGCCCCACAAGGAGTTACAGGCTGGTCGGCATCAAAATCCTCAGCAAAAGCAGTAATCGCAATGGTATCAAAAGGGATACCCGGATAATTGGCTGAAGCATAAAAAGCGGCCACGCGTTCGGCACACAAGCCAGAAGGAAAAGCGACATTTTCCTGGTTAGATCCTTCTACCACAAGGCCATCCTCGAGCCTTAGAGCTGCACCTACATGATATCGTGAATACGGCGAATAGGATTCAGTAGCGATTTTCCTGGCCATATTCAGCAGCTCCTGATCCGCTTTTGATAACTGATCCGAACGCTCAAACAGCGTATATTCAAATGAAAACGTCTTTTTTTTCATAATCCGGGCTTTCTATTCGTTCACTGTTGTTTTGTCAGGTTTTAAAATCTCTCTGTATTTTGAACGATTCGTTAACAATGATAATACTTGATCCATCTGTTTATCATCCTTAAGGCCATAAATAGCTTTGCCTCTGCGGTAAAAGTATCGTCCTACAATTTCAAGCTCCAAAAGGTGTTGAATCTCATCCCGGAACTCAGTCAGGTCCTGATTTTTATTGTGCTTTAGTAAGCCTTTCAAATCCGTCAGATTCGAATTTATAGAGGCCAGGTATTGCTCATCCTTCGCTGTCTCTTTGAGTTTCTGGAGCTGCTTTTCGGTTTTCGTCTGATAATTAAACTCCTTCTTGTCTAAAAAGGAAGAGAACGCCTGATAAGACTCATCAGAGAGATCAAACACCTCTGGCGCATTGATGGAGTCGTGCTGATAATAATAAACGGTTGCAAAATCAAAGATCATATTTTGAGCTAACAACTCACGCGAAACTGTATTATATTCATCGGGGCTAACCTGAACATCAGGATAAATACCATCACCATCATAGACATCGCGACCATTTCGTGTTTTAAATATTTTGCGTAAAGAATCGGCTTGGCTGATACGCTTATTTCGATTAGCGTAATCAATCGCCTGCACACACCGGCCACTGGGGATAAAATAGCGTGCTACCGTAACCTTCATTCGGCTGTTGTAGCTAAGGGGAAGGATATTCTGCACCAGCCCTTTACCAAAGGTATTTTCGCCTACAATAATACCACGGTCGAGATCCTGTATGGCCCCGGCAACAATTTCCGAGGCAGAGGCACTATTCCCGTTCACCATAACTGCCAGTGGAATAATGGTATCCAATGGCTCTGTTTGTGTCCTGTAAGATTTATTCTTTGATGGAAGTTTTCCACGTGTTTCTACTACCATTTCTCCTTTAGGAACAAACAGATTAACAATTTTCACAGCCTCGCCCAGCAACCCTCCTCCATTGTTTCTCAAATCCAGGACAACGGCATCCAGTTGATGTTGTTCTTTAAGCTTAACAAAAGCTTCTTTCACTTCCTGAGCTGCGCCTGGAGTAAAGCTGCTCAGCTTAATATACCCTATGTTCTGGTCCACAATTCCGGAATATGGAATATTCGGCACTTCGATTTTCTCGCGTGTCAACGTTAATTGAATTGGGTCTTTCTCAGGCATCCGCTGAACTGTAATGCTAATGGACGATCCGGCCTGTCCTTTTAACATACTGCTAACCTCGTCGGTCGTTTTGCCCCTGGCATCATCTCCATCGACCTGAATAATTTTATCTCCGGGTTTAAGACCGGCCTTATCGGCAGCAAAACCTTGATATACCTGTGCAACTACAACATAATCATCCCGCTGTTGAATTGTGGACCCAATTCCTCCGTATGCTCCTGTGGTCATCAGTTTATAATCTTCAATCTTTGATTCGGGGACATAAACAGTATATGGATCAAGCTCTTCAAGTACCGCCTTAATTCCTGTTTCCATCAATGCTCCCACTTTGATATCATCGACATAATTTGTATGAAGCTTTTTCAATAGATTGGCAAAAATCTCCAGGTTTTTTGCTATCTCAAAATCACTGTTTCTGGTTGCTGTAGTCCCTGCAGCCACCGAAGTAATTAAAACAACAAGTAGTATTGTCCGGACAAATCGATTTTTAAAAAACTCTTTCATTGGTTTTAGCATGATGATTGGTTTTTCGCAATGATATTTTATCTGTTTAAATTTTTGTTCCTTGTTCGGTGTTCCTTGTTCAATGTTCAATGTTCAATGTTCGGTGTTCAATGTTCAATGTTTGTTCCTTGCTTGCCCCGTGAAACGCGACGGCAGGAGCTGTTACACCGGGGTTCCATGTTTGTATGTTCGTTTCCCTCAGACTATCAGCCTTTAAGTCTCTTTGTTCTCTTAAGTCTCTTTAGTCTCTTTAGTCTCTTTAGTCTCTTTAGTCTCTTAAGTCTCTTTAGTCTCTTTAGTCTCTTTAGTCTCTTTAGTCTCTTCGTTCGCCCTCTCGCATCAACGCTTCATCGCCAACTCGCCAGCTCGCCCTGCTTGCACCCCTGGATCTTCGCCTAAGGCGGAAAGCCCACCGCACAATGACATAGGCTTCTGGCAATTCGCTTCCTCACATTTAATCATCTCCGTGTGTGTTCCTTAGACGGATAATGGCTCGGTTCTTCAGGCTTTAAAGATAACAAATGATTGATAATTTGTTTCATTTGATCGTAGGTCATCTTAGTATCAGGGTATTTTTTAGCAACATAAACCCAGCCCAGTGTCAGGTTATAGTCTGAAAGCAAACTCGATTCTGCCAGCTCTATTTTGTTTAAGCGATAAGCTTCACGCACAACACGTTTTATTTTATTTCGCTCAACAGCAAGCGGAAACTTTTTTATAGGTACAGAAATCAATACACGCAGGGGCTGCTGACGGGGATTTTTGTCAATGAAAAAAAATACCTGAAAGGGATAATGAAAAAAAGTAGTTCCTTGTTTAAAAAGAAAATCAATTTCTTTTTTATTCCTCAACCGCTCGGCCTTTGCAAAGCCATATTTTTTTTGATATCTGGATGCGTTTTTCAAACAGATTATTTTTTCTTACGGCGACGTTTTTTTCGTTCTTCATCAAGAAACTGATCGATAGCCATAGACATAGAGGGAGCCTTTCTATTAGGGGCTTTAACATTAACTTTTAAGCCTCTGTCTTCCGCTTCTTTGATAGTCGAAGGGCCAAAGATGGCAATCAGCTGCCCATCCTGTGAATAATCGGTAAAATTATCAAATAATGATTTAACACCACTGGGACTAAAAAACACCAGCATATCATAATCATTCACCTTAATATCAGATAGGTCTTCTGAAAGGGTACGATAAATAAAGGCCTTGCTATATTTAATTTTACCCTTTTCCAGCATCGCGGGTATTTCATTGCTGTTACTTTCAGAGCATGGCAACAAAAACTTTTCTTTCTTATGCTTTTTGATCAATTCCATCAGGTCGTTAAAATTCTGACGTCCATGGAATATCTTCCGTTTGCGATACTGTACATATTTCTGCAGGTAATAAGCGGTAGCCTCGGAGATACAAAAATACTTCATCGTATCAGGAATCTCCAAACGCATCTCTTCCGAGATCCTAAAAAAATGATCCACTGCTTTTCTACTGTTAAAAATAATGGCTGAATGGTCCAGTATATTAACTTTAAACTGGCGAAACTCCGCACCTTTTATACCTTCAACCTTGATGAATTTCTTATATTCAACCTCAAGGTTGTATTTATCTGACAAGGCCGTATAAGGTGACTTTTCCAGTTCTGCAGGCTTCGGCTGTGAAATCAAAATTTTCTTAACTTTCAATGTTCTATGGTTTTTATTCGACCTCTAAACTTCTTCAAAATGTTAAGGCTCCGCAACAACGCTGCAACCCAATATATCCTCCGATAAGAGGAAATATTTCGAAGGTGCAAAGATACAAAATAATATAGACACTGGTTAAAGAAGACTGTTTTAAGGTAAGTATGATTCCACGAATGGCCCTCACCACAAGCGCTAAAACAACAATCCCAAGAATTAAATTAAATAGCTCACCTGAATAACGATATGTATAAAAAAATACCAGCGGCATAATCAGCAAACCCATAAAAATGGCATAGCTCACCATATTACTCATATACAGAGCATTTGAACGAATATCACAGGTTATTTCACCAATCAAACTAAAAATCATCAACTTGAGCATCGAAAAAAAGAATATGCCCCCAAAAAGGAATAAAAAGAAATAACGATCTGATAACGGCATTTCCCCATAGCCTGCCCGTGTGCTTACAAATACAAAAGTGGACAATGACAATGAATATACAAGCAGAAGCAATAACGTTGGAAGTTGAAAGAAAGGGGATCCTTCTTTAGATATCGTTCGTTGACTATTAACAGAAAAAACAGCACTTAGCTGCATTTTAAGATTTTGTCGAAAAACAGCCAAAACTATACCACTGATCAATAATTGAACAAGAAATATGATTACAATCCAGCCCGGAGGCACAAAACCAGAATCCACTCTCAATGGATTGATAGGCGAAGAGGATTCAAGTGCATGATTTTCAAAAACCGACGGCCTTTGGCCAAGCTCCTGGCTTTGTGATACTACACTATCTATCCGGCCTTCTTCTGCCAAAAAATATATCAACCCACTTTGCGGTGGCTTTGCTATTGTATCCTGAAGACTCATTGCTGCAAAATTACAACGGAATTTGCTACCATCGATTTTTTCCTTCGTTAAGATTCATGAGCCCGGTTCATCTAATTATTTTCTGTTGAACCATACAGCTGAAAAATATCTTCTTCAAGTTGATGCATGTTTTGACTGCTCCTTTTATCAGGGACAAACGTAAACTGTTTGTTGTCAATGTAGACTATAAAAGCAGGGTGTTCAGCCTTAAAGAAAGTATGCAAAGACATCAGGCAGGTCCTGGATGAATAACGGTTGGTATATTCCTGGTCCTTTTTTTCTTTGAACAACAAGTCCAGCTCCCGAATGACAGAAATAGACCTGCTGGTTTTTAAGGCTATGGAATCGATAACGGCAACAGAACTCTTCGATAAAAGAGAAAAGTTTAACACAACAGAGTCTTCGGCTCTGATTTCCTCCCTGACGCGAAAAGTAAAATCTGCAAACACAATATAATCTGATTCCTGCCCTTCAAATTTCAGTGGTTTGATAAAATATTGCATCCCTTCATCACCGGCAAAAAATTCCTCATAAAGCTTACCTCTAACTTTTTTTGCGTTTTGCGGCTTATACGATATGCATCCTGTTAACAAAAAAGAAAGCAGCAAACATAAGGCAGCAGACATGAGTATTTTGTTCATCTGTTTATAATTTTTTCTGGAACATCCTAACAATCATCCTTGTAAAAAAATTCACAACAACGCAGATATCAAACATTATAGACAAACACGAAATATCCTGGATGTTTCACCAAATTAAAAAGCAGGAGCATTACGCTCCTGCTTAATAAATAATACTATTTTTCTTACTGGCCGGTAACGATGGTTTCGTAAGTAACAATAATGCCTAACACATCTTCACGCTTAATATCCACAGTGGATATTTTTGTGATTCCACCATTTTTAGCTGCGGTGCGGATGCTTGCATCTTCATCAAAGGCAAAAACGCTAAAGTAAACTGTAGCAGAAGAACGGCCTACTTTATCACCTACGGGATTACTTGTGGCAGTAACAGGCATAGTAATTGAGCAACTACTCAATAATAAAACTGCAAATACCAGCGCAATAATGTTCCTGAATTTTTTCATAAAAATAAGTTTTTTGTTTATCCATACAAAAATAGACACTTATTTGAATATACACAAAAAATCAAAAAAAAATAGACTATCTAAATCGATTCTTAACAGTTTATACTATTTTTATTTATCTTAGCAAGCGCAAAAAACATAAAACACTTACCATGAAAAAAATTATTCTACTTTTATTTTTAATCCCATTATTCGGCCTGACATCAGCACAGCATTTCCAGCCTACACGTGTTGACATTAAGGTTAAGAAGGATTGGGGAGGCTTCAACACCATTGCATGTGGAGAAAATGGAGTCATTTCGCTCTACTTTAAGTACAAAGGGAATGCACTGTTAGGCAGGGAAAAAACCATGTACGTATCCTTGTTTGATGAAAATCTCGAAGAGATCTGGAAAAAATCCATACGGCTAAACCCCGATCTTACGATGATTGACTATAGGTATGATTCATTGACAGAAAATGTTTATCTATTATTTGCTGAATCAACTAACAACCGAGGGGTAGTTTCCTTAAAGTTTAGTAAAAACACAATGCTAGACATTATCACTATTAAACCCGAAAAAGAGAGTCGACGGGGCGCGGATTTATTATCAAAAACCAGCCATGAAATAGCTCTACCCAGTTTAAATGTGTATAACGAAATGCTACCGGTAAATGACAAATTATTCATTTTTACAACTGAGGTGCGCGTTCCGCTTTTTTCTCAATGTTGCTCCCCTGTCAACACCTTAAAAACCTGGATGACCCCAGCACCAAAGAACTATGTTTACCAGCTAAATATTGAGAGAGGCGGGGATAATAAATCGATAAGTTTAAATCACGGTGGAAAATATTACAGGCATAAAACTGTTTTCCTGGATAATAATCAAGATATCAAATACCTTGTTCAAGCGAATAAAGTAGCCAAGTCCAAGGTAAATGCCCAAAAGCTTTATACTATTGACCATGAGAGCGGTAGTGTAAAAGATGTCCTACTGCTGGATGATGGCACCCGTGTAGACCTGCAGTATCCATCGGCAGTTAAACATAATGATGAGATAATTTTTGTCGCCATGTACGGGGAGGACAAATCGAACGTAGAGTCAGGTTTGTTGTTCCGTTATTTTGACGACAATGAAAAGGACTTTGAGCAAACGTTTTCATTAAAAGAAGTAGCCGGTAAAGACAACAGAAAACAATTCCTCGGATTATTTAGCTCCAAAGAGCAAACCAATATGCGCTTTCATAACCACTCCTACAGCCTGGATAAGGAAGGGAATTATTTAGTTATCGGGGAACGCCTTAGCCCTTATTATGAAACCTATTATACGTATGTCAATGGCTCTCACACCTCTTACACAGTGCACGTGGGCTGGACTTATCATGAAGCATATCTGATGGCTTTTAATGATGATCACAAATTGATTTGGCGAAACGTTTTTGATATGGGGAATACGACTGTATACAATATAAATTTAGTCCCGAGGCTTATGGTTAAACGGCTGGCAGAAGATAAAATCACTTTAATGTTTGGCGCTGGCGATCAGATCAGCAGCTTACTCATAGAAGATGCTGAAGTTGATGGCAAACAGAATTTCTTTACGCTGAAATCACAATTTAAGAAAAGCCGCATCAAAGCAGATTATATCCCCAGCATTGAACACTGGTATAAAGACTACTTTATCGCCTCTGGCTATGTAGATGTGAAAAAAAGCGATTTCTTTTTGAGTGGAAAAGATAAAATCTACTATTTCACAAAACTGAAATACGAAAAAAGATAATCTTGACTTGTCCCTGAAAGGTACAGCCAAAAGACATTTTCACCAATCAAGGATGTGAAAATGTCTTTTTTGTTTTTTTTTGTTCAAGAACTAGGTAGTACAACAAAATAATTTTACTTTTGGACGGCGAAAAAAATACCAGCGTAATTTATTTATAATCAATCTAAAGTAAAAGACATAATGGGAATTCTGGAAGATATCAGGTCAAAAGCACAACAATCTCCCCAACGTATTGTTTTGCCGGAAAGCCTGGAAGAAAGAACACTAAAAGCTGCTGACAGGATCATAGCAGAAGGTTTAGCGAAAGTTATTCTGACAGCAAAAGCGGAAGATATTCATGCGCAAGCGAAAGCATTAAATCTTACACACATTGATCAGGCAACGATTGTCAATCCAAAATCGCATCAGGAAAAAGACGCCTATATCGAATTGCTGATGGAGTTGAGAAAACACAAAGGGATGACCAAAGAGCAAGCGTCAGCACTCGTAGAAGATCCGTTGTATCTGGCAACCTTAATGATAAAAAATAAAGATGCTGACGGCGAGGTAGCGGGTGCGCAAAATGCCACAGGCGATGTCCTACGTCCTGCTTTTCAAATTGTTAAAACACTACCCGGCATAAGTGTTGTATCAGGGGCATTTTTAATGATGCTGGACAAGAAAGAGTTTGGCGAAAATGGCATGTTAGTTTTTGCCGACTGTGCTGTTCATCCAAATCCAACAGCAGAAGAGCTGGCACAAATAGCTGTTGCCACCGGACATACAACCCGGGCAATAGCCGGTTTTGAACCCCGCATAGCAATGTTAAGTTTCTCGACCAAAGGCAGTGGCAAGCACGAAATGGTCGATAAAGTAGTTGAAGCAACACGCCTGGCCCGGGAAAAAGCACCAAATATGCAAATTGATGGCGAGTTGCAAGCCGATGCAGCGATTGTTGAAGCAATCGGGAAGAAAAAAGCCCCGGAAAGCAAAATTGCCGGCAAAGCAAATGTGCTAATCTTCCCCTCACTTGAAGTAGGAAACATTGCCTATAAGCTGGTCCAACGCCTGGCCGACGCACAGGCTATTGGCCCGGTATTACAGGGAATGGCGGCCCCGATCAACGACTTATCCCGCGGATGCTCTGTTGATGACATCGTCAATTTGGTCGCGATTACAGCCAATCAAGCTGCTGCTAAATAAATGAATGTATAACCGTTTGAATAATTTTTTAATGAAAGTATTAGTATTGAATTGTGGAAGCTCATCCATAAAATATCAGTTGATTGAAATGAATCACAAGGCCAATTTAATGGCCAAAGGTCTAGTAGAGCGCGTTGGCATGAAAGATGCCATTATGACACATAAGCCGGAAGGTAAAGAAAAGTGCAAAAATGTAATGCCAGTAAACGATCACCAGACAGGCATTAACAAAATACTGGAGGCACTGACAGATGTAGAACACGGAGTAATCCGCTCTGTCAATGAAATCGACGCTGCCGGACACCGCGTTGCTCATGGGGGCGAAAATTTTTCAAAAAGCGCCTTGATAACAGATAATGTAAAAGCCGATATCAAAGAATGCATCGAATTAGCGCCCTTGCACAATCCAGCAAACCTGGAAGGCATCATGGCCATGGAAAAATTGCTTCCGCACATTCCTCAGGTGGCAGTATTTGATACTTCTTTTCATCAAAGCATGCCAGCAAAAGCATATCTTTATGGAATTCCATACGAATATTATGAAAAATATAATGTCCGACGCTATGGTTTTCATGGCACCAGCCATAAATTTGTAGCCCCAAAAGCTGCTGAAATGCTAGGCCTGGATTGGAAAGATTTAAAAATCATCACCTGTCATTTGGGCAACGGCGCCTCCATTGCTGCAATTGATCAGGGAGACTCTGTAGACACCTCTATGGGCTTTACTCCCATCGAAGGCCTGGTGATGGGAACCCGTGCTGGAGACCTTGACCTGGGTGTAGTCTTTTATCTAATGGATAAAGAAAACCTTTCCAAAGAAGAAATCAATAAATTACTCAATAAAAATTCCGGCATGCTAGGTGTATCAGGCATATCCTACGATATGAGAGATATTGAGGAAGCAGCGGAAAAAGGCAACGATCGTGCCCGGGTAGCGCTTGAACTCTACAGTTACCGTGTTAAGAAATATATCGGAGCTTATGCTGCCGCTATGGGTGGAGTTGATATCATAGTATTTACCGGTGGCATAGGAGAAAATGCCGACAAAATCCGCGAACAAAGCGTAGAGGGCCTTGAGTTTTTGGGCGCGAAAATCGACGCTAACAAAAATAAAGGATTACGCGGAGAGGATGCTGACATTTCAGCCGCTGACAGCAGTGTTAAGATTGTCGTGACTACAACCGACGAAGAATTAGTGATAGCCCGTGACACCCAAATGATTGTTGAGAAATAAAACAGAACAAATGCATTTATAATAAGCCGCCCGGCTAAAAGCTGAGCGGCTTTTATTTCCTTTCACCATAAATTTACTATTTTTGCCTGAAAGGCTGCTTGTATTCTCATCAAAAGAAAATGAGAGCTGTTTGTAGTGGATAAACAAGAACACGCATGGCGGATAAAAAGATCAACATACTTCATCATATTGATTCGCCTTCCGATTTAAAAAATCTGAATGAGGAAGAACTGCATCAGCTGGCCGGGGAAATCCGTCAATACATCATCGAAGTCGTATCTAAAAATGCAGGACATCTGGGTGCCAGCCTCGGCACAGTAGAATTAACCATAGCATTGCATTATGTCTTCAATACTCCTGAGGATAAGATCATATGGGATGTCGGGCATCAGGCTTACGGCCATAAAATCCTGACCGGTCGCCGTGAAGCTTTCCGCACCAACAGACAATACAAAGGTATCAGTGGTTTTCCCAGCAGAAAAGAAAGTGTATATGACCCTTTTGGCGTAGGGCACTCTTCCACTTCTATATCTGCCGCGCTGGGCATGGCTGTTGCCGACAAGCTAAAAGGGATAAATAGCCGACGTCATATCGCCGTAATTGGTGATGGCGCAATGTCCGCCGGGGAAGCTTTTGAAGGATTGAACAATGCCGGTGTTACCAACGCCAACATCCTGGTGGTTCTCAATGATAATGATATGTCTATTGATAACAGCGTTGGTGCTCTTAAGGAATATTTGCTGGACATTACCACATCAAAAACATACAACCGGCTAAAAGACAAAACCTGGGAGGTACTGGGCAAATTTGGCAAGCACGGAGCAGCACCAAAGCTCATGGCCAGCCGCCTGCAACGAATGCTGAAAACCTCTTTGCTGGATGAAAGTAATTTTCTGGAATCGTTACACTTTCGATACTTTGGCCCGGTAGACGGCCATGATACTGTTAAGCTCATCAAAACAATGAAAGACCTTCAGGACATTGAAGGCCCTAAGCTTTTGCATGTTATCACAACAAAAGGCAAGGGATACCCAAAGGCTATTGAAGACAAAACACGCTTCCATGCTCCAGGCCCCTTTGATATTAAAACCGGAGCAACCACTGATAATCAGACAAACCTGCCCCCCAAATATCAAACAGTTTTTGGTGATACCCTTATTGAACTGGCACAAGATAACAAAGATATTGTAGCAGTAACACCGGCTATGCCTACAGGTTCGTCATTGGTAAAAATGATGAAACTGATGCCTGAGCGGATTTTTGACGTTGGAATAGCCGAACAACATGCTGTAACATTTTCTGCAGGCCTTGCAGCAGCTGGAATAACTCCCTTTTGTGTTATCTATTCAACCTTTTTGCAGCGCGCTTATGACCAACTCATTCATGATGTTGCCCTGCAAAATCTGCCGGTAATTTTTGCCATCGACCGGGGCGGCCTTGTTGGCGCTGACGGGGCAACGCACCACGGAGTTTTCGATCTGGCGTATCTTAATCTGGTCCCCAATATGACCATTGCCTCTCCAATGAACGAAGAGGAATTCAGAAACCTGCTGTATACTGCACAAAAACATCATAGCGGCCCATTTGCTGTACGCTATCCTCGCGGACGAGTTGTCAATAAAGCATGGAAAACAAAACTCAGGGAAGTAAAAATTGGTACTGGCAGAAAAATTAAAGAAGGAAAGGATCTTGCTTTTATTTCTATCGGCCATATTGGAAACCATATTACACAGGCACAAGATCAACTTGAAAAGCTAAATGTGGATTATGCTCACTATGACCTGCGGTTTCTCAAACCCATTGATGAGCAATTACTCCACGAAGTTTTTCAACATCACAACAAGATCATCACGCTGGAAGACGGGACTATTCGGGGCGGCCTTGGGACAACCATTACCGAATTTATGAATCAAAACCATTATCAGGCTAATATAATCACCCTGGGGGTACCTGATCGCTTTATTGATCATGGCAAACCAGAAGAGCTATACCACGAGATCGGCATTGACAGCGAAGGCATTATCAACACTGTCAGGCAATTATTCCATCTAAAAAACTCAAATAAATTAAATGCATCATCCTAAAGCCTGGTGATATGAACCGAGCCATGATCCGACTAAGGCGGAACACACACGCGGATGAGTAAATGCGAGGAGGCGAACTGCCAGAAGGCTATGTCACTGTGCGGTGGGATTTCCGCCTTAGGCGGAGATTTAGGGGCGCGAGTTGGCGATGAAGCGTTGATGCGATGAGGCGATAGGGCGAACGAAGAGACTTGAGAGACTTGAGAGACTTGAGAGACTTAAGAGACTTAAGAGACTAAAGAGACTTGAGAGACTTGAGAGACTTGAGAGACTTGAGAGACTTAAGAGACTTAAGAGACTTGAGAGACTTGAGAGACTTGAGAGACTTGAGAGACTTGAGAGACTTGAGAGACTTGAGAGACTTGGGAGACTTGAGAGACT
>JBNJHE010000005.1:0-47634 GCA_051748205.1 Bacteroidota bacterium | reverse complement strand
TGCAGGACATAAGCAGCACCTTGACTTTGCTTCTCTGCGTGCCATCGAAACACGCAAGAGTATCGCGCGCTCTGCCAATACAGGGATATCTGCTTTTGTTAATCAACGTGGTGATATTTTGCAGCCTACGAATTACTGGGAAAAAGATGTGATTCGGGGAGTGGTTAAAACCAATACAATAAAGACATTTTATACCAAAAATGGAGACTATATTGCCCGCATTAGTGTTTTTGGTGCTGTGGTGTTATTGTTGATTAGTTTGGTTATGAGGATTATCCGTAGAAGACAATGAGGCATTGTCTTGTTTAAATAAATGGGCGGTATCAGCTATGGTTTGTTTTATTGGGCGATATCTGAAGTCAATATAGGATGTGATCTTTTTGCCGCTATAAAAATGTTGGTTTAAAGCCGTGCGTGCTGTTTCTTTGGTGATAACCGGTGATTGCCCTGTAATAAAGCTTTTTATGGCGTCGAGGCGCCAGACAACTTCTGCCATAAAAGCGTTGGCTTTAATCGCTGGAGGGTCAACATTCAAATGTGTCGCTATCTGACTAAACAAACTTTTGTAATCTATATTTTCAGAAATTAGCAGGAAACGCTCGCGTTGGATATCCGACTGCATTAATTGGATCATGACATCTACAACATCACGGACATCGACATATCCATTTACTCCGGAAGTATAATACCTAAGGCCCTCAGAAACCTTGCTAAATAATTTACTGCTACCTGAATCCCAGGGGCCGGCTCCCAAAATTATGCCGGGATTGACAATTGCTGTTTTCAGCCCCTCCATTTGTCCACGCCATACTTCACGTTCTGCCAGCATTTTTGAAACAGCATAATAGGAGTTGCTTTTTGAATTTTTCCACTGTGAATTTTCATGAATCACGCCGTCCTTGTCAGCTCTGCCTATAGCTGCTGTAGAACTGCTGAATACTAACTTGTTAATGTTTTTCATCAGTGCAGCGTTTACCACATTTGTAGTTCCTTCAACATTGACTAAATGAATCAGATTACGTTTTGCTCGTTCAAAAGAAACATAACCGGCACAATGAAAAACCTGATCCCCTTCTTCCAGAAAGTCTTCCAGGGATATAATGTTTGTTATATCTCCCGTATGCCATTCGATATTTTCCATGTACTGATCCGGGGTATCGCTGTAATAGCTTAATATCTTTCGTAAAAGAGTGGTTGAAGAAGTGCTGCGCTTTAGCGCTTTTACGCTGTAGCCTTGTATTAGCAATTTACTGAGCAAATGCCCACCTAATAATCCTGTGCCTCCAGTTACTGCAATCATAGGTCAAAAATATGAAAAACTTTCTATCCTGGTTTATTCATGCATGAAGTTTAACTTAATGTTATGGGTATTCATGTGGCTGCATCAGTCTGCTTCTGGGATTTTTTGGCCTCTGAACAGGGTGTCATAAGGTGAATAGAGGTGAAACTAGTCAAGACAGAACTCTGACACACACGTGCACTCGCTTAGAAGATAAAATATTGAATATATTTGCACTGGTAAAATGATAAAATTGCAAGCGATGAATTTTGTGGATGAATTGAAATGGCGTGGCATGGTGCATGATATGATGCCTGGAACAGAACAGCAACTTCAGAAAGAAATGACACCAGCCTACGTAGGGATAGATCCTACGGCAGACTCTTTGCACATAGGGCATTTAACAGGTGTCATGATGCTGAAACATTTGCAGGACTCAGGTCATCAGCCTATTGTTTTGCTTGGTGGTGCTACGGGTATGATTGGAGATCCTTCAGGCAAATCTAAGGAGAGAAATTTGCTGGATGAAACAACACTGCATAAAAATCAAGAGGCCCTGGAGGGTCAACTCCGTAAACTTCTTGATTTTGACAGCTCAAAGGATAACAGGGCTTTGCTGGTCAATAACTATGACTGGATGAAGGATATTTCTTTTCTGGGTTTTATACGGGATATTGGAAAGCACTTAACCGTTAACTATATGATGGCCAAGGATTCTGTAAAAAAACGTTTGGGCGAAGAATCCAAATCCGGAATGTCTTTTACAGAATTTAGCTATCAGCTCGTTCAGGGTTATGATTATTTGCATTTGTATCAGCATTATAACTGTAAATTGCAGATGGGTGGCTCGGATCAATGGGGTAATATTACCACCGGGACAGAACTCATTCGTCGTAAAGCCGGAGGCGAGGCCTATGCCTTAACCTGTCCGCTAATCACAAAAGCTGATGGTAAAAAGTTTGGTAAAACTGAGGAAGGCAATATTTGGCTGGACCCCGCAAAAACTTCCCCTTATAAATTTTATCAATTTTGGCTGAATGTCTCGGATGAAGATGCAGAACGCCTGATCAAAATTTTCAGCCTGAAAGACCGGCAAACCCTTGAGGCTTTGATTGAGCAGCACCGTCAGCAACCCCACCGCCGGGAGCTTCAATATGATATGGCGCAGGAGCTAACAGAGCGTATTCATGGCAAGGATGAACTGAAAGCAGCACAAAAAGCTACTGGAATTTTATTTGGAAAAAATGTAACTGAAGAATTACGGACTTTACCCGAGAAGTTATTATTGGAAGTTTTTGAAGGTGTACCAAATCATCAGGCTGTCCAAACCCATATCGAAAAGGGGATTGATATTGTTGATTTTCTGTCGGAAGAAACCGGGATTTTCAGCTCAAAAGGTGAAGCACGGCGCATGCTGAAAAGCAATGCTGTAAGTGTGAATAAAGAAAAAATTCAAGCCGATAAAATTATTACCAGCCATGACTTGCTAAACCATCGCTATATTTTAGTCCAGAAAGGGAAGAAAAATTATTTTTTGGTTACGGTTCGTTAGGGTTTTGAACCGAGCATGAATCGACTAAGGCGGGCTATTGCATTCGAGTTCCCCCCGAAAAAAAGACGGGGTAAACATCATACCTTTTAATCAAATTTAGACAGATGGAAAACATCAATATATATTGGCAGATGGTCACTATAACCTCCGATATACTTAAATCCTAAGAAGGAACGATGTGGTTTTCGAACTCCATCATCCTCAGTCATTAAAAAGTCTGCATCAAAGATGTGAGCCCTGGATGATGTTTTGAGTCTTCCCGGGTTGAGCAAAGGTCTTGATACAATGATTTGGTCCAGGATGCTCCATTGAGCCCCTGTCGCTTCTTTATAAAAGTGCGTTCCTTTGTTTGCGGATAGCCAGGGGCGCATCAGGTTGACCAAATAGGTGTTTGCAGCAGAATCTCTTGCCATTAAGGTTTTGTAAATGGATTCATTTTCCGGTGTGTCGTTAAAGTCACCCATGATCACAATATTTTGCTCGTGGGGGATAGCCTCCAGGGAGTCTATAACAGAGCGTAGAGCCTGGGCAGCCTGAATCCGCTTTGGGCGGGTTGCTTCCTCTCCACCCCAACGTGATGACCAGTGATTTACAAAAATATGCAGAGTGTCGTTAGTTAGTGTTTTCATCTTGACATACAGGATATCACGCGTCGGGCGTTTATATTTGTTGCCTAAAAAAACAGGAATAGCTTCACTATGTAGTAATGTCAGTTTTTTCTTCTGGTAGGCCAGGGCATTGTCAATGCCACGCACATCAGGCGACTCGTAATGAACGATTTCATACTGGTATTTTTTTAATCCGCTGCCATAAAACAAGGCTTTTAAAGCATTAAGATTTTCCACTTCGCATAAGCCCACTACCGCTGGTGGCTCCCAGCCCCCAATGCTTACAATGACACTGGCCAGATGATTGATTTTTTCCCAATAGCGATAAGAGTTCCAGTTGCGCGCTCCATCAGGCAGAAATTCTTCATCCCGTTTCAGGGTGTCATCCTGGGTGTCAAAGAGATTTTCAACATTATAAAACATCAGACGTAAACCATCTTCTCCGCGTGGAGATGGATCATAATCTTCAGGTAAACCCTGACCCTCTTGTTGTGTAAAACCCAATACGACTGAAAAAACAATCAGCCCGGTTAAACAAATATGTTTCATAGATTAACGAAAAACTGCCCTGCGAAATTAGAGAGTGCGCATACCAGGTATGAAAAAAGAGAGCTAATAAGAGGGTATTTATCCGCAGGACAGTTTGTTTTTTAATTTACTATTGTTTTTTACTTAATACTTAATAACCGTTTACTTGTACAAATGCAGTTTCGTTAAAATTCCCAGAACCCGCAATACAATAAACTTCTTCTCATCAAATCCAATTTTGAGCTTAGTGATTGTATAAAAGTAATACAAAAATGATCTGAATGCAAGTCTTGAGTAAAATTTATTCTGGATTAAGGATAATTTTCCTGACGATGTGGTGGTGTGCTGTCTTTATTTTCAGGATATACATACCTGATGATAAATGGGACAGGTTTATGAAATTGTCTGTGTAGTGCTGCTGATAAAGCAATTCGCCTTTGATGTCAAAGATTTGGATGTCAAAATTATGGCTGTTTAGATTTCGAACAACAAAAGTGCCTTTAGAAGGATTAGGAAATAGTGTTATCTGCATATCTTCAGCAGTATCCATCCCGGTGCCAGTGATACATTGCATTGATTTTAAAGCATTAATTCTTCCTGCGCCCATTTTACCGGCATAAAAAGCTGAGTTTAATCCATCAATGTTGTCAGCACCCCATATCAGGCAATTTTTCATTGTATTATAAGGGGCTCCGGGTGCTACCGATTTCATTAGTCCCAATAACCCAGCGACTATTGGTGTAGACATTGAAGTTCCCTGGCTTAAGTCATAGGGTCCGGAAATAGCGCCCTGTGCAATGTAGGCATTGTTGAATGTGGTACTGAGTACAGAAATTTTGTAAGAAGTATTTTCTTCAGGATAATAACCTCCCGGAGCTGAAACATCAAGCCAGTCGCCGTATTGAGAAAAAGAGGAGCGAATATCGTCAGCATTGGTGGAGCCTACAGCTATTACCGAGCTGTATCCGGCAGGATACAGCTTTGGATTTCCGGCATCGCCTTCGTTTCCGGCGGCAGCAACTACAAAAATTCCGTTGTTTTTTAGGGTGTTATAGAAGTTATTGTTTACAGCCGAATATCCTGTTCCTCCCCATGAGACACTGATGATATCAGCTCCGTTTTGAGCAGCCCATTGGACTCCTTCGATACCGTTATAGGTGTATTCGCCTGAGGAAGAATCCGGAGCTGCCTTGACACCCATAAGTGATATGTTATATCCGATCCCTGCGACACCTATCCCATTATTTGTTTCAGCACCAACCAATCCTGCACAATGTGTTCCGTGCGACCAAATGTATTTATCGTAGGTGCTGCCTGTTGATGGCGGGCTGGCATTGTTATCATTGTTAGAAACATCCCTTTGAGTTACAATTTTATTTTGTAAATCCGGATGACTGGTATATACGGCATTATCAACAATAGCTACTTTGACCGATGAAGAACCCGTAGAGAGATCCCAGGCAGATTCAGCCTGAATATTGTCCAGATGCCAACTCCAATCATAACCATAGGTGGTAGTGGAATACAAGGGATCATTTGGGGTCAAAAATATCCGTGTTAAAGGAACACGCTCAACCAGCTCTATGGCTTTGAACTTTTTTAAATGTTCTATCAGTTCTCTTGTCTGATCTGCAGGCTTAAAAACAATTTCCCAGGTGCGGCTTAAGGTGTCGCTGTCTATGCTAAATGGCTGCTCAATTGACGTTATAGTGCAAAACGGATTGGGCGTTTCTAAAAAGGCAATAGGAGAGGAAGCTGTATCCAGGTATTCTTTTTTAAGCACAATATAGAGATGCCCGTCTTTGTAATCTTTTTTAATGGTTTGGCCCGATGAGCTTATTGTCAGCAGAAAAGAAAAAAACAGCAGGGAAAGTCGCAGAAATCTCATAGTAATACTAATTATTAATATTGATACAAATATAACACCTAATAGAACAGATTTTCATTTTTTTAGTTCGAATAGTATGAATTTATCTATTAAATTGTACTTTTGGTTCAGCAAAAAGAAAGATTATGGAAAAGATAAAAAAGTCACTGAGAGATTATCCGTTCATGCGCTGGATTGTTTTGTTTTTAGCCAGTGCTGTGATGTTTATGAACTATTATTTTTATGATGCCTTGTCGCCATTGAAAGATTTGATGACGATCAATCTTGGGTTTTCATCATCGGAGTATGGCGCCTTTATGTCGGCCTATTCTGTGCCCAATGTGTTTTTGGCGATGGCTGTTATTGGTGGGATTATTCTGGATAAACTGGGCATAAGGATTACTGGATTTACGTTTATCTTTTTGATGGCAGTAGGTTCTGGTATAACAGCTTATGGTGCATCGGAATCATATCTTAGTGGAGGAATTGGATACAACTTTATGAATTCTTTTCTTACACAGTATTCTCCAGCCTTAAAGATGATGTATCTAGGCTTCTTTATTTTTGGACTGGGTGCGGAAACCAGTATAGTCGCTTTAACCAAGGTTGTTGTTAAGTGGTTTAAGGGGAAAGAACTTGCCCTGGCCCTCGGGCTTAATCTTGCTATTGGTCGATTAGGAACAGCTTTAGTATTGATCTTGTCGCCAAAACTGATTTTTCCGGAATGGACCAATGCAATCTGGTTTGGGGTTATGTTATTATGGATCGGGCTGATTATTTTTATCATATATATATTCCTGGATCTGAAACTCGACCGTCAGGAGAAAATAAGCACGGATGATCCGGAAGACGAATTTAAATGGAGTGACCTTAGATTTTTGGTTACAAATCGCTCTTTTATTTTTATCACTTTGTTGTGTGTTACGTTTTATTCGGCAGTTTTCCCCTTTGTGAAGTTTGCCCCTGACATGCTAATGAATAAGTTTAATCTTCAAAGGGAGATAGCCGGTAACGTTTCTTCCTATCTTATGTTTGGAACAATTTTGTTAACACCATTATTTGGTTGGATTGCAGATAATAAAGGGCGAAGTGCTACCTTGATGTACCTTGGTTCTGCTTTGTTGATTATTGCCCATCTGTTATTTGCCAAAACCCTGGTCGAGCCAAGAATTCCGATTTTTATACTTGGAGTTGCTTTTTCTTTAGTGCCTGCTGCTATGTGGCCGGCAGTTACAAAAATTGTTGGAGAAAATAAGTTGGGCACAGCTTATGGCTTTATGTTTTCTGTTCAGAATATCGGATTATGGGCTATGCCTATCCTTATCGGCTCTGTGTTGGATAGTTCAAACCCCGGATACATCCAACAACTTAAGCCTTCAGAATTTGAAGCCATGCAGACTTCTGGCTTTGCTTATTCCGGAACAGTACTTAACAGTAAACAGGAACAAATGGCAAATTCTGACCTTAAGATTACCGTTGTGGCTCACCAGGATAGTATGAAAGGCGAAGTGGTATGGCGCGAAAAACACAGCGTGAAAACCGATCAACAAGGCGATTTTGATATTAACATTGGTGAAGGTGATATCCTGCTGACAGTAGATCTCAGACAATTAGTGGATACTGTCGACTACAAGGCTCAGCTTTTGATTTATGAAAAGAAAGATACGCTGGAGGTTTATCAGGGTGACTTTGCCTTTAATGAAGAGGACTTTATCTTTCATGATCAATTGAGCAACTATGCTGATGAATACAGCGATAAACATGTTAAAGGAAAACTCGCCGTTGCTACTGCGGATGGGGAGAAAGTGTTGGAGAAAGGAATTAAATTCCATATTGATGAAAATGGTGAATTTGAAGTTCCGTTGATGCAGGGTGAGTATCTCTCAGCAAATAAGAAATATTTTGGCTTTAATAGTAAGCAGTACTATATTGAAGTAATAAAACCACTGGACTATACAAATCCAATGTTAATTTTTGCTGCCCTGGGTATTTTAGGCTTGTTATTTGCGTTTTTCTTAAAGCGTGATGATAAAACCTCGGGTTATGGTCTGGAACTCCCCAATAAGAATGATTAGATATGTGACATACAATTTTTTGTTATTCTTTATTTTGTTGGGATTTACAGTAAATCTAACAGGACAAAACCTGGTGATAAACGGTAGCTTTGAGGCACATAAAAAATGCCCTGGCCGGATACTTCATCAGCCCATGAAAGAGGTCAATGCATGGTCGCAGCCCACAGGAGGTTCACCGGATTACTTTCATCAGTGTGGTAAGGCTCAAAGTGGTGTTCCGGATAATAAATTCGGACACCAGAATGCCTATGAAGGGGAGGCTTATGTGGGTGCGCATTTGTATGTGAGGGATCAAAGCTTTCCGCAATATAAGGAATATGTGAGAGGGCGTCTTTCCAGTCCATTGAAGAAAGGAGCTCAATATGTCATTTGGATGCGTGTTTCGTTGGCTGATAAAAGTCAGTTTGCTGTTGATCATATTGGTGCTTTTCTGACACCAGAGTATATTTATGAAAACACTTATGGAATGCTTACTTACCGGACCAGGGATACAGTCCATTGTCGCACTTTAGTTCATTCCAGATACCCTAAAGCACAGTTGTTATCGAAAAAGCAAAAGCCTGTGAAAGATAAAACAGCCTGGACATTACTGGCGGATACCATAACAGCTGAAGGAGGGGAACGCTTTATTTTGCTTGGGAATTTTCTCCCTAACAAATATTTAGAACCGGTGTTGGTTGATAATGATGCAGAATATACTTCTGCTTATTATTATTTTGATGATATTGGTGTCGAAATGATTGCCCCACCACCAGACCGGCAGTCAACATCAAAAGATACTGTCTCTGAAAGTCCTTTGGCACAGGATACCATTACGACAGACTCAACAGTGCCGGGTTTTGTCTTTGAGTTGAAAAATATTTATTTTGAATTTGACAAAGCATATTTTAAAGCGGAATCCAGGGATGAATTGCAGGCGTTGTATCGATTCTTAATGCGAAATCCTGATGTGTATATTGAAATACAAGGGCATACCGATTCGTTGGGGTCAAGGTCCTACAATCAAAATCTCAGCCAGCGCAGAGCATTGTCCGTAAAGCGCTTTCTTGAGCAAAAAGGAATTGATAGCCAACGATTGACTGCGCGGGGCTATGGGAAACAGCAACCTTTAAGATCAAACCGCACCGATGAAGGCCGCGCGTTTAATCGAAGGGTAATGATCAAAGTCTTGCCTTCTAAAGACTCAGAGGATGATCTTTAAAGTATTTTTTTGCTTTCATATAGCCAATATCAAAAATCTCTTCCCCTTGTGAGCTTTTAAGCAGACTGTAATTCATTAGCTCAGGGATTTCTATAAAATAATCACAAAGCTCTGACCGAAAACGAACGTTTGCCGAAATGCCCAGGTGGAATGAACGTTCAGCGATTTTAAACAAACTTCCCAAATCTTCTTCTTCGGAAGGGGAGGTAACATTAACACCTAAAATGACATCAACTTTACCCTTTATAGGTTCAACGGGTAAATTATTAATCACACCACCATCGGCAAACAGATTGCCATCGATTTCTACCATTTGAAACAAAATAGGGATGGAAGCGGAAGCAATAACCTTATCAATGAGCGACCCTGACGAGAAGTATACGCACTTCCCTTTATTCATATTGGTAGCACATATATATACCGGGATATTCAGATCTTCGATATTTTTGGATCTTAGTTTTTTCTTTAGCAGAGATTTTATCCCAGAAAGCTTTAAAATCCCCCCATCTTTGGGGATGGAGAATTCTGTATATCTCAGAAAGCTCTGTTGCATTAGTATTTTGACAACTTCGCGTGGGCTGTAACCGTCTGCATATAAGGCTGCTGCTATGGCACCTGCACTGGCTCCGGAAATCATATCCGGCCGCACATCCATTTCTTCAAGAGCTTGCAATACTCCCAGATGAGCAAAACCACGCGCTCCTCCACCGCTTAGGACAACTCCAAATGATTTATTCTTTTCCATAGCGTGCTTTTTTTTTAGCTTTAAAAGTAATGTTTTTAACAATTGAGCAGTTATATTCTCAATTATTATTTATTTTTTTGTTGTAGCAAGAAAGAATTTTTAACCTTTGTGCCAAAATGTACCATTATGATTATAGTTACAGGAGCTGCCGGATTTATTGGAAGTGCTATGGTTTCCAGTCTGAATAATAAAGGATTGAATGATGTTATTGCTGTGGATGACTTCAGCCGGCAGGATAAAAATCGAAACCTGACAGGGAAATCCCTAATAGAAAAGATTCATCGCGACCATTTTTTCGATTGGGCCTTGCCGAAAGCCACAGATATTGATTTTGTTTTTCATTTAGGAGCAAGAACGGATACAGCCGAATTCGACCGTACAGTATTTAATCGATTAAATCTGAATTACTCTCAGGCCATGTGGAAGTTTTGTGCGGAACATCAAATCCCTTTGATATATGCTTCCTCGGCGGCTACCTATGGGATGGGAGAACATGGCTACCAGGATAAGCACGAGCTTGTTCCTCGTTTGAAGCCACTTAATCCTTACGGTGAATCTAAAAACGATTTCGACAAATGGGTGTTAAATCAAGACCAGAAGCCTCCTTTTTGGGCCGGCTTGAAGTTTTTTAATGTTTATGGCCCCAACGAATATCACAAAAGCCGCATGGCTTCTGTAATTTTTCACGCCTATCATCAGATAATGGATACCGGAGCAATGAAGCTGTTCCGGTCTCATCATCCTGAAGTTAAAGATGGGGAGCAGCGTCGTGATTTTGTTTATGTAAAGGATGTTGTGTCGATGATGTTATGGTTGATGGAACAACAGCCGGAGTCGGCACTCTATAATGTTGGAACAGGCAAAGCCAGAACGTTTCTCGATTTGGTGAGGGCTGTTTTTAAGGCGATGGACGTGCCGGAAAATATTGGCTTTATTGACACTCCTAAAGATATAAGGGATAAGTATCAGTATTTTACAGAAGCAGATATGGCGAAAATCCGTAAAGCCGGATATCAGCAAGACACCTTGAGCCTTGAGGAAGGAATCGCTGATTATGTGAAAAATTATCTTATCCCCGGACACTATTATTAATCCAGCTCATCTCTTAACTCCAATAGAAAAGTTTTGATTTTTTTAAGCCGGGCGGAAATGTCGGATGCCTTTTCTGTTGATTGCTGATCTTTTTTGAGTTTTTCTTTTGCTCCTTTGAGCGTGTAGCCGCGCTCCTTTAATAAGTGATAGATCAAATGAAAGTTCTCTACATCTTTTGGTGTGAAATAACGGGTTCCTTTTTGATTTCGACGTGGATGAATTACATCAAACTCCTTTTCCCAAAAGCGAATATTGGATGGTTTTAAATTAAACATCCGGGCTACTTCACCAATGGTGTAATACATTTTGGCATTTTGATCTTGCTGCTTCATATGGTCTGTGATTTCAGTATCTAAACCAGGTTTTTTCTAAGGACATCAAATCTAAGAGGCTAGAATATGATGTCGGGGATTACTTGCGAAAGATATCAAAAACAGCTTTTGCTTTGTATTATTGACCGAAGACTTTTTTGAGCAGGTCCGTAACTCTGGCAACAGGGTCCTCCCTGATTTTATATTCTTCATTCGCAATTTGATCAAATAACCTGTCGATGGCCATATTAGTCACATAGTCGGGTAAATCGGCATTTACTTTTTGTTGAAACGGAAGTTTGTTATAAGTTGACATCACATCTGCCCAAAGGTTGGTTATGTTCATGTCATCCAGTGTCTGTTTCATTTTTGGCTTGAATAAGTCATATAGCTTATCCGATGTTTTATCTTTAAAATATTGAGTAGCTGCATCATCAGGACCTTTGAGGATATCCCATGCATCCTTTATCGTCATTTCTTTAATGGCACTGACAAAGACCGGTTTGGCTTTACTCATGGCTTCTTCAGCTCCATGATTCATCTCTTTGATGAAATTATCAACCTGATTGTCCAGCCCAACTTGTCGTAATTTTTCTTCCACAATTTGAGCTTCCTGAGGGAAAGGGATACGCAAAGAAGGATTGCTATAAAGTGCATCTTTCTCGCCCAGTTTTTCTACGGCATTTTTAGTGCCGATATCCAATGCTTGTTTAAGTCCTTTTGCCACCTCTTCTTCGGTAAGACCGGAGCCGGTGGTTGTCATGTCCTCCGGGAGTTCTATTTTACTCAACAGTTCGCAGGAGGATAAAGTGATGATAAATATGAAAAGAAAAGCAGGCTTGATGATTTGCATCTGTTTATAATTTTTTTTTGGGATGATAAAGATAACAATTTTTTGGCTATACCAGCAATTCAGAGGAAAATTTGAAACAAAATCGTCATATCTTACGTAAAAAAATGACAGAAAAAGCACAAAATATTGTATATTCAGTGTAAAATATTATTTTTGTAGAGAAAAGAAAAATAATTCTTTATGAGCCAGGAAACGCAAAAGATTCTTTCGGAAACCAGGGAGCAGATGGAGAATGCACTTAAACATCTGGAACGTGAGCTTCTGCATATTCGTGCCGGAAAGGCCAACCCAAGTATGCTGGATGGGGTGAAGGTTGAAAGCTATGGCACGCTGATGCCGCTTAATCAGGTAGCCAGCATCAGTACCCCAGACCCCAGAACCATTATTGTTCAGCCCTGGGATAAAAACACCATGGAGGCGATAGAAAAAGCTATCATGGCAGCTAACTTAGGCTTTAATCCGCAGAATGACGGATCATTGATTCGAATTACAGTGCCCGCTTTAACAGAAGAAAGGCGGAAAGACCTTGTAAAAAGAGCTAAAGAAGTTACGGAAACGGCCAAGATTAGTATACGAACGATTAGAAAAGCCGGTAATGATGGGGCTAAAAACCTGGAAAAAGAAGGTGTGCCTGAGGATGAAGTAAAGCGGCTGGAAAATGATATCCAAAAGCTTACAAATGATTTTACTCAGGATGCTGAAGATTTAATGGAAGCTAAAGAAAAAGATATTATGACTGTCTGATATTCTTTTTGTAAAGCCTTATCAGGCGATCATGACTATTTATTTTTAGGTTTAGGGTTGATGGCAAGTGAAAGCTTGCCATCATTTTTTTATGCCCTCGGTACAGTTGCGGCACATGGCTATAGACGAACGATTGGTGAATACCTTTTGACGAAAATCCAGATAAGTTCCCGATCGCCATATGGAGGCAAAGTCTTGATCTACAATGTTACCCATGATATGTTCCGCATCTTTGTCAAAACAACATGGAACCACATCCCCGTTATATGTAAAGACACAGCCACTCCACATACGATGACACCGGTTAGCTCCGGATGTCTTGAGTGCATATTCCCCGGATGATACTTTGCGGTATCGGGAGTAGACCGGATTTTTTGGAATAAACGGATTTCCGTTTTGATAATCACTGACCTGGGCCGACTTTAGCGAAAGTTGATCTGCTTTTAATTCTCTCGAAAGTTGTTTGATTTGTTTGATTTGATGCTCGTTGGTTCCTAATACCAAAAACTGAATCTCCACTATAGGTTTTTGGCTTTTTAATTCTTTTTTTGCCTTTACAATTTGTTGAATCCCACTTATAACCATTGTTATGTCTCCTCCTTTTCTATAAGCAGAATAGGTTTCCTGGTCTGTGCCATCCAAAGAAATGATTAAACGGTCTAAGCCTGACTGTATGATTTTACGGGCATTTTCTTCGTTAATCGAATGCGCATTGGTGGAGGTGGCTACATATAGTTTTTTTTGACTGGCATAATTGATCATATCGTATATTTCCGGATGCAGAAAGGGCTCTCCCTGGAAATATAGGGTTAAATAGATCGCTTTTTGACTTAGCGAATTAATGATTTTTTGATAAACTGATTTTGAGATGTATCCCTTTTTACGTTTTAAGGTTTTGGAGCCAACAGGGCATTCCGGACAGGCAAGATTGCATGTATTGTTGGGCTCCACAGAAAAAAAAGAAGGATAGGCCCATAATTTTGGCCGCTTAAACCAAACGCTTATTTGGTAGCTGATTTCTGAAGCAAGAACATTGATAAAGCGTTGTGGGGTCAGCTTGTGCAACAGGTTGACTTTATCATATAAAACAGGCTTCCACCTCATATGCGCTTTGTGATTTGTTGAACCACACGCAGGTTGCTAAAAAACTGTTTGCCGATCACCCTGAAAAGGGTATACGTAGGTATGGCCAGAATCATGCCCAGAATACCCGCAAGTGAACCAGCAATCAAAATGACCAGAAAAATTTCTACCGGATGCGACTTTACACTGGTAGCATATATCAATGGTTGTAGTAAGATATTGTCTATCAAATTGCAAATAATGAAAACAACAACCAGAGAAATCATCATGGGCAAAGTGACATCATAAAAACTGACATCAAGGTTGGCTGAAGCAACAAAAACAGCACCCAGAGTGGCTCCTATTACAGGGCCAATATAGGGGATGATGTTCATTAAGCCTCCAATAAAGCCGATAAAAAAAGCATTTTTTACACCGATAATCGACCCTCCTATTGTCAGGAGTGTGATCATTGAGATTACCTCACCAATAATACCGATAAAATAACGGCTTAATAAATACCGGGTGTCCACGATCACTTTTTTTGCTTTTTCCTGATATTTTTCCGGGGTGAGAAGGAGTATTCCATTAGTAAATAGATATTTATCTTTAATAAAGAAAAAGCTGATGAAAATGACTGCAAAGATTCCTACAATCATAGAACCGGCAACACTTATAAGTTTATTGAATAAATCGGCAAGGTTAGTATAATTTAAAATTGATGCTATTTGATTCGAGACAAGTGTTTCTATTGACTCTCCTCTTTCAATAAAACCATTGGCTAAGGCCCAGGCCTGAAACTTTAACAAGGGATCCTCCAGGCTTTCCATCAGCTTATTGACATCTATATGAGAAAAATAGCTGGCCTGATCAAGTAAAACAGGCACAAAAATGTAAAAGAACCCGGCGAAAAGTCCAATAATTACGATTAAGGTGATCAGGGCACTTAAAAATCGAGGCATTTTAAATTTGCCAATTTGGATTCTGTCCAGTAGATTAGCCAGGGGATGACCAATAAAAGCTACTACGGCAGCAATCAGGATATAGGCAATGATATTGGAAAAATACCATGCAATAAATCCTAAAAGCAGGACGAACGGAATCAATACCAACCAGCGACGATAGGAAATCATATTGCTTGTTTTTAAAGGGGCTAATTTACAAAAGAAAAAGTGTGTTCTGTCCAGAGTCATAAAATTAAAATCCATTTTACTGACAGCCAGATACACTCATCTGTTTACAAGCTTGAAGACTTACGGCACATCCAACCTGACTCCCCTGGAATGGGCTGAAAATTCCGGTGCATACATAGATTGTATGATGCTGATGCCATTCGAGAAATTCCCTTTTTGTGCAACATAAAGCGGATACTCAAAGACATAGTTTCCTCGTGGCAGCCAGTCGAAGAAAAAGTGTGTAGCTGCATCTTTGGTGGCTTCATAATAGGCTAAGCCACCCTGATATTTCATCCCTGACAGTACATTTACGGGCTCCAATCCGGAGGCTCGCATATCTTTCAGATGTATAAACTCCATATCACGGTCGCTTTGAATCATCAGCCGAACAATAATGCGGTCTCCGGGACCTGGCTTTGTTGATGCATCAATTTTTTGCAGTTGGCGACCATCACTGGTTTTTATTTCTTTGTACAGCTCTTTAGTGATCGTTAATGGCGAACTGTGAGTCGTTATTTTATCCAACTGCTCAAAATATTGCCAGTAAACAGCACCCCAGGCAACATTTTCTCCCTGATTGTTAAAAGTTACATTACCCATGTTGGGATCAACATCAGTCCAAACTTTTTTAAAGTAGCCTGTTCCAGCCTCACTATCAATGGTTGAATCTGTCTTTGGTTCTATTTGTTGGTTCCCAATAGTGATGCTTACATCCTGTACGGTGGATAATAAGTCGTTGCTGGTAAGCAGCAGGGCGTAGATTGCATTTGCTGTGGCTTTTGTGGTTTCCCAGCTTTGTGTTTGCTTTTGTTTGAGCAACCAAAGCTTCATGTCTTCTACACTTTTCTGATCGTCGAGAATCTGGTCAAATGCTTCAACAAGTAAAGCCTGACGCTCTATGGGCGCCTCAGACCAGTAATAGCCCTTGTTTTTGCGCCAGTACATGCCTTGTTCTTCGTCCTGCAGGGCTTTGTCTTTTAACGATTTCATGATTTTTAAAGATACCTCCTTGTTGCCGGCTCTGTGGTTTGTCAATGCAATCATCCCCTGTAAATATAGATTCTGCGATAACCAGTGTTTTGCAGCCTGGCCTGAATAATATTGATATGCTTTTTTGTTTTCCGCTTTGATGGGATATTGTTTTATGAAAAAGGATCGGGCATAGAGATAGTGGACGTGTACATTACTTAGGTGATTTTCATCAAGTTTGGCTCCTGTTATTTTCAACTGCACAAAATCTGCTTCAATTTTTTTATCCATGTAATCGAGTGCTTTTTTTATCATGGATTGGATAGTGGGATTTTCATTTACGTCACCAACCTGAAGTGTCATAAGATGGCCAAATCCAGCTACAATATGTTGCGTGATGTATCGGTTGGCATGATTGCCGCCAAACCAGGGCCAGCCACCACTTTGAAGTTGTTTGTTTTGGAGCTTCAGTAATGCTTTTGTTTTATTATTGCTCATATGATTTATATCAAACAATAATCCTATTCGGCGCTTTTGCTCTGTTTCGTTTTGTGCATCAAGTATCCAGGGCGTTTCCTGTAGGATGACAGACTTCAAGTCTTCATTTTGCTCAAGTTTGCTAATCAGGGCACTGGCATCTGCATCCTTCCATTGTTCAAATACAGCCTTGATGGATGGGTTTGAATTGGCAATATTGTTAGCCAGGCTATTGGCATAGTATCTGCTGAATATTTGTTCGGAACATTCATGTGGAAAATCGGCCAGATAAGGCAAAGCCTGAACAGCATACCATGCTGGATTTTGTGTGACTTCCAGAGTATAGCTATGATGTTCTATTGTCGGGGAGGCTGCGGAATTTTTTAGTTTTTCAAATTCAAATGATTTGCTTTCTCCTGCCCTGACACTCATGGGCATCGATTCTTTTACCAGCATGCGGTTCTTGAGTATTGGCGTCATGTTTTCTTCACCATCAGTATGACTGCCTGTTTCTGCCGTAATTCTCCAAACAACAGCAGACCATTTTTTGGGAATAATGATGCTCCAGTTTACCTCACTATTCCCATTTTTATCAATTGAAAACGGCTTTGATACTAATTCCGGATGAAAATCAGCAGTGATATCCCGGCTGTTGTGAGGATTCATTAGCTTTAAACGCGCTGTGCCTGCCATGGTGGAATCTGTTAAATTACTGACTTTGGCGCTGATCGTAATGGTGTCATCTTCTCTAAAAAACCGTGGTATATTTGGCATTACCATCAAATCTTTTTGTGTCTGTACCTCAAAGGTTTCAAGGTCGTATTTGAGTTCTTCGGTATGCGCCAGTGTCATAAACTTCCACTGTGTAACAGATTCTGGCATAGTGAAATCCAGGATTATTTCACTGTTCTCATTCGTCTGTAATTGGGGATAGAAAAAGGCTGTTTCATTAAAATTGCGTCTAAGCTGTACTGGCTTCTCTGTTTTCGTTTTTTGGTTTTCTGATTTTTGCTTTAAATCAATGGATAAGTCGGCCTTATCATTTTGCAATGAATATTCCTCATCAGAGTAAACTTGTCCATTAAAACTGGGAGCTTCTTCTGCCACACTAAAAACAGGCGATCTGGATAATCTGTAAGAAGATAGAACAGCCATTTTTAGTTTTTCCTTATCAAAGGGAAAGTTCAAGATGTGATAATTGGGACTTTTCCGTATATAAAAACCATGATCCAATACCCGTCCTGTTCGGTTATACAGGTTAAAGCGGTTGTAGTTGTTTGATAAGAAGTTAAAACTCCAGGAGTGAGGGGTAAACTGATCGAGGCTGGCGTCATACATCGAAGCTAACATTTCAGCTGTCACCTTTTCTCCTTCCGGGCCTTGCAGCTTAAGCTTCCAGCTTTCTTTAGCTCCGGGCTTCAGCTTGTCTCTGAAAGTTATCAGTTGTGTGGATAGCTTTTTATCGGAATGGGGTACCTTGATGTTGTAGCTTTGAAAATAAACCATTCCTTCTTTAACCATAAAAATGTTAATGAAAAAACCGCCTCGCCAGGATTCCTTCACCGGGATGCTGATTTTTTCTTTTTCATTGGTTAAGGTAGTGTTTGACTGCTGCAAAATTTCTCCGTTCATATTGCAGCTGTAATAGATCGTGGCCTTCTTTGCAGAGGAACCCAGGAATAAGTGAACGGTAGTTCCGGGTTCTGCTGTGGTTTTGTCAATGTCTGTCCAGAAAAATGTCTTTTCAGGCATTTTTTTCGAGTTCGGATGATAAAGTGAAAATGTTTTTGTTTGTATCACCTCTTGCCCAAAAGTGTCTTTGGCGGTTAAGCTTAGACGATATATCCCTTCCTGCCAGTCTTTGGCGCAGTTCATTGTTAAAGAGTCAGATTTGGCTGTGTTAAAATTACAGCGAAAGACTTCCTCTGCTGCTTCCCATTGGCTTTTGGTTAATTCACTTTTATATTGCTCGTGAGGGAATTTCTCGACAAATTCATTTTTGTCTGTAATAAATTGATCAGGAACTTCCCAACTGCGTGATTTCAGCAGGCGATCAGGCTGCTGCAGGCGCTCAATTTTCAAGATACCTTTTGTTGGCACTTCAGCGCCATCCAGGTTTGTTGCTGATATTTTGTATTTCAGATTGTTAAGCTGATTAACTGTTGATGGAATAGTAGTGTTTAGTTGTAAGGAGACATCTCCGGCGGTAATGGTTTTTGAATCTGTGCGGCTTTCCCCGTTAAGGTCTGTCACTTCAACTTTTATGGTATATTGAAAAGCGGAATTTTGAATTTGCCTGAGCTTTTCTCCTGGCTTGGCAGTAAAATCAAATTCGAACTTGCCGTCGTTATCCGTTATCGTTTCTCCTGTTTCCATAACGACGTCATACGAAGGAGGAGGAGGTCTAAAGAAAAAAGTGCTGTACTGATAAGGCAGGTATTTCCTTCTACGCAAGATTTCGTATTGTACTCTTGCCTGGCTGATGTTGCTGCCGGAATATGCTGTAGCATTACCGTTGACTTTTATTTCTTCGCCCAGACGATAGGAGCCTTTGATGTCTTCAACCTCCACTTCAAAACGGGGACGCTTATATTCCTCTACTTTGAAGGAATGATGACCATCGGGTGTTTTGAGCTTAAAATCGCCCGTAAGACCTGTCGAGGGAAGCACAAAGGTGCCATTAAAACTGCCGTATTGGTTGGTCTCTACTTCCAGTGATTGTAGTTCCTGCTTATTTGCATCCAAAAGGCTTATCCTGGTTGCGTAATTTTTTTTGACCGAGGATTCTTTGTGTTGTTTTGCAAGAATGATTCCTTTGAAGTATACCGTTTGTCCTGGACGGTATATGGCACGATCTGTAAATATATGGGTCGTAATTTTTTCCTTTTTATTGTCTGTGGAGGGATTATGTCGATAGGACTCATGGAATTGTTCTCCGGGGACATAAAGATCATCGTCTTTGGATATGGCTACACGATATACTCTGTAGTCGCCGTATTTTGGAATACGGAAAAAGCCATGTTTATCGGTTTGTAGCGTTTCGTAAGTTTCTTCCTTATGGCGTTTTTGACGGTGATCAAATCTAAGATCAAACAATCGTACTTGTGCTTTTGCCACAGGTTTACCTGTGGTTCGGTTTAAAACATATCCCTGGTGATTTCCCATAGGGCCGCTATGAATTATCGCTTTTAAATTAGAAGCGAAAAAATCAACCTGATTTATGACTTCAGTGGTATCTGTAATCTTTTGTTCAGAAGAAAAGAGTGCAAGATAATATCCTTTTTCTAGAGGAGGGATTTCGGTTTCCAGCGTATGGGTTTGGAAGTCATTGGTTTTAGGCACCTGAACCATCCAGGTTTTTTGGGGCTCCATTGTTTTTAGTTCCCTTAGTCTTTCTTCTCTGTCGCCCCAGTATTCCCATTTTTTATAATTAGACGAAGGGATTTTGTATAGATGGACATAGAATTGTTCAATATTTTTGTGCCTGACAGAAGCCAGAGAGTATTGGCCAGGGATAAGGACATCTTCTGTGGTGACATCAATTTCTTTTATCTGGATAGTGTTTTTTAATCCTATACATTGTTTGGCACCTCTGGAGTCGGGAAAAGCTTTGATTGCATCAGTGCAGTAATCCACAGCTTTGACTTTGTCCATTTGATGATCGTTGTCTGTCAAAGGATTGTATTGATCACCGGACTCATTCCAGTATTTTGCCAGCCGAAATTGTATATGTGTTGAGATAGCATTGTCGCGATAGTTCTCTAATAGATTCTCCAGAGCCAAACGATACAACTCATCCGCATCAGCCCGTTGGCTGTTTTTTCTGACAAAGTCCAGACGCTCTAACTGCAGCATAATATGCAATGATGGGTCTTTGTCGTTTTGGTGATAGTGAAATAACTTCTGATATAGATCTATGGTTAAAGAATTAAAGTCATTTTCGTGAGTTGAAACAGTAAACGAAAGAAACTCCTGGTCGGTTTTAAAATATGCCGGAGACATTAATTTGTTTTTTCTATCCGTATTGACCAGCGTGATATCTTCAAAGAGGTAATAATCGATTGCTGTGGTTGCAATCAGGTCAAACACTGTTTTCAAATATTGTGTGCTTTCTTCGTCATTGCTGTAAATGATAAGCTGATAATCTTTCAGGGGTGTTTTTGTCAAAAGCGAAGCATCTTTTAATGCTTTTTTGTAGTGAGAGATAATCTGTTTGACAAATCGCTTTTGTCCCCATTGATTAAGATCATGGGTAGTATCATTTAAGAGTGCTGTGCGGTTTCTGATGTTTGACGAATGCTCCAGTAGATACTGTTTGTAATTTGCGGCCTGAAAAGTATGCAGTATAGCTGTTGATATTTTGTGGTCGGTAAGAGAAAAAGCATGTTGAACGATGGCGATAGCTTCTTCTGCGGGGTCCTCCACATATGTGTTCTTTAATATGATTTCATGGGAGATGCTTTTTAGAAAATGGTCATACAGCTCCTTTTCCAGGGCCAGTTCTTTGATTTTAAGGATAAAATCTACTGCAGCCTTTGGCTGGCCGGCTTTTTCCAGCTTTTTAGCTTTAGCCCATAAGGCGTTAATATTTTTTTCATCATCATAGCTGATAGAGTGTGTGTTGCCAAAAACCACTGCCGCCACTAGCAGAGCTACAGCGACAATGGCTGAACTTTTTGGATAAGTCATAGACGAAATAATTTTGTGTCGGTTTCGATTTGTAAAATACAAAATCAATCATTCCAATGAATCCGTGAGGAAAAATAGTTTCGTAAATTATCAAAGTCGTATAATTCAAGTTTAATATTACCTACTTTTAGCTCACTTTTGCCGTATAGCGGGATGCGGTTTTTATCATCAGTAACATAGAGCACCATGGGGTCTTTTTTATTAAAAACACCTTCAATATCCAGATAGGGGATGATTTTTATGCATTTGAATTTGCCTATTCCGATATCAATATTTTCTTTTCCGGCATATTCCAGGCGAGCCTTATAAGTGTCATCATCCACGACAAAGTCTACATAAAACACATCTCCTTTTTTTGCATTATCGTAGTCGAGAGTTCTGGCATAATAGATAAGGGAAACGATATCCTGAGCATATTGCACATCTTCGATGGTTTTACGGGTGTCGTTTTTATTATCTCTAAAGTAGGCTTTTCCTTTGGTTTGATTAAAATAGGTGTCATGGTCGATGATATATCCGCCTTCGTTAACACGTCGAACTGCATGCAGCGGAGCTAGCGTTTTCTTATCTACATAGCTTTCATAACGGTCGTCGACTTTGTAGAACAACCCCATGGCATTACTGGTTTTTCCTTTTCCGACAATATGATAGGTTTGACGGTCGTAGACAGCAACAGGCTCATCCTTAATTTTTAAGGTGGCCTTCCCTACAGAAACATTGCCGGTAATGAAGGAATGGAAATAAATTTTATACTCCAAATATTCTCCGGCTTTGTAAGCATGATTGGCTTTATGTCTTAAATCCTGTGCTTGTATGGAAGAGAAAAGCGAAAAAATGAATATTAAAATAAGACCTGTTTTTAGAAAACTGATCTTCAATAATTCGGGTGCAAAACGGTTCATCTGTTTTATATTTTTAGTAAATAGGTCATACGGAGCTCGAAATGAGCTAAATGCATGCCACATACGTGCTTTCCATTCCCTTATAAGCATCCGTGTGTGTGTCCAGGTTTTTATCATGGCTCGCTTCATATGTCTATAATTTTATTTTCAATAAGCATTTGTTTACCCTGTCATTTATCCGGGGGAGCTTGCCATGTCAAATCGAATTCCTCCAAACGTTTTTAAATTTCATTATAATTATGTGTTAGTGTGTTAAAAATTTTGTCATGGCTTAGTTCATATTGATAAAATTAAAGGTTTGATTAATAATTCCAAAATCCGGGCCAAAAAATGCAGCGCCTGAAAAATAGCCCTGCAAAGAGCATCCGGATATGTTAAGATTAGTTTGCAACCACTACATTGACAATACGTTTTGGGACTACAATTACTTTTCGAGGAGGCTGTCCTCCCAGGTATTTTTCCGAGCGGGCATCTGCAAGAACCGCTTTTTCAATATCTTCTTTAGACATATCGAGCGGAAGCTCAATTTTAAATCGCATTTTTCCATTAAAAGAAACAGGATATTCAAAACTCGATTCTTTGATATATTCTTCCTTAAATTCAGGCAGCGAAGCATAAGCTACACTGTCCGTGTGTCCGAGTAAATGCCATAATTCTTCAGCGATATGGGGTGCAAAAGGGGAAAGAAGAACTACTAAGGGCTCAAGAATTGCACGCTTGTTATTTTTTATATCACTAAGTTCGTTAGTGCAAATCATAAATTGGCTCACCGATGTATTGAACGATAGGCGCTCAATATCTGTTTTGACTTTTTTAATGGTTTGGTGAAGTATTTTTAGTTCTTTGGCCTCTGGCTCTTGTTCGCTGATGGTAAAGTTTCCTTGTTGATCATGAAACAGTCGCCAGAACTTTTTGATAAAACGTGAAACACCTTCAATGCCCTGGGTGTCCCAGGGTTTGTGGCTTTCAATAGGGCCGAGAAACATCTCATACAAGCGAAAAGTGTCAGCACCGTATTCTTCGATCAGATCATCGGGGTTTTGTACATTGTATTTTGATTTGCTCATCTTTTCAACTTCCCAGCCACAGACATATTTCCCCTCATCATCGAGGATAAACTCTGCATCTTTGTATTCCGGGCTCCATTGCTTAAAAGCTTTTATGTCCAGAATGTCATTATGAACAAGGTTGATATCTACATGGATACGTTGTGTTTTGTATGCTTTCCGTTTTTGCCAGGTGACAAATTTGTTTTCTCCTTGTATGCGATAAACAAAATTCGAGCGTCCCTGGATTTTCCCCTGATTGATAAGGCGTTTAAAGGGTTCTTCTGATACTGTCATCCCAAGGTCATACAGAAATAAAGCCCAAAAACGAGCATAAATTAAATGACCTGTTGCGTGCTCATCACCGCCAAGATAAAGATCAACATCTTTCCAGTATTTGATGGCTTCTTTTGAGAAATATTCTTTCGAATTATGGGGATCCATGTATCGGTAATAATACCCGCTGGAGCCAGCAAATCCGGGCATAGTATTGGTTTCGAGAGGATAGCCTTGTTTTGTCTTCCAGTTTTTTGCTCTGGCCAGTGGAGGCTCTCCTTCTTTAGTAGGCTTATATTGATCAACCTCGGGAAGCTCTAAGGGGAGTTCGCTATCGTCAAGAGGATAGGGCATGCCGTCTTTATAATAAATCGGGAAAGGTTCGCCCCAGTATCGTTGACGACTGAAGATGGCATCCCGCAAACGGAAATTGATGGTGCCATAACCCAGGTGATCTTTTTCAATAATGTCAATGGTTTTGCGGATTGCTTCGGGTACTGCTAAACCATTGATTAAGTCAGAATGAATCATAATTCCTTCTTTGGCATCATACGACTCAGTCCAGTCTGCGGGGTCTGTTTCTTCTTCTTTGGCTTTTTTGACAACCTGTATAACAGGCAGCTCAAAATGTTTGGCAAAAGCAAAGTCGCGGCTGTCATGAGCCGGTACAGCCATGATGGCCCCTGTGCCATAGCCACTCAAGACATAGTCGGCAATCCAGATTGGAATTTCTTTTCCATTGATAGGATTAATTCCGTACGCTCCGGTAAAGACACCACTAACTTCTTTTACTTCAGCCATGCGCTCGCGTTCGGAGCGGTTTTTTGCCCAGGCAACATAATCATTTACTTTTTGCTCTTGTTGTTTAGTGGTGATTTTTTCTATGAGCTCGTGTTCCGGAGCCAGTACCATAAAAGTAGACCCATACAAGGTGTCGGGGCGTGTGGTAAAGACTTCTATTTTCTCTTCATATCCTTTGATAGGAAAATATACAGCAGCACCTTCAGAACGTCCGATCCAGTTGCGTTGTATTTCTTTTATTGACTCAGGCCAGTTTAGTTTCTCCAGGTTATGGAGAAGGCGTTCGGCATAAGCACTAATGCGTAATGACCATTGCTTCATCTTTTTGCGTTCAACCGGATGGCCACCCCTTTCCGAAAAACCATTGTTAACTTCATCGTTGGCCAGCACTGTGCCTAAGGCCGGACACCAGTTTACCATTGTTTCGGATAAGTAGGCCAGACGATAGTGCATTAGTATTTCCTGTTGCTGTTTTTCCGGCATATTATTCCATTGCCCGGACGTAAAAGGATCATGGCTATCATGAGCAGCAGAAATTGTGTCGCTGCCGGATTTTGCAAATATTGCCTTCAGCTCTTTTATGGGCCTGGCCTTCTGCTGTTTTGTGTCATACCAATGTTCGAATAAGCGAATAAAAGTCCATTGGGTCCACTTGTAATAGTCCGGGCTGCATGTTTGTACTTCCCGGTCCCAGTCAAAAGAAAATCCAATTTGATCAAGTTGTTTCCGGTAGCGCTGGATATTTTTTTTTGTTGTTGTTGCCGGATGGGTCCCTGTTTGGATGGCATATTGCTCTGCAGGCAAACCATAGGCATCATAGCCCATGGGATGTAATACATTATAGCCTTCATTTCTTTTATAACGCGCAACAATGTCTGAAGCAATATAGCCTAAAGGATGGCCAACATGTAACCCTGCTCCCGAAGGATATGGGAACATATCCAGTACATAGTATTTGGGTTTGTCAGAATTGTCTTCTGCTTTAAAAGTTTTGTTCTCGGCCCAAAAGTGCTGCCATTTTTTTTCGATCTCTGTATAATTATATTCCATGCTCTTACGTTGTTTTTCCGGCTTCTGTTATTATGGTGCGAATTTATGAAAACTCCTTTACATTCAGTGCAGGTCTGTTAAACATATTTTATATTTGCCTGCGAAGAACTTGGGCAGGAGGCTGAAAAAATTGTTATCTTAGCCCTCTCAAAATTATGGCAAAGAAAGAAGATAAATTTAACAAACGACGGTTAACCAGTTCTGTGGTTACGACAGTTTTAAGCATTACTCTGGTATTGTTTATGCTGGGGTTGGTTGGCATCATTGTGTTGAATGCAAAAAAATTGTCGGATTATGTGAAAGAAAACATTACGCTTTCGGTGACAATGAAGGAAGATGTTAGTAAAGCCGATATTATTTTGCTTAGAAAAGCGATTGATGCGGAGCCATACCGTAAAAGTACAGAATATATTTCCAGGGAGCAAGCGGAAAAAGAGCTTCGAGAAGACCTTGGAGAGGATTTTGTTGGCTTTCTGGATTATAATCCTTTACTCCCCTCTATCGAAGTGAATGTCAAAGCCGAATATGCAAATAATGATTCCCTGGCTGTTATACAACAAGATATTGCAGGCAATCCTGGCGTAAAAGAAGTTTATTATGAGGAATCATTGGTGGATCAGGTCAATAAAAATATTAGCAAAATCAGCATGGTATTGCTTGTCTTTAGTCTTATTTTGATCTTTATAGCGATAGCTTTGATTAATAATACGATACGCCTTTCGGTTTTTTCCAAACGCTTTTTAATTAAAAGCATGCAGTTAGTAGGAGCGACACAGCGGTTTATCAGGAAACCTTTTTTGATAAGAGGAATTATTCATGGTATGGTTAGCTCTTTGTTGGCCATAGGATTGTTAATCGGAACGATGTATCTTTTTTATAACAACTTCCCCGAATTGATTAGTCTTTCAGAAATTGATATATATCTTATTTTCTTTGCAGGAGTTTTGATCATTGGCCTGGTATTTTCCTGGTTGTCGACCTATTTTGCTGTCAGGAAGTATTTAAAAATCAAAACGGATAACCTGTATTATTACTAAAAATTAATGTGATATGGCAAAGGGAACTCAAACAAAAAAAAGCAGTAAAGCAAAAAATGTTAATCCAGACCCCAGGCAAAAAAGGGGTGGCGATGTTAGCTATGAAGATTTTACGTTTGGACGGCAAAGCTATATGCTACTCTTTGTCGCTTTATTTTTGATCGCTCTGGGCTTTATTTTGATGTCCGGAGGAGGTTCGGATGATCCCAACGTTTTTAGTGAAGAAATTTTTAGTCGGCGAAGAATTACTGTAGCGCCTATTCTGGTATTGTCAGGTTATGTAGTTGGGATTTTTGCGATCATGAAGCGTCCGTCGCAAAAAACCGATAAAGACTCCTAAAATATAGTATATGGGTTGGTTGGAAGCAATTATCCTTGGAATAATCCAGGGACTGACGGAGTTTTTGCCAGTTAGCAGTAGTGGACATCTCGAATTAACAAAAGCATTGTTTGGGGATTCTGTGGTGCCGGAAGAAAGCATGCTGATGACAGTAGTGTTGCATGGAGCCACGGCGCTGAGTACGATTGTGGTTTTTCGCAAAGATATTCTGGAAATCCTTCAGGGAATAGTGCGCTGGCAGTGGAATAACGAAATGAAATTTGCTGCTAAAGTGGCTTTGTCTATGATTCCGGCCGGAATTATAGGGCTTTCGTTGGAAAAATATATCGAAGAACTTTTTAATGGGCAGATATTGTTGGTTGGATTTATGTTAATTGTGACAGCTATTTTGTTATTAGTAGCAGATAAGGCGAAAACAACCGGGAAGCAAGTAGGATTTAAGGATTCTTTTGTGATTGGTATTGCACAGGCTATAGCCATTTTGCCCGGGATGTCAAGGTCTGGTGCTACCATCTCTACCAGTGTCATGCTTGGTGTAGACAGAACTAAAGCAGCCAGGTTTTCCTTTTTAATGGTTGTGCCTTTGATTTTGGGCAAAATGGTGTTGTCACTATTTTCAGGCGAAATAGGCAGCTCATCTATTGGTGCAGTTCCTTTGGGAGCTGGTTTTACCGCAGCTTTTATTTCCGGTGTCCTGGCCTGTGCCTGGATGATCAAACTGGTTCGTAATGCCAAACTGAAATATTTTGCATTTTACTGTCTTGTTGTTGGTTTGACAGCCATAACAATAACGCTATTGTGATATGCTCTCCCCAGTTAAAACAATTGATCAAAACACCGACTTTAAGGCAGGGCAACTATTGCTAGTGGATAAGCCAAAAGGAATTACTTCGTTTAAAGTGGTTAAGGATATTCGTTATTGGATTAAGAAGTCATATCAGATTAAGGAAAAGCTAAAAGTTGGTCATGCCGGAACCCTGGATCCATTGGCGAGTGGTTTGCTTATGATTTGTACAGGGAAGTTGACAAAGCAAATCGATGAATTACAGGGAGCCCCAAAAACCTATCAGGGGACATTTACTTTTGGTGCGACAACACCTTCTTTTGATCTGGAAACAGAAACAGATCATACTTATCCTTCAGATCACTTAAATCATACGGTTATTCAACAGGCTTTTGATGCTTTTTTAGGAAAAATTCTTCAGGAGCCACCTGTTTACTCTGCTGTAAAGGTTGATGGCAGAAGGGCTTATGATTATGCGCGTAAGAAGGACAAAATTCAAATGAAAAAAAAAGTGGTTGAAATTTTTCAATTCGACTTGTTATCCTATGAGAATTCCCAGGCCAGATTTCAGGTGCATTGCAGTAAAGGGACATATATCCGGGCTCTGGCAAGAGATGTGGGATTCTTCCTGCAATCGGGTGCTTATCTGAGCGATTTGAGACGGACTCAGGTTGGAAATTATACCGTTGAACAGGCACTAAAACCGGAAACGATTAAAGAAAAAATTTCCTCCTCCGGGTTTCAGTTTCATTAAAGATAAGTGTTGAGAACGTCAGGGTTTAAAGGGCAGGTAGAAGATATATTGGTTGTTTTTGCCTAAAATACTGGACTTCGGCTTTTGAATGTATTATCTTTGCATGCCTTATGACCGGAGGTAAAAAAATATATTTATGAAATTATCGCAGTTTAAATTTGATTTACCCGTTGAGCAAATAGCCTATCACCCACCAAAACACCGTGATGAATCGCGAATGATGGTTGTACATCGAAAAACGGGAACGTTTGAGCATAAAAAGTTCAAGGATGTTTTAGATTATTTTGGCGACCAGGATACAATGGTCATCAATAACACCAAGGTTTTTCCTGCCCGATTGTATGGGGTGAAGGAAAAAACCGGAGCTAAAATCGAAGTTTTTTTGCTACGGGAGTTGAATTACGAGTCCCGTCTTTGGGATGTATTGGTGAATCCTGCCCGCAAGATCAGAATTGGAAACAAGCTGTACTTTGGCGAAGACCAGTCGCTGGTGGCCGAAGTTATTGACAATACCACTTCCCGTGGGCGGACCTTGCGTTTTTTACACGATGGGCCTTACGAAGATTTTAAAAAATTGATACAAAGCCTGGGTGAAACACCTTTACCCAGAATTATCAACCGCCCTATAGAACCGGAAGACAAAGAACGGTATCAAACGATATTTGCCAAACACGAAGGTGCAGTAGCCGCACCTACGGCTGGAATGCATTTTAGCCGGGAAATTATGAAACGCCTCGAAATTGGTGGCGTTAATTTTGGCGAGATTACCCTGCATGCCGGATTAGGAAATTTTAGGAAAGTGGATGTGGAAGACTTATCCAAACATAAAATGGACTCTGAGCAAATGATTATTGAAAAGCAAACCGCTGACCTGATCAATAAAACCAAAGATAAAGGCAGAAATATTTGCTCTATAGGAACAACCACTACTAAAGCACTGGAGTCTGCCGTTTCAATTACAGGCTATGTCAAGCCTTTTAACGGCTGGACGAATAAGTTTATCTTTCCTCCGTATGACTTTAAAGTGGCGAATTCGATGATTACCAATTTTCATATGCCGCAGTCTACCATGATGATGCTGGTTTCTGCTTTTGCTGGCTATGATCTTCTGATGAAAGCCTATAAAGAAGCCGTAAAAGAGGGATATCATTTTTTCACTTATGGTGATGCGATGTTGATTATTGACTAAAAAATACCAATATTTTTATATCTTTGAAGGGTGCATTGTAGAATGCTCCCTTTTTTTATGTCAGAAAACACCATTATAATTACAGCTGGAGGAAGTGGCCAGCGCATGAAAGCCGAGATACCGAAGCAGTTTATCCCGGTTCACGAAAAGCCTTTGCTGATGTGGGCTATCGAAGCTTTTTTTGCCTATAAATCCGATATCAAAATTATGCTTGTGATTCCGGAAAATCATGTGGATTTGTGGAATGATTTGTGTCGTGAATTTGATTTCAACATTAGTCATCAAATTGTTTACGGAGGGGATAATCGATTTCAGTCAGTCAAAAATGCTGTTGAATTAATCAACGAGGATGGACTGACAGGAGTACACGATGGCGTCAGGCCCTTCCCCTCGTTGAATACTATTGGGCAAGCCTTTAATGATGCAGGTAAATTTGGGTCGGCAGTGCCTTTTGTCGATTCTACCGATTCCTTAAGGTTTGTGGATAAACAAAATAGTAAAATTATCAACAGAGATAAGGTTAAACGGATTCAGACACCGCAGGTGTTTCAAACCGAAATTCTTAAAAAGGCTTATCAACAGCCATATAACGAGGGGTTTACTGATGATGCCAGTGTCGTTGAACACTTAGGACATGATATCCATCTCTTTGAAGGCAATATGGAAAACATTAAAGTTACAACACCTATGGATTTACGTCTGGTTATTTCCCTGGCTGAAATGTTTCATTAAGGGCGCAGTGAATAAATCCGTTTTTTCCATTCGTATCTTGTGGTAAGTCCTAAAAACGATGTTGTGACAACATAAAATGGATAAATAAGTGAGCTAACGACAAACAATAAGCTGTTTATGCCTGTTCTAAGAAATTGATTGATAGTCTGAAGAGCCATAAAATCGACAATTGCCTTTCCTGTCCAAAAGCCTGCCATCATCCATAATCCGGTCTCTGAATAGAAGGCAAAAAATATCGTAAGGATTTGAAAAATAGCAGTTAGCAAAACAACTACCGCGGTAAACACTAAAAATGGGTTTTTATAGGCTTTGCTTTTTGATACCCACCGTTTACGTTGTTTGAAAAAATCGGAGATGGAATGCTGTGCATTGGTGGTGACAATGCCATGGCTATGATTCATAAAGCTGATGTAGTTAGTTCCATAGGTTTGCCGTATGAACTCCAACAGGAACATATCATCGCCGGAGGCATATTTCTCCATAAAGATATCCTGTTCAGGGTGATCCTGAAACACCAGCTTGTCAACAATCATATTGGCACCGTTGGCCAAAATAGGTTGACTAATGCCCAAAGCACCAGCAGCAGAGAAAATTAAGCTGGAGAATTCCAGAGATTGAAATTTAGAAAGCAGATCCTTGTTTTGTTTAATGGCAACAGGTCCTAGCAATATTTTGGGCTGAAGACGCCGAATGTATTCATTGACAGTCTTAAGATAGTAGGGATTGATATAGCAGTCGGCATCAGAAAAGATCAAAAATTCATGGCGGGCTTTGGAAATTCCGAGTTGTTGTGCCTGTTTTTTTGCGTAATGATTGTCGTCAAGACGTATTATCTGGATGCGATATTGGAAGTGTTTGTTTTTGAATTTTTTGACTGCCTGTACTGTGTTGTCTTCCGAGTGATCATCAATAACTATGATTTCAAAATGATCCGGAGGATAGTCTTGCTGAATGATGGAATGAAGCAGCTGAAGAATGTTATTTTGCTCGTTTCGCACCGGAATGATAAAGCTGTAGGTGCTTTTTAGCGTATGTTTTTGCACATGAATGTACTTAAGGCGATTCCAGCCAATTAGAAAGGCCGAAATCAGGCCGATATACAAAAGCAATATGCCTCCGGTGATAAGTAACCAGCTAATAGTCATTGTGTTTGTTTGATTTGAAAAATGAGAGGCTAAAAATGAACCCAGAGCCCAAAATGCTGGGGATTACAATGTTGATAATCCAAAGCAAGGTGGAAACAGCAATAATGTTAAACTGATATCCTTCGCTGGCAGAGAGTGGAATAATATCCACAAACAGATTGACAACAAACACTGCTACTGACCCCCTGATACCAACTTCGGCTAAGGCAATTGAAGGAATGACAGTGATTCCTAAAAAGATAAGTGACACCGCAAGAAACCCATAAAACAAGTTGAAGTCCAGGTGAAAAATCCGAAGCAGAAAATAGAATTGCAAACTAAAGATCATATATCGTAATGCACTGAAAAGAAATACCTTTAGCAGATCGTGGCGGGAATAAAGCGAAAAAACGTTGGCAAATCGTTTTATTTTGGGCCATCGCCGGGTTAGGTAGGTAGTTAGTGTTGATATTATGCGGAGGTTAAAATACAGGCCTGCTAATAAAAACCAAATGAGCAGTACGATGACTATGCTCGAAATTTGGATATACGGATTGTGTAGATTTAGCTTTTCAGGAAATAATATCAGAAGGTAGAGCAGGCTCACCGAGCCTAAGGTTATGGTAACCAGTAACTGGCTGATGCTACCTACAATTGTTATTAAGATTCCACGGAGGGGATGGGTTTTTTTCAAAATAAACACACGCCCCAGGTATTCACCCACACGATTGGGCGTCATGGATGAGATGGTGACACCACTAAATACCCCTTTTATACTTTCCAGGTATGAGATTTTTTCATTTTTGCGAATTAAGAATTGCCATTTTAGGCTTTCTGTGCCCCAGTTTAAAAACATCATCAGGAAAACACCCATGATGGGAAGAAATATGCCGGATTGCGCATACTCTCTGGAAAGAAACTCTATCATTTCTTTAGGATTATGCTCTTTAAAGATTTGATAATACAGCATATAGTAAGCCAGGATAAGGATGATGGCTTTCAGCGCAAGATTGTATGTTTTATGTAACTTTGCCTTTGACAATTTAAGCTGTTTTATTTTGAATGATGAAAAAATCATATTAGGGATCGACCCGGGTACAAATATAATGGGATATGGTTTGATATCCTGTAGGGGGAATAAAATTTCCCTTATCACTATGGGTGTTTTAAAACTGGGCCGACTCTCTAATCATGCCTTAAAGTTAAAGAGAATTTTTGATCGGGTCCTGACGATTATCGACGAATATCATCCGGATGAGGTGGCAGTAGAAGCTCCTTTTTATGGGAAAAATGTCCAGTCGATGCTTAAATTAGGTCGAGCACAGGGAGTTGCAATGGCTGGAGCCTTATATCGGGATATCCCGATTACAGAATATACCCCACGAAAAATTAAACAGTCTATTACCGGAAGAGGAGGAGCGTCGAAAGAGCAGGTTGCTGGCATGCTGTATAATCTGATGGCGATTAAAGAAGCACCGGATTACCTTGATGCGACAGATGGCTTAGCCGTGGCTGTTTGTCATTATTTTCAAGCGGGCAAAACCGGTGAGGATAAAAAATATGGTAGCTGGAAATCATTTTTAAGTGATAACCCGGATCGGGTCTCCTAAAAATAATTACATTTTTACATTTTCTTGGATAGATGCTGCTATTTCCTTTAACTCATCATTGCTGAACTGTAGTTTGGGTTGCTTGAAGTCCATATCATAAAGCGTATTGATCGGAATCAGGTGCACATGCGCGTGGGGTACTTCCAGTCCTATGACGGTAATCCCGATCCGTTTGCATTCTACCACTTGTTCTATCGCTGTTGCTACTGTTTTCGAAAAAGCAAATAGCCCCTGTATTGTTTCATCATCCAGGTCAAAGATATAATCCGTTTCTTGCTTTGGAATAACCAGCGTATGTCCTTTGGCCAGTGGATTAATGTCTAGGAAAGCTAAGAAATGTTCGTTTTCAGCTATTTTATGCGCGGGGATTTCACCCCTGACAATTTTAGTGAAGATAGAGCTCATACTACAGATAATTATATTAACGACTGATGTCCATGATTTGAAAAGTTACTTTTCCTGCCGGGACTTCAATTTCGGCCTGATCTCCTTTCTTTTTCCCCAACAGCCCTTTAGCAATAGGAGAATCCACAGATATTTTTCCCTCTTTGAGGTTGGCTTCTTTTTCAGGCACAATGGTATAGGCCATTTTCGCCTTGTTTTTCATATTTTTGATCTTGACGGTAGAAAAAAGCAAAACCTTGGAATTGTCGAGCTGTGATTCATCAATGACTCGTGCCATTGCGACGATTTCTTTTAATTTGGCTATTTTTGACTCAAGTAATCCCTGAGCTTCTTTAGCTGCGTCGTACTCTGCATTTTCGGATAAATCTCCTTTATCACGAGCCTCGGCTATTTGTTGGGAAATCCTGGGTCTTTCCACAGTTTCCAGCTGGTGTAATTCTGCTTTTAGTTTCTTTAAACCTTCTTCACTATAATACTTTACTTCTGCCATGGTTGAAATATTTTGGATTTCTACAACATAATACAAGAAGACCCTTCGAAAGGGTCCTCTTGTAAACAACTATAAAAGTAATAAAATTGTTTGTTTAAATCAACTATTATTTTTTATAAAACCAATGCCCCGCCGATAGAATGGACTCCATCGAAGGGATCCGTAGGCCTGTAAGAGTAATCAATAGAAAAGTAGCTGCCTTCATCTTTGTTGATGGGCACTTTGACAGAAGCACCACCGGTAGGGCCGGTATAAACGGTAGTTCTTTCTCCTTCTGTACCCAGCATTCCAGGTTCAAAATTGTATCCACCGCGGACATCCAGATACTCACTAAAGGAATATTGTGCCCCTAATGAGATGACATCTTTACGGAAGGAGTTACTCTGAAAGTTTCCTGCAATAGAAAGTTCGTGCTTTTCAGCCAGGTCGATATCATAGGTTGCTCCAATACGAATCAGTGCTGGTAATTCAAAGGCATCAGAGCGTTGCTCTACGGTCATGGTATGATTCGCGTCTGTGATGATGGTTCTGAGCGACATTCCGTCGCCGTTAAACGACATCTCAGGACCCACGTTTTTCAGTGCTACACCAAATTTGATATTGTCGGTACGCCCTGTTACATACTGTACTCCAGCATCAATAGCAATCCCCTGTGCGCTTATATTTGCGATTTGCTCGGAGATGATTTTAATGTTAATACCACCAAAGATACTATTAGAGAACGCTTTGGAATATGAAATATTCACATTTAAATAGTTTGGCGAATAGGTTCCGGCACCACCTTCGGGTAAATTAACTGTTGTTCTGTCGATTTCACCAAAGGACATGGACATAATCCCAATACCCAGGACACCACCATTTTCGGATAAGCGCTGTGAAAGGCCTACCGTATTAATGTTAATGCCTGTCCCGGCCAGATAATTGGTATGTGCAAAACCGATCTCTGTTTTATTGGTAAAAGCCATACCAGCGACATTTAAATATTGAGCTTCAAGACCTCTTACGCCACCGGTGTTTGCTGTTGCCCAACCCGAAGAACGTGCCCACGGGTTGATCAGAAGTTCATCAGCACCGGCTTGGCCGGAACGGTCTTCATTACCGGCTTTAATGGTTTGAAGAGGCAGAAGAAATGCTGCTACTAAAACCATTGCTGCTAAATATTTTACTACAAATCTCATTATGCTGTTTTTTTAAAATTATCAAATATCTTCCTTAGAATGAGTTCAAGTCTACCGGACGCATAGATCCAAACCATTTAACAACGGTTTCTCCGATACCCGGCGCTTTAACGTGGATCAGATACATACCACTGGAAACCGGAATGTTCGAATCGTTCTTGAGGTCCCAGTCGATACTTGTGATTTCAGAATCTTTGGTAAATGTCCTGATTAATGTGCCGTCAAGTGAAAAGATCTTTACTGTACATGCATCAGGAAGGTTTGTGATTCGAACGCGATTATCTAGCTGGTCTGTCTCATAAGTGGAATACCCATAATAAGGGTTTGGAACAACCCGTATATCGTCCAGGGCATCTTTAGCTATTGCTTTATCGCTTAATCCGGTGGCGATATCTTCTGTAGTAAATTCATAAACAGGATAGTTGTCATTTACCGGATTCGCTTCCTGAAAGCCTGATGTGGAATAATACCGCTTGTAAGGCTTCTGAACGCGGATTTTTACTGTTGCTTTGTTATCCAAAAACTCTTCATCGGCAGCTAACATTGGCATGCCAACCCACATAATATTGGATGACAGCAGACCCGTGAAGGTATTGCTACCTTTACTGAGTTCTCCGTAAGCATAAGCTCCTTCATCATAGGCAGGACTATTGTCGTTATGAGCGAAGACATAAACATAATGTTTTCCTCCAAAGAGCACCTGTCCCAGGTCGGTATAAAATTCTGATGTTGGGTTGAACATCATATCACGGCCATTTTGGTCAATAAGCCAGGAGTCTTCACCATACATCATATTGAGACGTTCGCCGGTTTCAACATTGATAGCATATCCGGGGAACCATCCCATTCCTTTACCACTGCCGTCAGGGTTTCCATCTTTATCGATCGACTGACCTTCGCGCAGCTCCCATTTGGTAGCGCCGCCTTCTGTCAGCGCAGCATCATTGCCCATTTCAATAACCGGGCATCGTGTCCACTTCGATTTGTCATCGGTAAAGACAATGTCAACACTGGCCAGGTCTGAAAACTTGGTTTGGATATGGAAGCCCAGAAAATCTGCAGGGCCATGTTCCAGGTAGTTGGTGCGTGCAGCCATGCGGTAGGCTGTCCATGTACCACCAATAATTCGTTCATAACGCTCATCAGGGTCCAGCCATTCTTTATCAGTGTCAGGGCCGGTATAATAATCATTGTTCGTTTCATCCGACTCATCTTCGGTAGTACCGGAACGGATCCAGTTTAGGGTTGGCGAAGCATCATTGTCTGGAACACCAGATAACCATTGACGAGAGCTGTCAGCATAGATAATGGATGAAGTAATTAATCCATTATCATCGTTAATTTCAGGATTTCCGGGTTCAACAACCTGGCGGATATCAATAGAAATACCATAATCCAAAAGCAGTTGTTCATTTCCTACCGAAATAGTATGTTCGCTCGTTGCAATGGTATCCGTATAGTCGCTGCTATTTAGCATAACCCAACCAGCGGAGTCAATATTCGCCCCTGGTACATCAAACATAATTGTAAAAGTTCCTGGTTTGACGTTTAATGGATCAACAACTTTAATGTCAATTGGCCCCAGTCCGTTTTTATATTCCGGATGTTTTATACGATAATCGGGGCTTTCCATAATGGCATCGATAGATTCCTGTGTTAGTTCAAGTTCAAGGCCACCATTACCCTGTCCTTCGATACGGGTAATCTTGGGTCCATCTCCGTATTTGGAGTTTTTCTTGGTCCCACTGTTTTCCGGATTGGACATGTGCGGGATGGCAGTTACCGGCGTAATCGGACCTGCAGCTGCTTTACGTCCTGCCAGGTATGGTTTTTTCTGTCCGTAAAGTCCATTAATATCACCAGGCTCCTGAGAGTAGGGCATATACTCATTGTGTGCATATGCGATGGCAATAAAATAGTATTTTTTATGGTTGACCAGTGTTCTGTCACCGGAAGCAAAAGCATCTTCTTCAATTAAAAAGGAATGTTTAATGCCTTCGTCGGCACCGTTAACCATTTCTTCTGGTACATTAGCATTTAACCTGCTGCTTTTTTCAAAGTTAACAAGTTGACCAATACCATTTTTTATATCGAATTGCGCAACCAGGCGAGATTTATCCGGATCGGTGATATCGGAGATGGAAACATCTTTATCTCTTAACTGGTAAATCTGATAACCTTCAAATTTGTAGGTTGAGTCATAGCGCATGGAATCCGCCGTAATGGAATCTGGCGTAATAATGGAAGGATCCCATTCTTCATATTGTTCCTTATAATTATTCGAAATTGGTCGATTTTCAAGATAAAGCACCAATTGCTTATCCATTTCCTGAATGGTTAAGTCCGGTGCATCTGGTCCGTCCAAAACTTTAAAGCAGTTATCAAAGAGGCGTTGAAGCTTATCGTCAACTTCGCGCAGCAATTCGACAGAAGCAAAGGGGCCACCGGTTGAAGCACGCGCCCATGGGATACCAACCGTAATATAGTTTACAGCACCGGCTTCCAGGGTAAATGGACCTGCAGACTGCATAAATCGGCGATCGTATGGTACATTCCCGGCTGTTTCTTCTGTCCAGTATTTTGGTCCGCTAGGTGGTTGTTCATCCGTACCCCAATTCCATGGGTCGGAATCTCCGGGGAACATAAAGTCACATTCTGGTCCATAAGCCCCGGAGTTGGCGTGAGCATTACCGCCATATAGCATACGTGTTCCATCTTTCCAGATACCACGCAGCAACTGATAATATTCAGAGGCTTTTTCCGGGTCGGTCATGGCATCAATGGAGCCACCACCAATATTGTTGTGATAGACAAAACGACGCATTCCAAAACGTTCGTTATCGACAATGCCATCGCCAAAGTTAACGCCGTTGATGCTTTCATCAACGATTTGTTTTCTGACAGTATCCACGCTTAAGGTATCGACGATGGTATCGTTGGTAGAAGTGATTGTTGTATCAATATCGTATGACAGTCCCATAGTATATTTGGGGTTGTCCAGTCCGTCGTTGTCCATATATGGTCCCTGGAAAAAGTCAACACCAACAGCTGGTGGCTGGTCGCCATAATGGTCAAAACGACCTGTTCCGTCGGTAGACTCCCCATTATAACAATAGCCAAGTCCGCGTTCCACATCACAGCCCACATAATCGTCATAAGCATCACCGAGATCGGTATCTACCCATTGGCTAAAGTAGGTATTGGTTAGGCGGAAGGTAGAACGGTTGATAATCTCGTAGGAATAGAAAGTTGCATTATTGATTTCATCATTGGTAGAGAAGGCAAAGGCCTGTGCTCTGATTTCAACACCAATAGGAGAGCCTTCTGTTTCGGAGTGAACATTTCCTTTATCATTAAACACCCACCATAAGGTTTCATCCCCTTTGAGTACCTGGTCGGCCAAAATTCCGTTGCCTTCCATTGTGGGATCGGGTTGTTTACAAAGGCTGTTATCCAAATCGTAGTAAGGATAATCACCAGCATTAGGATCGTAAGTTCCGTCTCCGTCATAATCATAAAATGGAGCCAGATAATAGGATTGGTTTTTAGACACATCACCATGCGCCGGATAATCCATGATCGAAGCCGGAATGGTGTAATTGGGGTAATCCTGAGGATTGTCTCTCCAGGCAATAAACTGTTCTACATCAGCACGTCTGATTTTAAAGTGCCTGTCATATTCTTTACATGTTTCGGCATCAACAGCAGCTTTCCCATCGTTAGTTAAAGGTCCGGGCCAGAAGTCGTTGCCATTACCACGGTAGCGTTGAGCAGCAGCTTTAAGCTGTCCGTTAACGTCGACCCCGGCCATCCATAAGGATGCTGAAAACATGGCTGTTTTCCTTGATCCTTTGGGGACTTCGTATTCTGCAGTTCCCTGCAAATCCCACCACATATCACCACCAGTGTTTATCCTGGCGCGTACATTGTTTAGCTCGAGATCAGTTGCGGCCGTCGCAGGCAAACAGCCTGCGGCGGAAATGTTTTTCTGCCCTTTTGTATTTTTATTTTTTCCATCGTTCGGGTAGTTTTCAGCCATCATGAAATGGGGGGACAATAAGAACCCCAGAAATGCGATGGCCATGATCCGAATAAAATACTTCATATCTTTATGATGTTTATTATTATACTTCAGTTTATTTAAAAATTAAATGCTATGCCCAATCGGATACGACGAGGTAAGCTGTAGTTATAAGGGTTGTTAATACGGATGCTGTAAAGATCTCTGAACGACTGTGGGTCGTTTTGTGTTTGAATTTGTTGCTGGAACTCGGCTGCTGACAGGAAACCATCATCATCGGGGTTACCTGTTGCATTGTAAACATTTAATATGTTTTGACTATTCAGTACATTGAGCACCTGCAAATACACATTGAGATACGTTTTGCGTTCCTTGCCAAGCATAATATCACGGTCGATACGAGCATCAATAGTAAAGGACCATGGCAGGCGTGAGCCGTTGATAGAACCTTCAATAACTTGAGCTCCTCCACCCAGCAAGGCAGAATAGATGTCGGAATTGGTCGTGTAAGGTTTTCCCGATCCACCATTAAACGTCATATTAATACCGGTATTTTCAAGTATGCGTGTTGTTTTCACCCGTTTTTCTCCATTTTCGTCTACAACAGTACGAGAGATGCTGGGACCTTCATAGTTTTTTCCACCTTTAAAGCGGTAATCAGCTACAAACTTCACCATGTGACGGCGGTCAAAGCTCAGTGGGTTGGTAGTTCTGAGGTTTGGTTGTCCTGAAGCAATAAGCGAGTATGAAGTCGTTGCCGAGGAACCGGTTCCGGAAGCAAACTGTAAGGTGTAGTTGGCACGGAAGCGCAGATTAGAACTTCTTCTTAAATCATAAGAAACGGTTAATCCTTTAACTGTTCCAAAGTCCAAATTGCTATAAGAAATATAATCGATTGGATAGGCTCCGGTATAGGGGAAAGCCTGTACCATATTTCTCATTTCACGGTAGTAAGAGGAGAATTTAACCGACGAAGAATTGGTTAATTTTTGTTGAAAGCCAACTTCGTAGTCTGTCGTTCTTTCCGGTTTTAGATTTGGATTGTTCAAGACACTTTGTCCTCTGGATTCGATAAAGTAATAGTCGAGTACATCCAGTCTGTTTCCGGTTGTTGGTCTTTTTGTTAATACATCATAGTGTGCAAAAAAGAGTGCTTCATCCGAAATCGGGAAGGAAAATGAAATACGCGGCATTACATTGATCTGCGGATCATAATCTTCAAAAGCCGTAGCACTAATTTCATTTGCATCAGGATTGACCAGGTACGGGTTGATACCTGTCCCTGATTCGATAATGGCAGGGTCATTAATTTCGCTTCCCTGCGCATTATACCAGGTTGATTCATCGCGGTAACCTAAGACAGCAGACGGGTTATTGTAGTCATCCACATAAACTACATAATCATCACCCATATTACTGGGATGAGCTCCAAGATCATTTACTTCATTAACAGTTTTAGCTTCATAAAGCAAGAAAGGATCTTTCAGGACTTTTTGGTTGGCATCATAGCGGTCGACACGCACTCCAATATTAAAGATAAGATCATCAAAAGCAAATTTATCCTGGATATACCCAGCCATGTAAATGGGTTCAAAAGCGGCTATGGGGCGTGTTAAAAAATCATCATCATCAGTTTTGGTAAAGAAATCCTCAAAACTGGGTTTGGTGCCGTAAGCTTCTCCTGTGTAATCATAACCATAATAGGAGACATATTGATTGCCACCATTGAGGAGTTCATCAGCGCTAAACATATCGATAGAGAAGAAGGAAGGGTCGAGGTTATCAATATCGATCCAGTCCAGGCCATCTACAGCCAGGCCGAGTTTTTCACGTACGGAAGCATCGAAAGATGACTGGCTTTCCTCATCGTACAGGCGGTCGTAGCGGACCGAATCCTGAAATACATTATAGGCATCATAAACAGGTTTTGGATTAGCCAGATCGAGCTGTTCGATATGCTTATTTGCCATTTGACGCATCAGCGTCCATAAACCAATGGCATTATAGCCTATATAGCGGTCGATGCGTTGTTCGTACTGCAGTCCGAATTTGATTTCGTGGTTTCCAATATCAGCAGAACCGTTGGCATTGATTGTAAACTGTTGGTTTTCTGACTTGGAATACGAACCATAAGGGGTACCAAGGTTGGTATAGATACCATAAACAGAATTTGGCGTTTCTCCATTCAATAGGCCCTGGCCTTGCTGAATGAGCTCTTTATTCGCATATAAGCCAGAATTAATATCGTACAAATCATAATAGGCCGAAGTATAGGAGGCAATTTTTTCGTTCATGCTACCCGGTTCGAAAGTTACTAATGTATCCTGGAATCCGTTATGTACCCATACGTCATCAAGTCCTAAAGTAGTGTCGGAGCCTAATTCATACGATTCAATTTTATGCGTTTTATAGTCTCCAACGTAGCCATAATTAAACAAATTATCCTGATGATCGCCGTCCTGAACCGTTTGGTGATAACGGGAATAGTCGGCCTGAATAGAATAAAACACATTTTTGATAAGGGAACGGCTTTCGGAAGATGTGGGGAAGCGTTGCGTAAAACGTCCATAGAAGCGCATCGTATTATCTTCGTAGGTGCCGTTGTTTTCGGCGTTCAAAAGTGAATTTGACAGGCTCCATTGATAACCGCTGCGATAATGAACAGACCCGCCAAAAGTAAGGTTCGTATTATCGGAAGTGCGAACATCAATTTTACCATTTAAATTTATCGAAAAATTATCCGCATATTCCTTATCGTTGGTTTGGTAGAGGTCGTTTTTTCTCAGGTATTGGGCATTATAGAAGGCTCCAAAACCTGTTCCTGTTGGGCGAAATGGATTTTCTTCCAGGTAATTCATGGTTTCATCAGTGGCTTTCCAGATATCGATATTAAAAGGTCTGGGGTCTTCCTGATATCTAACTTCACCGGAAAGCATAAAGCCAAGTAAGGCGGTGTTTTTTGTGCTGTCTTTGCTTTTTAGCACAGGTCCCTGGACGTTGAATCCAAAAAGGTTGTATCCATAGTTATCCAAAAATTGAGAAGTAACCAGCTCTCCACCGGCTCCAAAATTTCTGGATGGTCCTTTGGTTGTAATATTGACAATACCTCCGGTAGCATCACCGTAGCGTGCAGGTGTTCCACCTGTGATTACGGACACTTGTTCCAGAGCTGACTTTGGTACAGAAGAAGTCCCACGAACGCGGACTCCATCAATGTAGGTTACGGTTCCTTCGGTACGGGCACCACGGATACTACCCATTTCTCCATCTTCGGAAAAAACACCTCCAACGGTAGCTACAACTGAAGTGGCAGAGCGACCAGGTAGTTTTGAGATTTCCTCTGAAGTGACTGTTTCACCGGAAGAGGTTTGGTCTTTATTGATTAACGGCACTTTATAGTCAACAACCTCAAACTCCTCAAGGGTTTGTGATGTGGGTTGCATCTCGACATTCAGGAAACGTACCTTGTCCGAATTAACTTCTACTCCTCTGATGAGTATGGGTTTGTATCCCACATAGGAAGCTTTCACATCATACTTTCCTGGTGGCAGGGGTTTGATGGTATAGTTGCCATCAATATCTGTGGTGGTTCCTCCTGCTTGTCTGCCTCCTGCTTCTACAATAATATTAGCAAAAGGGACGGGCTCTCCCGATTCTTTATCCGTTATTTTTCCTTTTAATGCTCCCGATTGTCCGTAAGCCAATGTTCCAGTGGCTAACAACAATGCAATGGCTGTCAAAAACTTTCGAAACATACCTTTTATTTTATGTTGTTTTTTCATGTTCACTTTTTGAAGGGCGTAAAGATAAAAAGATTTAGTTTGATACTCCAAAAAAATTAATAAATGTCTATATATAGGGCCTGTTCAGGATCTCAGAATATATGACTGCCTTTTTACCATCAAAGTTGTGGCGGATTTCCGCAATTAGTTGTTTGTTTTTTTGTTTTGTGCTGGTACGAGTGCGTTTTTTTTGGGGTCTTTGATGATCGCTGAATGAGCTCTGATATTTTTTAGAGGATGATTGTTCTGTTGTTTCTTCGGATATCTCCTCTTGTTTAATTTGCTGCATTTCCTCAGCACTGTAGTCGGAGTCAATATCCTGGTCGAAAGAGGCGTAGGGGTCCTGGTCTTTTTGTTCCAGTGTTTCAAAAATCTGATCCAGAAAATCTTTGCTGTTCTTTTCGGCAGAATCAGCACGTTGATGATGGGACTGTTCCGGATGACTACCATCCGTTTGGCTGGATGAAACTGGACGCGCCTGTTGTTTCTTCTTCTTTTTTTGTTGCGACTGATAGTAACTGACAGCCGCCCAAATAATCCCTAATAATATCAGTAGAATATCATCCATAAAAATTAGTTTTGCTGTAAAAATACATTAAATTATCGAGTTAAAAGTAGTTAAATTCAGGTAAAGGAACCCCCCGGACAGGTAACGGGCATCCTGATAAATATTGGGACAAAGATATAAAACAGAATCATCCGCCCATGCAAAAATCGCAGATTTACATTACTTTTCCGTGCTGATCTTTGTATTGCCTTGTCAGCAGGAATGTTATGGACTGTTGAGCATAGGGTTAATGAGCTGTTAATGCATGTTTTACAGGCTATTGAGTACATGCAGAACCATTTCTTTTTTTCTTCTGGACACAGGGACCTGGGTGTCGTCAGTTAGTAGAAGATGCCCCCCGTCGGCTTTGATATAGCTTTTAATGTATTTAATATTGACCAGATGAGATTTATGCGGTCGGATAAACTGATGTTCGCTTAGGATTTGTTCGTATTCCTTTAGTGTTTTAGACACCAGTATTTTATGCCCATTTTTAAAGAAAAATCGGGTATAGTAGTCGTCACTTTGACACCGGATGATATCCTGGATTTCTACAACATGCATTCCTTCAAAAGTGGAAAGGACAAGCTTTTCAGGTTTTTCCTGTTCGCGAATACTTTTCAGTAGCAAGTCGATTCCCGGGTTAGATGCAGCATTTCGTTGCTTATTTGTTTTAACTTTATCCACCGAGTTTTGGAGCTCAACAGCATCAATGGGTTTTAGCAGGTAATCCAGGGCGCTGTATTTAAATGCCTTGATCGCAAAATTATCATAAGCAGTGGTGAAAATAACATCGAAATCACTCTGCTGGGTTTCTTCCAGCACCCGAAATCCATTCCCGTCCGGCATTTGTATATCCAGGAATACAAGGTCTGGTTGTTGTTCTTTGATTGCTTTTACACCGGATTTAAAACCATCCGCTTGAGCTACCACTTCGATATTTTGACAAAACTCATTTAATAAATTCTTCAATGTGGCTCTTGAGTGTCGTTCATCATCAATTATTACAGCGCGAATTTTCATATTCATTGTTGGATTTGATTAGGTGTTTTCAACGGGCATTATTAAGATTATTCTGGTTCCTGCAGCATTCCCTTCTTCGTCATATTTGTCTTGAATGTCAACAGATAGTTTGCTGGAGAAGAATTGATTGATGCGCTCCAGACGCTCTCTTGTAATGCTAATGCCTCTGGATTTATGTTTGTTTTTTGATGCTTGCTTGAGTGCTTCTGAGGCTTTTCTGCCAATGCCGTTATCATCGATTATGCATTGAATTGTTTCTTGTGTTTCGGCACGAAATGAAATGCTTAAGTTTCCTTTTCGATTTTTCAGATGCACTAAACCGTGCAGGATAGCATTTTCAACATGCGGCTGGATAAGCATTGGGGGTATTGCAATGAAATCTTCTTCAAGTTGATCGGGGATATTAAAGGAATAATCAAAAAGCGTATCAAAGCGTAATCGTTCCAGTTCGATGTAGTTTTTAAGCAATGCGATTTCGTCGGAAAGAGTAACAAATGTTTTATCCGAATTATAAAGTACTTGTCGCATCATTTTTGAAAACTTATTCAAGTATGAAATAGCGGAGGTTTTATTGTGTTCTAAAATATAATTTTGAATCGAATTGAGGGTGTTAAAAATAAAATGAGGATTTATTTGTAAACGAAGTGCTTTACGTTCAAGCTCAAAAAGTTGTTTTTCTACCAGGTGCTTTTTCTTGATTTGATTAATCCGTGTATGGATCAAAAGAAAAATAATCAAGACAGCCAGAGCAAGAGAACCCAGACGAAATGCCTGTGTCTGATACCAGGCGGGTTTAATATGAATATGCAAGTTCAGCACCTTGTCGCTCCAAATACCATCGCTGTTTGTTCCTTTTAAATAAAAGGTATACTTACCGGGGGGTAAATTGGTGAATTCTGCGACATTATTATCTGCTGTAGTAGTAATCCACTTGTTTGAGATTCCTTCCAGTTTGTATTTGTATTGATTTTTTTGAGGATTTGAATAGTCGAGTGCGGCAAAAGTCAGGGAGACAAAATCATGGGCATGGGATAAATGCAGGGTGTCGCCGGGAAGATAAATCCCGGGGATGCTTTGGTTAAAAATGCGAATATCCGTAATGACCAGATCGGGTCTGATCTGACTTTCTTTAATTTCTTCGGGGTAAAATGCATTAAATCCATTCATGCCACCAAAAAACATTTCTCCACGCCGGCTTTTAAAAGCGGCTCCCAGATTAAATTCGTAGCTTTGAATACCATCTTTGATGTCGTAATTGACAAAAGTTTCATTTTGAGGGTCGAATCTGGAAAGTCCTTTATTTGTGCTAAGCCAAAGATTTCCACTGGGATCAATTAAAATGTCATATACCACATTATTGGATAGTCCATCCTGAACAATATAATGCCGGAAAGTTTCATTGTATGGGTTCATCTTGTTTAAACCACCACCACGCGTTCCTATCCAAAGAAATCCATTTTCATCCTGATTTACCGAAAATATTTTATTGGTTGATATGCTGGTTGAATCACCAATAATGTGTTTATAGGTTGTAAATGATTTATTGGGGGGAGAATATTTGATCAGGCCATTATAAGAGCCTATCCAGATGTTTTGTTGCTGATCCTGAAACAGGCTGTATATCACATTGCTGCTAATCGAATTTTGCCTGTCATGATTTTTGTAAAAAGAAGTTAACTGACCGGGTTCATTGTGCGGGTCAAAATAGTGCAATCCATGAGCGGTTCCCAGCCATATTTTTCCCTCATGATCTTCCAGTATAGCCCAAATCGCATTGTTATAGAGTGCGCTAAAGGGGCCTGTGTTGTTATGTCCAAAGTGAGTAAAGGTATTTTTGCGGATATCGTATTTCATCAGTCCTTTGTCAAGAGTTCCAATCCAAATATTTTGATTCCGGTCTTTTTTCATTGCCCGTATGTAAAGGGAGCTTAATCCATCGTCTAAGTCCAAAAGATCAAAAGATTTATCTTTGTTATTATAGATATTTATTCCTTTATCTGTGCCAATGAAGTACTGTGAATGAGTTGACTGGGTCATCGACCAGACAGAGTTGCTTGCCAATCCATCATTTTCGCTGGTTTGTTTTTTATAGTGACGAAAATAGGAGCGGCCTGGAACAACTTTGTTCAATCCTTTCCATGCATACCCGATCCAGATAATGCCTTGTTGATCTTCATAAATAGCGTTTACATAGTTTTCATTAATATCTCGATACTCTGGAAGGGAAGCTAAAGAGACTAATTCGTCCTGTTGTGGATAATAAAAGAAGATCCCATCGCCGGAAGTTGCGAGCCATAGTTTACCTTTGGCATCAAGGCATAAATCCATAATATGAGCTCCCGACTCAGTTTGACTGGCAGGGACAGCAATATGTTTTACCGGGCTGCCATCAGCTGAAATTATACTTAATCCTTGTTCTGTCCCTACAGCTATATTTCCATTATTAAGTTGTAAGGCCACATTGACGGAAGAATGGATTAAAGCAGAATCGGGTATCTGCAGGAATTTTTTTTCAGCAGTAATCCATTTTCCCAGCCCATTAGTAGAAGAGATCCAGATGTTTCCTTCCCTGTCTTCAAATAAATGCCGGATTTTATTTCCCGGGATGCTGTTTGGGCTGTCGGAATGGAAATAGGTTTTAAACGAGCCTGCAGTGTCTGTTAAGAGACTGAGCCCGTTTTGGGTGCCTATCCATAAATTTCCCTCCCGGTCTTGTACTATTGTTTTGATGGTGTCATTGGATAAGCAGGAATCGCAGTTTGGGGAATAAAAATAGGAGCGATAGGATTCAGTGAACGGATTTAAGCGTGATAACCCTTCTTCGGTTCCAATCCAGATCAATCCCTCCCGGTCTTCATAAATGCTGTTGATCGTATGATTGGGTAACTGCCCTGATTTTCCAGAATAGTCCGAACGAAAAATTTCAAAATCTAAACCATTAAAACGGTTTAGTCCATCCCAGGTGCCAAACCAGAGTAAACCATGGGAGTCCTGCATTATCGATCTGACAGAATTCTGAGATAGCCCTTGTTCTGTTTTGACAATTTCAGAGGCGTAGTTGCGGAAATACACCCCGCTTTCCTGCGCTATTAGCGCATTGGACAGGAGTAGAAAAAGTAACACAAACAAAGGGGTGATTTTCATCTGTCTAAATTTTATTAAATAGGTACGATGGAGCTCGCCATGACACAGCATCTTTTAACTATACACTTTTTATTTTTTTTTAATCATGCGTGTGTGTGTTAAAGTTTTTGTCATGGCTCGGTTCATCTGTTTATAATTTTTGTTCCTAGCTTGCCCTGTGAAACGCGACGGC
>JBNJHE010000004.1:0-51294 GCA_051748205.1 Bacteroidota bacterium | reverse complement strand
AAGTCTCTTCGTTCGCCCTATCGCCAACTCGCACTCCAAAATCTCCGCCTAAGGCGGAAAGCCCATCGCACAGTGATATAGCCTTCTGGCAATTCGCATTCTCACATTTAATCATCCCCGTGTGTGTTAAAGTTTTTGTCATGGCTCGGTTCATAAGATTTATTAATTTTGTAAGTTCACCGAAAATCAAAAGAAACATGGCAGGCAAAACATTTGTAGAGAAATTATTTGGGGCACCCCAGGGGAGTATTGTTTTTAAGAAACCGGATATTGTATTATCTCATGATAACACAGCAAGTATCATGAAAACTTTTGACAAGATGGGGGGAACGAAGGTAGCACATCCTGATCAATTGTTGGTAGTTTTGGATCACAATGCGCCGCCAACAAGTGCTGCATTGGCAAACAATTACGAAAATATCCGCACCTTTATCCGTGAGCAGGGCGTTGACAAATTCCATGATATAGGTTCGGGTATTTGTCATCAGATTATGGCAGGCTATGCTCGCCCCGGGATGATTATTGTAGGCAGCGATAGTCATACCTGCACGGCTGGTGCCTTCAATGCCTTTGCTGCCGGTATCGATCGCACAGAAACTGCCGGTTTATGGAGTCAGGGCGAAACATGGTTCAGAGTGCCTCAATCTTTGAAAATCACCTTGAAGGGTAAATTCCCCCAGGGGGTATATGCCAAAGACCTGTCATTATGGATTATTGGCATGATTGGCTCCAGCGGGGCTGACTATATGTCGATAGAATATCATGGTGAAGGAGTAAAAAAATTAACGGTATCAGAGCGTATGACTCTGGCAAATCTTGCCTCTGAAATGGGGGCAAAAAATGCTGTATTCCCTAATGACGCAATTCTTAAAAAACATCTGGGAGAAGAATACCAGGGGATACAAGCCGATGCTGATGCCCATTATGCCCGGGAAATAGAAATTGACCTGAATCAATTGTTTCCTGTGGTGGCGGTACCCCATAATGTAGATAACGTAAAATCGCTTAGCGATGTAAAGGGAACAAAAATCCATGAAGCCGTTATAGGTACCTGTACGAATGGCCGGCTTGAAGACCTGCGGCAGGCTGCCAACGTACTGGATGGAGAGAAAATACATAAGGATACTCAGCTTCTGGTGATACCTGCTTCAAAAGAAATCTATATGCAGGCCCTGGAACAAGGTATTGTGAAAAAAATTCTCTCGGCAGGAGGTAATTTCCTTACCTCTTCTTGTGGCCCATGCCTGGGTACAGGACAAGGAATTCCTGCAGATGACTACAATGTTATTTCTACCGCTAACCGTAACTTTAAAGGCCGCATGGGAAATAAGAATGCATTTATTTATCTGGCTTCACCTGCTGTTGTCGCTATGTCGGCGATAAAAGGGCAAATCGCTGATGTCCGGGAACGGCCCTCTGAAAATCAATTCCCTTATCAAATAAAACAAAGCAAAACCATTGATATCAATACCGGCGAAAACCGAAAGGCGAAAAAAGTATGGAATTATGCTGATGTGGATAATCTGAATACCGATCTGATGTTTGCTGGTAACCTGACTTACAAAATTCCCAGTGCCGAACCCGAAAAGATTATTCCTCATCTTTTTGAAGGCTTTGATGAAGAGTTTGCCCGTCATATAGAAAAGGATGATATTATTATGGCAGGGGATAATTTTGGTTGTGGAAGCTCCAGGGAACATCCTGCTGTCGGACTGGGGTATGTAGGCGTGAAGGCTGTTATTGTTAAATCGGTGAATCGAATCTTTTATCGCTCCTCAGTTAATCAGGGCTTGCCGATTATCGTTCTTCCCCAGGCTGTAGAAGCCTATCAAAAGGGTATGAAAGTTGATATTGACTTCACTATAGGAGAGGTGACAGTGGGTGATCAGGTCTTTGGTTTTGAACCCTTACCTGATAAACTCATGACGATTTTCCGTGTAAAAGGCCTTGTGAATTACATAAAACAAAAGAACCAAACCAATTAACCGAAATAGCGCCATTTCAATAAGCTAAATCGCTCTAAAATAGCTGTAATCTATTGAAATACATAATGCTTAAGGAGAGACAGACCGACTCGGTCTGTCTCTCGATTTTTATTCTTTCCTGTTAACAGCATTTCGCTGCTATTTAATCTCGTCTTTCGATTTCTATAAATGAGGCCGGTCTAAAAAGCCTTCAAACTGCTGATTTTTATCGTTTTTACCCCTGACTCCTAAAGGGAGACTGCTAAAAATTAGCAGTTTGAAAAAGTCCCCTTCAGGGGATTTTGGGATCTTAAGGCTTTTTAGACTACATTCATAAATAAAAGGGCAGGAGCCAGGTTTGGTTTCCTGAGCCCTTTTTTGTTTCTGTAATCTTAAACTATGAGCTGAGAAATGTAAATATTTATGGCAATATTACAAATGTAAATAGATGACAAATGTACATTTTAGCTTGTTTTATATTGATTATTGTTAAAAATGTCAAATTTGATTAAATTGATGTCAAATATTTTATAAATTTCAGTTATCCAGTGTTTAATTTATATTATCTAAAGTAATAGATGAATTTAGGTAAGGATAATTCTGAATTTTAACACAAATTGATATATAATTACTTAAAAATCATATAAACAACGTATTAAAGAATATATATAAAGTAATAGTTTAATGTAAACAGGCGAATTAATAGTTATTACAAATGTAAACAGCATAAATTCACATAAGTTAATTGCAAAATCATTACATTTGTAACAAAAAATAAAGTTATGATTGATCGGATTCGGTTATTAATCGAGACACAAAATTTAACAGCATCCCAATTTGCGGACATCATCAAGGTTCAGCGTTCGGGTTTATCTCATATACTCTCCGGCCGCAATAATGCCAGTTTGGATTTTGTACAAAAAGTTTTAACGAAATTTCCTGAGGTTTCACCCGATTGGCTGATAAATGGTGAAGGCCCTATGTTTCGGAAGAAGCAAAAACAGAATGAGGAAGTGGCTGAAAAACAAGATGAGCCCTCCCTGTTCAGTTCGGTTAGCAGGGAAGAAAAAAAGGGAATTCGTGAAAGTGAACCGGACAGCTTGACACAATCCTTAGCAAAGGAAAAAGAGGATTCCAGCAAGTCAGAAGTAAAACAGACTGGTGCTATTGATCGTATTATTATTCTTTATAAAGATGGGTTCTTTAAGGACTATTATCCCCATGAACATTAAAAGCAAAAGCGTTCAATTTTTGAAAAGAAAAAGTCAGCTTCAGTCTTTGCATTTTCAATACTATCGGAGCCATGCACCGCATTTTGCGACAGCGAAGTGCCAAAATGTGCTCTGATCGTGTTCTCAGCAGCTTCTTTTGGATTTGTGGCTCCAATTAGTCTCCGAAAATCATCTATCGCATTGTCTTTTTCCAGAATAGCAACAAATACAGGACCTGAGCTCATAAAACTGGTCAGATCATCAAAAAATGGGCGATCGCGGTGTACAGCATAAAATTGACTGGCCTGTTCTTTGTCCATATGAACCATTTTCATTGCGATAATCTTAAAACCAGCCTCAACAATTTCACTGATGATATTTCCGTAATAGCCTTTTTTTACGGCTGTTGGCTTAATAATGGTTAAGGTGTACTTACTCATAAATGTTATTGTTTGTTTATTTTTACATCCCTGTTCAGGCAGGTGTTAATTTATTTTTACATTTGTTGTCTTCAAATATAAACATGATTTTGTGACTGAAAGTGAAATTACCGAAATAAGTGAATATCTGGTTAAGGAAAAAACCATTTGTTTGATTTCGCATGCGAACCCAGATGGAGATGCAGTGGGTTCTATGTTAGCATTTTATGCCTACCTCAAGGCGAATCAACTAAGTGTTTCGGCAATATTGCCCGACGCTATTCCAGATTTCTACCAATGGCTTCCTGCAGCTGATGAACTTTTGTTTGCTGATCAGGATTTTCAATTGTGCCATGATAAGCTGCAGCAATGTGATATTGTATTTTGTCTCGACTTCAATGGGTTTAAACGGGTTGGTGATCTGGAGAAATCGTTAACAGAAACTGGAGCTATAAGGGTTTTGGTTGACCATCACCCAAACCCGCAAGGTAGCTTTGATTATGTGTTATCCAACACAGAAGTCTCTTCTACAGCTGAGCTTGTCTATGAACTAATTCGTTCGCTGGGAGGTGAGGGATCTATTAACCTGTCTGTTGCTCAGTCTGTTTATGTGGGCATGATGACTGATACCGGATCGTTTAATTTTAATTCCGACCATCCTCAAATGTATGCTATACTGCAGCATTTAGTCGATCTGGGGGTTAAGCCTGATCTAATGCATCAGAAAGTTTTTGATAACTTTACGGAATCCAGGTTGCGTTTGTTAGGCTATAGTCTGAGCCAGAAAATGACCGTGATACCACAAGCCCATGTGGCATATATTGCCTTGTCTAAAGACGATTTAGAAAATTTTAACTTTCAAAAAGGTGATACCGAAGGCCTGGTAAATTATCCGCTATCTATCAAAAATGTTGTCTTTGCAGCTATATTTATAGAAAAGGATAATATGGTCAAAATCTCTTTCCGCTCAAAGGGAAGTTTTAATGCCAATGAATTTGCCAGTAAGCATTTTCGTGGAGGTGGACACCTCAATGCATCAGGTGGCAAAAGTTATCATACACTAAAGCAGGCTGTTGAAACGTTTGAATCATTGGTGAATAATGAGTTTAAAACCGAGTTGAACAATGCCATATCCAAGCTTTGATAAAATAATAGACACATTTGTAAGCTTTAAACAATTTGCATTATTGCTTTTTGTCATGTTTTTGGTCAGTTGTAATAATGATCCGGTAATTTATGATATTACCGAACAGCAGACTGAAAAAAAGGATAGCTCTGATCCGCTGGTTAGTATCAATAAAGAAATTGTTAGAGTGGAAAACCAGTTTATTCAAAATTATATCGAACGTCATCAGCTTGATATGACTAAACGGGATAATGGAATTTATTTTGACGTTTATCAGAGCAATGCTGATGGACAGGCTGTTTCTAGTGGCGATTTGGTGGAAATTCAATATCAAAGAAAGCTACTGACGGGACACGATATTGAAAAAGAAGACAGCACCATAACTAAACGATTCGTTGTTGAGGAGTCGGATGATATTCAGGGGATGCACTTTTCTGTGCTTGAGCTGCGTCAAGGGGAAAGTGGCATTTTTATTATTCCCTCTCATTTAGCATACGGGATTACGGGTAAACGGAATGAGATACCCAGAAGTGCTTCACTGGTTTTGGACATTAAACAAATAAAAATAATTGACAATGAATAGAAAAAGCTATTTTTCGGTTTTGGTAATTATCCTTATGAGCCTGATTATGATTACTATGGGTTCATGTAAGAAAAAATATCCGGGTTTTGATAAAAACGATGACGGTCTTTATTATACCTTTCATGAAGAGAATGACAAGGGCGAGTCACCCAAAGAAGGGGATCAGCTAACATTGCTGATGCGTTATTATACTTTGGATCCGGACAGTGTGCTGTTTAATTCTGTTATAGACATGAAATCAGCCTTTAAAATCGAGATGCAAGCGCCCAGGAACAAAACGGATTTATTTTCCGCTTTACACATGATGCAGTCCGGCGATAGTGCAACATTCATTATGCATGCCGATTCACTCTTAGCTTCTCGAAAACCGGCGTTTTTGGATAGTCTGGAACATCAGGAAATATTTCTGGATTTACGTCTGGTCGAGATCAAAAATAAGGAACAGATGAAGGCTGAGCAGCAACAGCAGGAAGCGGAAAAACGTCAAAAAGAACAGAGTGTCATAGAAAAGTATCTGAAAGAACAGGGAATGGAGGATATGCAAAGGACCGATAATGGCATTTATTTTTTAAAGCATAAAAATACAGGTTCGGAAGCCATAGAAGAAGGAAGTGTTGTCAAGATGACCATGAAAGGAGAGCTTCTTGATGGGACAGTATTTCAGGAAACCTCACCGGAGTTTGCGTATATTTTAGGTGCAAATCCTGACTATCCGTTTAAGTGGGATCAGGCCTTATTGCAGATGCATAAGGGCGACTTTGCCACCTTGTTGTTGCCATCCGATAAGGCATTGGGAAAGCATGGTGCTCGTGGGCTTGTGCCACCATATAGTCCTGTAATCATTGACATTCTGATAGTGGATGTCCAGGATAAGAATAAATATCAGGAACAACAGTTAGCCCAGGCCAGGAAAGGCCGTGAGGAGTCGGAAAAAAAGCTTAACCAATATTTGATGCAAAACAATATAACGAAAGAGCCAACTTCCAGTGGATTGATATACATAACCAATAAAGAGGGAGAGGGAAGAAAACCCCGTGCTGGCGAAAAGGTCCTGGTACATTATAAAGGCTCTTTCTTAAATGGTGATGTCTTTGATTCGTCCTGGGAGAGAGACAGGCCATACGAGATGGTTATTGGGGAAGCAAAAGTTATCAAGGGCTGGCTGGAAGCTGTTCCCATGATGCGTGAAGGTGAAAAAGCCACTATAATTGTCCCCTGGCGCCTTGCCTATGGCAAAAATGGTCGCGGTAATATTCCACCCTACGCCAATTTAGTCTTTGATCTTGAATTAGTTGAAATTAAATCTTAAAACATATGCGTTATTCATTTATTAGCCTGGTAGTGGCAACTATTTTGCTTGCCTCCTGTTCTTCATTGACAAACCCACGGGTAGGCAAGACCTACCAAACCAAAGACAGCCTTCAGATCACTTTTTATCATCTGGGTGATGGCCTTCAAGCCGATAGCGGCGATATAGTTTCGATGCACTATATTGGAAAACTTTCCAACGATTCGGTTTTTGGGACAAGTTATCAGCGCAACCAACCATTTACTTTTCGCCTGGGTAATAATGAGGTGATTCGTGGCTGGGAAATTGCTGTGGAAACAATGCAGGAGGGCGACAGTGCATTGCTGGTGATACCACCTGATTTGGCTTATGGTGAAAAGGCCAGAGGTAGCATTCCGGCAAATTCAACCCTGAAGTTTATGGTCAAACTACTGGATGTAAAAAAAATGCCTAAGCCTTATGACACTACAGATGCTGTCGTGATTAGAAAAGAGAATGGTTTGACTATCTATAAAGTAAAACAGGGCGATGGACAGAAACTGCAAGAAGGCTTGTTTGTCAAAATTCATTATGCCGGATACTTTGAGGATGGAAAACTTTTTGACTCCTCGCGTGAGCGTGAGCAGCCAATTACTCTGCAGATTGGTAAAAACCAGGTGATCCCAGGCTGGGAGCAGGCCTTGAAAGAAATGAGTGTGGGAGACAAAGCACGTGTTGTTATTCCTCCCAAATTAGCCTATGGAGAGCAAGGCAATCAAGTTATCGAACCCAATGCTACGCTTATTATGGATATTGAAATCCTGGAAGCCAATGAACCTGAAAAAGCTGAGCCTTTTGATGTGCAAGGAAAAGATACTACCTATACAGAATCAGGCCTGGGAATTATCAAAGTGCAAAATACTGATGGGCCTATGGCTTCATCTGGTAATATTGTTACAGTCCATTATACCGGCTATCTGGAAAACGGTGAAGTCTTCGACTCTTCCATTGAAGCCGGGAAACCAATTTCTTTTGAACTTGGCAAAGGGCAGGTTATTAAAGGCTGGGACGAAGGTCTGCAGATGATGAGAAAAGGGGAAAAAGCCCGCCTGGTCATTCCTTATCAGTTGGCTTATGGCGAGTCGGGAGCGGGCCCAATACCGCCAAAAGCACAACTTATTTTTGATGTTCATCTAGTTGATATAGAATAGTATACGTTGATGCCTGTCCGGTTATCCAGGCTATTCCTTTTCATTGACTTTTACTGATGATATAACAATACCGCCGGGAGCATTTCCCGGCGGTATTGTTTTTAATGATGCTTTGTTTTGCTATATTTTGGGGCTTATTGAACATGGATGGTTTTCATCTCACCCGTCGGTGTCAATAAAATAATATCTTTTTTCATCTTGACTACTTCTTTAGTTTTGGGGGGCTGCTTATCTTCTTTTGGCTTGGGCTTGAAGAGCACTTTCATCTCATACATAATTTGAATCTGGGGCTCAAAAACAGTAGGATTGATCGAAAAGTCGAAATCTTTATCAAAATAAGGCTTGTAATAATGTGTGGTTTGTTTTTGTGCCCTGTTTACATTAGCTGTATTGTCTACGGAAAATTTATTGGTGGTAGCAGCCTGATATTGTTTGTACATTTCAATAGGATAAACAACAGTAAACCCATCGCTGGCCCTTCTGTTATAGTTTACTATTTCTATATCCAGAATGTCTTTTTGATGGTTCATCTTAGTAGCCAGTATTTCGCGGGCTTTTTTCATCAATTCCTGTTTTTTTGCTTTCAGATCATCAGCAAAATAATCCACACGAACCAGATCGTAAATCTCGGAACCTGCTGCTACCTTGACAATTTCGTTTAACTTTTGCGGGTCGCGGTATCGAATATGGATATTCTTCTTAACCTCAAAGCCTTTGGGGACTTCATTGTAGGTTTTTTTGCTAAATATTTTATTGACAACTTCCATTTCATAGATAGGCACAAAAGAAATCATGTCAATGTAGGATGACATATCTGTTTCCTTTTCACAATACTCGATCAGAGGCTTAAGCCTTTCATCAATAAGTTCATTTACTTCGCCGGCATTTTTTCCCGCTTGTTTTACACTAAAAATAGCTACATAATTGTCGGCATTCACATTACTGATCCCTTTTACCGTAATCAAAAACTCATCGTTGGCCGGATAGGGGATCTGCACTATATTCTGCGGCAGGTGAACACGGTGCTGATAATTGGCGTTCCCCATAACCTGTCCAAAAATACTGTTGATCATCAGCATCATAATTACTGTTAATGTCATTTGTTTTTTCATGATTTTCTAATTTTAAATTTGATGCTAAAGTAGAACCATGCAAAACATTAGGAAATAAACAATGAGGCAAAAGCCTTAATGAATGAGCCCGCGGCACTAATGGCTGAGGGAAAGCCTGTATGGATGAATAATTTCAGTGCTATTTCAGAGATCACTACGAAAAAATATTGTAGCTTAGCCCATCAAAAGAAAAGACATGCGCACGTATAAGACAATATTCGTCCTTTTGCTGCTGGTATCTGGCCTGATGGTTGATGCCCAGACATCAAATTCGTATGTCAGAAAAAAATCAGAAGTTAATCCCGGACAGCTTTCTGTGCCTCTTCTTTTAGATTCGGCCAAAAAGACCTTAGATAACGACCGCAATACAACGTTTAAGCTTCTGGAGCAAGCCTATTTTCTTAGCCTGGACCAAACTCATAGTAATCAGCAACATCTCGTACTTAAAGCGCTTGGAGACTACTACAGATTTTACAAACAGCATGATCTGGCAGCACTCAACTATAAGAATAGTTTCAAAGCCGTGCCCCAGGGAAAGAATAGCTCCGAACTGTTGCTGTTAGCAGCAAATCAATATCTGCAAGCGGGAAGCTACCGGGCGGTAGTTAATCTGCTGACATCATACCAGGCGGCGCTTTCCAACGAGCAGCAGGCAAGCTCTTTTCTTTATCTGGGCAGCGCATATAAAAACATAAATGAAGCGGACAGCGCACTTTTCTTCTTTAAAAAAGCGCAGCCAATACTGACAAAATCAGGTCAAAATAAAGATCTGCTATCCTTGAAGCTGAAAATGGCAGAAGTATATGGCATGCAGGGAAAATCAGACCTGCAGTATAAAGCGATTAAATCCGTTATGGATGAAGCTACTGATGCAACAGGGATTAAGCTTAGGGCTTATGCCAACCTGGCTGATTATTATAAGAAAACAAATGACAGCGAAAAGGAAATTTCCACCCGTCAGAAATTAACAGGGATATTGGAAACAGCTGCTGAAACTGGCAGATTAAGCAAGGACAGCGCTGAAATCCAATTGACAAAAGAAAAGATTGCACTTGCTGAAGTTTACAATGACCTGAAGCAATACCGGCAGGCCCTGAACATTTTAAATGAGCTGCAGACCTCTGGAAAGGCAAGCAGGGCAGTACTTGAGCTACAGAAAGAGGTCGTAAAGGCCAAATCGGAAGCTTACCTTCATACCGGACAGCAGCAAAAGGCACTGAAAAACTATGAACAGTACACGGCAATTCTAGATCAGTTATACAAAGAGTCGGAACTGGATTATCAAAATGTTAAAGAACTAAACAGACAGCTCAGCAATCAACAGAGCCGGATTGAATTTCTGGAAAAGGACAAAAGTATATATGATGCCGAAATGCAGGCCATTACTCAGGAGAAGCATAGTCAGCAGCAAAAAATTCAATATCAGCGCCGTTATATTATTTTTTTGGTGATCGCGTTGATGCTTTTGGTGATCGTGATTATTCTGCTAACAGCTAAAAACAGGATACAGCGGCGTCATAATGACTATCTTGCTCTGAAGTCGCTTCGATCGCAAATCAACCCTCATTTTATTTTTAACTCCTTGAATTCGCTGAATCACTTTATTGCTAAAAATGATGAAGTGAGTGCCAATAAGTATCTGAGTGGCTTCTCCAAACTGATGCGAAATGTATTGCATCAGGCAGATAAAGACTTTATCCCATTGGAAAAGGAACTGGATATTCTTGAAAATTATCTGAAAATGGAAAAGATGCGGTTTCCTGAAACTTTTGTATATACCATCAGTGTGCACAATGACATCAGGCAACAGGACTTTTACATTCCTCCCATGCTTATTCAACCACATATTGAAAATGCCATATGGCATGGGTTGCGCTATAAAGAGGATAGGGGCGAATTATGGGTCGATTTTACTTTGGATGGTGAACTCCTGAAGGTGACCATTCGTGACAATGGAATCGGACGCCAGCAATCAGAAAAACTTAAAACGGAGCATCAAACAAAAAAAGTATCCCGGGGCATTGAAATTACCCAAAAACGCCTGTCACTGTTAAGTCAGATTTACAAGAAAAAAATACGCCAGCAGTTATCTGATTTGCATGAAAATGGCTCAGGCACCAAAGTAGAAATATGGATTCCTCCGTTTAGCTATCATCATATCCAAAAAATTAATCATGGAGCCGATTAAAGCAATCATAGTAGAAGATGAACTGCCCGCCAGAGAGACACTTGAGCACTATCTTGATAAATATTGCCCTGGCGTAAATGTAATCGACACTGCTTCGGATGCGAATGTAGCCATCGAAAAATTACGAAACCAGCATGTTGACCTGGTGTTTTTGGATGTCGAGCTTCCCTTTGGCAATGCTTTTGATATCCTGGATAAAGTTGGAGCCATTAAATTTGAAACAATTTTTATTACTGCTTATGAACAATATGCTATCAAAGCCCTGAATCATGATGCAGTGCATTATATCCTAAAACCGGTTGATATTGAAGATCTGATAAAAGCAGTGGACAAAGTCAGAAGGCTAATTAATACCAAAAAGAAGCAGCAGCAAGAAGAAAATACCATCAGACAAGCTAAAGACTACAAAGCCTTGCAAGGCAGAAAGTTTGTATTCCCCCATGTCAATGGTTTTGATCTTATTGAAATACGGAACATTGTCAGTTGCAAGGCCGACAATAACTATACAGAATTTACATTGATGGATGGAAGTAAAAAAATTATTAGCAAAACACTAAAGACCATCCAGCAGCAATTAGAGGAATATGGATTTTTGCGGGTTCACAAAAAATTTCTGATCAACATAGAGCATGTTATTTCCTATCAAAAGGGTAAAACAGGCCGGCTCACTATGGTTGATCAAACTACCATAACAGTAACATCCTCAGGCAAGACTTTGCTGCTTAATGCATTAAAATAATAATTTTTATTTTGACAGATTTTATAGCTTTTCAGGATCAAAGAGGCTGTCATCCAGGCCTGTGTTAATCTCTACCTTTTCAATAATTTTGACTTCTTTTGATTCACCGCTAAGCATACCCATTCCCATATTCTGCATTTCTTCCATGCGCGACTTTATCATTTCCCTTTGGCTGGGAGGCATGTCTTTCATTTGCTTCTCCATTTCCTTCATCTGTTTTTGTGCTTCCTTTAGTTGTGCTTTTTCTTCAGCTGACATCTCAATATCTATCATTGTTTCTGTTTTGAAAGCAACATCAAGTCCTTTAATATTTCGAAAGTCTTTGTTGATCATGGTCATAGAGGCACCTCTTGTTTTCATGTCACCGGGAAGGTCCAGGTCTTTTATTTCAAGAATTACTTTGCGGTTTACTTTTTTGTCTTCATCAATGTATAAAGTGACATCAAAAGTCATATCTTCCTGCTCAATAGCCTGCAGTTGTTGTTTTGTAGCAGCCATGGGGAAATCATTTATGCTGACGTCTTCTGCTTTAACAACATGACATTGGGCATTGTCAAAACGCTCCTTGCCTTTGTATGTGAATTCGATATCATCAAGATAGTATACCATTTCCTGCGGTGCTGTTTCCATTTCTTCTTTACTCATCTTGTCGTTCTTTTCATCTTTAGTCCAGTAATAGGATCCATCATAAATACTTGTTGTTGTATAACCATCAGCAGAGGTAAACTCAGAGCGGGTTTTAATAACATCTGTACTTTGTTTGTAATATGAAATACCATCTTCATAGACCGTAGTCATATCATTCACATTATCCATTTGTTTTTGATACTGTTTAATGGCCTCATTGATAATTGTATTTGCTTTGTCCTGGCTCTGTGCGCAAAACGGAATAACAAAAAGAAAGAGTAAAAATGCGCGAAAAGTTTGAAGAAATCTCATAATTGATATTTTTATGGGTTTTTAAAGCTTACCAATAATATTTTAATGCTTTTAATATAAGAGTGCAGCCTAAAAAGCCTTAAGACCCCTAAATTTCCTGAAAGAAACTTTTTTCAAACTGCTGATTTTTAGCGTTGCCCCTTTAGTGGTTAGGGGTAAAAATGACAAAAATCAGCAGTTTGAAGGCTTTTTAGACCGGCCTCATATAATGTTCTGATACGTTTAAAACCTATTTTGGGCTAATATACAAAAAAAAAATCCGGTACACAAATGCTAATAATTTATGCACCGAACTTTTCTATAGCTATAAGCTTATCCTAAACCCAAGCCCGATAAAATATGCTTCTGTTGTCGCATTTCACGGTTTAGCCTGTTGCATTGCGGTAGCAATATTCAAAGGGGGTGGTAAATCTATAAACCTTTAAATCACGCACTTTTGCATCTTGCATTATCAGCCGTTATCCCAGGGTACACGATTTTTTATCGAGCGGCCCAGGGTGATTTCATCTGCGTATTCCAGCTCATCACCAACGCTGATACCACGGGCAATGGAGCTAATAGTTAGCGGAATATCTTTTAACTGTTTGACAATATAAAAAGCTGTAGTATCGCCTTCTACAGATGAGGGCAATGCTAAAACCAGCTCTTTAATTTTATTTTCACTAACACGTTTGATCAGGGAGTTGATGGTTAAATCCTGTGGTCCAATTCCTTCCATAGGATTTATGATACCACCCAAAACATGATACAGTCCGTTATATTGAGCCGTATTTTCTATAGCCATCACATCACGTACATCTCTTACAACACAGACAGTTTGCTTGTTTCGGGTAGGAGATAAACAAATATTGCAAACCGGCTTATCCGAAATATTGTGACATTGCCTACAGTAACGAACATTCTCTTTCATGTTAATCACAGCATTTCCAAGCGCATTAGCAATTTCAGCATCTTGGTTAAGCAGATGAAGCGCCAGGCGCAGCGCCGTTCTTCTACCGATTCCCGGCAGGCGACTGAGTTCATGTACTGCATTTTCGACCCATTGCGAAGGGATATTTTGTTCCATATGGTTTCCACAATTTATAAAAGCACTAATTTAGCGCAAAATTATAAAAGATTAGTGTTTGATGACGCCCCGCGATATTCTAATTACATTTTTTATTTACACAGCTTTGCTGCTACTTATTAGCTGGTTCACTTCACGCAAAGCCAATAATGAAAGCTTTTTTGTCGGTAACCGGCAGTCACCGTGGTTTGTTGTAGCCTATGGCATGATCGGGGCATCGCTTTCCGGGGTTACTTTTATCTCTATCCCTGGTGATGTTGGCTCATCCCTTTCCACATACATGATGATCGTATTTGGATATCTTGTTGGGTATGCCGTGATCGCTGAAGTCTTGCTGCCGTTGTATTATCGGATGAAGCTGACATCAATCTATAGCTATCTGGAACACCGGCTGGGATTCTGGTCGTACAAAACCGGAGCATTTTATTTCTTGGTATCCAGAGTTATAGGGGCTTCCTTCCGGATGTTTCTTGTTGTAAATGTATTGCAATTGTTTGTGTTTAATGCCTGGAATGTGCCATTCTGGCTCACAGTTGTTATTTTTATTTTCCTGATGGTGTTATACACTTATCGCGGAGGCATTAAAACTATTGTGTGGACGGACACGCTGCAAACTACCTTTATGCTGGCCACAATTATTGTATCCATTGTCCTTATCGGCAATAAAATGGATTACAGTTTTATGGATATGGTAGGGGCAATATCAGATAGCAAGTATTCCCGCATGTTTATTTTTGACTGGCAGCATAAATATTTCTTTTTAAAACAGTTTATAAGTGGTGCTTTTATCGCCATTGTTATGACGGGCCTGGACCAGGATATGATGCAGAAAAACCTCAGTTGCAAAAATCTGAAAGATGCAAAGAAGAATATTTATTCTATGAGCATTGCATTAGTACCTATGAATATCCTTATTCTTTCTTTGGGTATTTTGCTCTATATTTTTGCTGAAGCCAATGGCATAAATGTCCCGCAAACCACGGACGATCTGTTCCCGCTTATTGCTTTGAAATATCTTGGTGGTATAGCCGGGATTGTTTTTCTTATAGGACTGATATCGGCTGCATACTCCAGTGCTGACAGTGCACTGACATCATTGACCACCTCTTTTAGTATCGACTTTATGCGGCTGGATAAAAATGAACACCTGTCTGAAAAACAAAAGATTAATATGCGCCAGCTGATTCATGGCGGCGTTGCTGTTACCGTAATTATAGTGATTATTATCTTTAATGCCATTAATGATTCATCCGTAATCTCTAAGCTTTTCACTATAGCCGGATATACTTATGGTCCCTTGCTGGGTATGTTTTCTTTTGGAATTTTTACTCAAAAAAGACCGAAGGATAGCCTGGTACCCTTTATTGCAATACTGTCACCTGTAATATGTTATATTATTAGTTCTAATTCAACTCAGTGGTTTAATGGCTATGAGTTTGGTTTTGAGTTATTACTGCTTAATGGAGCTTTGGTTTTCCTGGGCTTACTCGCTGTTTCTAAAAAATAATAGTGACAGGCTGAGCGGAAAATATTATTTTCGTTCACTGAATTGCTTAATGGTGTTTTGATAACACGGAAAACTGCATTATTTTAGCAAGCCAGGTTGGAAAAACGCATATTGAGCCGTTAATAAAATATGTTTCCTTCTTAGGATAAAATAAATAAAATATTGAACTCATGAAGAAGCTTTTGTTTTTACTTGTTCTCATTACTTTTGCTGCATGTAAGTCATCTCAAATGTTTCAGGTAAGTCCTGTAAAGGACCTGAATCAACATGCTGACAGCCTGGCTGAAATTTCTACAAAAAAAGACATGAAGCAAAAGCAGGGAGTGTATTATGCCCTGCCACGTACTAATGTCATCGTTAAAGTATCAGTCAGAAAAACAGATTATTATCCGGGCCCTTATGCTGAATATGCATCTCGTTATCTTGGGATAGACAATGTTATCGACCAAAGTAAATCAACATATGATATTTTGGATATCAAAATATCCACACATCATGAACCGGATCCCCAACAATTTTATTTTGTCGAGTTTTTAGAGCCCGGCGACAAAAACAATAAGCGTTTAATGCTAGAGTTAACAGAGTCCGGCCTATTGGCCAATGTCAACAATACTTCAGACTTTGATGTAAAGACAAAGCTTAACTATAGCGTTGATGAAGATAGGAGCGACCTTAGTGAGACATTTAAATATTTCCCTGATGAAAACCTATATGAGCGAGTAGATACTATTATACAGGAGGTTACCCGAGATACAGTAACAATAAAAAAGCGTATCCTGAAACGAAAGATGGTCGAAAAATCCATGGAGCAAAAAGCACAGGAAGCAGCAGAATTTATTTTGAAAGTAAGAGAACAAAAGATGAAACTGATCACAGGATATCAGGAGATATCCTATTCGCGTGAAACCATGGAATATATGTATGACGAACTGGAAAAAATCGAGAATGATTACCTGAAACTATTTACGGGTTTGCAGGCCTCTCATACCATGCATTATCGTTATACTCATACGCCCTTAAAGAGCACAGTAGAATTCCACGAACCATTATTCTATTTCTCTAAAACCGAAGGTGTAAAAGAAGCGGCCTTAAATGCGGAACCGGTATATTTACATCTGGATACTAAGCATGACGGTGCTTTGCTCCGCAAAAACATCAGTATCAATGATACGCTTGAAAGCGATCAAGCCAATGGTTTTTATTATCGGATGCCTCAAGCGGCTAACATCAAGGTTTATTTGGGCGAAGAACTTAAAGCAGAGGCAGTGTATCCTGTCAGTCAGTTTGGAACCATTCATTCACTGCCGGCATATTATGATAAAATTCGTTTTTATCCTTCCTCCGGAATGATAAAAACCATCGATTGTTACGAGTCAAAAAGCACGAAGGACTAATTCTATGAATGCAGTGGATTACAGTCACTATAAACCGGAAAACCAGTATTATTTTTCGGATACTTCGTTTGACATGCTGATGCGCAAACGCATCAGTAAGGTCTTGTTGATATGTTCAACCTATGATGCCTTTATGCTGGAAGAAGATGGCCGCATTGATGAACAGATTTTTAACGAGTATGTATCCTTAAACTTGCGTTATCCGCCACAATTTTTGCAGGTGTCTTCAGCAGAGGAAGCATGGGACATTTTACGTTCCGAGCAAATCGACCTGGTGATTTCTATGTTAAGCATAGGCGATATGGATCCGTTTCAGTTATCGATCTCGATAAAAAATGAGTATCCGGAAATCCCTATAGTTGTACTTACCCCTTTTTCTCAAGAGATTACAGATAAGCTTGCCCGGGAAGACCTTAGCGCCATCGATCATGTGTTTTGCTGGCTTGGAAATGCAAATATTTTGCTAGCCATCATTAAGCTAATTGAGGATAGCATGAATGTCCACTATGATGTTGAAAAAGTTGGGGTACAGGTGATTATTTTGGTGGAGGACAATATCCGGTTTTATTCCAGTTACCTTCCTAATATCTACCGTATCATATTTAAGCAGTCGAAGAAATTTATGGCGGAAGGCCTGAATGAGCATCAGAAAATGCTGCGCATGCGGGGCAGACCTAAAATATTGCTGGCAAGGACCTATGAAGAAGCTACACGCTATTATGAAAAGTATAAACATAATCTTTTGGGTCTGATTTCCGATATCAGCTATTCTCGCAATGGAAAAATGGATAAGTTTGCCGGTGTTCGCCTTTGTCAGAAAGTGAGAAAAGAAGATAAGTTTCTTCCGTTTTTACTGCAATCCAGCGATGGAGATAATGAAAAGCTGGCCAAACGCGAAAGCGTTGGCTTTATCAATAAAAATTCCAAAACCCTGCTGAAAGAATTGCGGGATTATATTGTGCAAAACTTTGCCTTTGGGGATTTTGTGTTCCTTGATCCTACTACCGGCGAAGAAATTGACAAGGCCACCGACTTACAGTCTTTTCAGCAGAAGCTGTATACTATTTCCGACAAGACACTCAGCTATCATATCAACAGAAACCATATCTCAAAATGGTTAAATGCCCGTGCTTTATTTCCTATTGCTGAAATGTTAAAGCATTTAAGGCCAGAGCATTTTGAAAACCTGGATGAAATACGCCGTTTTTTGTTTAACACCATTGCCTCATACCGAAGAGGTAGGGGCAGGGGCGTGATTGCCAAGTTTTACCGGGAACGCTTTGATGAATATCTTATTTTCTCCCGTATAGGCGAAGGTTCTATAGGTGGAAAAGCCAGAGGACTGGCGTTTATCGATTCGCTTTTGAAAAAGCAGAATTTAATGGATAAATACAAGGATGTTATCATTACTATCCCTCGCACTGTTGTTTTGAGTACGGATGTGTTTGATGAGTTTATGGAAGAGAATGAGCTGTATGATATTGCGTTATCCGCGCATTCCGATGATGAAATCCTGAATTATTTTGTCGATGCTAGCCTGCCCGGACGTATTCATGAAGACCTGTTGGCCTTTATACAGGTTGCGCGCAATCCGGTTGCAATTCGCTCCTCCAGCCTGCTGGAGGATTCCCATTATCAGCCTTTTGCCGGCATATATAGCACCTATATGATTCCCCGTATCCCTGAGGATGAAAATCTGATGCTTGAGCTACTGAGTAAAGCCATCAAAAGTGTTTATGCCTCCGTTTTCTATAAGGATAGCAAGGCATACATGGAAGCAACATCCAATGTTATTGATGAAGAAAAAATGGCCATTGTTTTGCAAGAAGTGTGCGGAAGTACGCATGAAGACCTGGGCGAACTGTTTTCCCCTACAATATCTGGTGTGGCCCGCTCTATAAACTTTTATCCTATTAATGATGAAAAGTCCGAAGATGGTATAGCATCAGTAGCTATCGGACTGGGGAAGTATATTGTCGACGGTGCACACTCGCTAAGGTTTTCACCTAAACACCCTAAGAAAATATTGCAACTGTCTTCCCCGGATATGGCTCTGCGAGATACTCAAAAATACTTTTATGCTCTTGATCTCAAGAGCGAAAGCTTTAAGCCCTCTGTGGATGATGCCGTTAACCTGAAGAAAATTGAAGTTAGTGATGTTGCTGATTCTCCCCATTTTAAACATGTCTTTTCGACATACGATTTTACGAATCATGTGCTCAGAGATGGGGTCAATTATAAAGGCAAAAAATTGGTTACATTTGCAAACATACTGAAAAACAAAAAATTCCCTCTTGCAGAAATTTTGAGCGACATGCTGGATATGGGCCAACGGGCGATGAACAATCCGATAGAAATTGAGTTTGCGGTCAACCTTAATACGCCCAGTGATCATCCTAAGGTGTTTAGCATGTTGCAAATACGCCCTATCGTTCAGCAAAAAGAACAAGGCATTGTAGATATGGTGAATCAAATAGAATATGATGAAACTATCATTTATTCTAATTCTGCTTTAGGCAATGGAGAAATGCGCAATATTCATGATATCGTTTATGTCAGACCCGATTCTTTTAACCCATCAAAAAATTCCGAAATTGCTGACAGACTGGAAAAACTAAATCAGCAGTTCAAAGAACAAAACATTTATTATGCCCTGATAGGTCCGGGACGCTGGGGTTCCAGCGATCCCTGGCTTGGTATTCCTGTTAAATGGACACAGATTTCACAAGCCAGACTAATCGTAGAATCAGGATTGAAAAACTATCGTATCGACCCCTCGCAGGGAACTCATTTTTTTCAAAATCTGACTTCTTTTCAGGTGGGATATTTTACAATCAATCCTTTTATTCAGGATGGATATTATGATACTGAATTTCTCGATCAGCAAAAGGCTGTGTATGAAGATGAATTTATCCGCCATGTGCGTTTTCAGCATCCTGTGCTGGTGAAAATCGATGGTCGCAAAAATAAAGGGGCATTGTTTAAACCTCAAAAGATAACAAATGACGCAAATTAACTGTCGTATCGTTAAGCTGTTGAGGGTATATTTCGTAGTATGACACTTTAATCAATTTTTATGTTTGGAAATATCAAAGAACAAGTAAAAGAAGCTCAGAGTGAGGTGAAAGCAGACCTTGAGCAGATGAAAATAGCAAAGACATCCGACAATGAGGATGTGAGCGTTATCGTTAATGGAAACAGGAAAATTGTAGATATTCAAATATCAGCAGATTTGTTGAATACAGCTGACCCTGAAAATTTGCAACAGATTATCAAAGCAACCGCCAACAAGGCTTTGGACGAAGCTGAACAGCATGCTGAAAAAGCAATGATGGATGCTGCAAAAAGGGCTTTGCCCAATTTAGGGGCTTTGTTTGGTTAATAGCTGGTTATGACCTGTTTTGTTTTTATCCGCAACAGGATATTTGTCCCGGTGGTGTTTTTTACATTTTTTCTGTGCCCAGGTGTAGAATTTGTTGTATTTTAGTGGGAGATAATTATTAAATAGTTGGACTATGGATTTTGAAACTTTGAGTCATGATGCTGACCTGGTTGCAGAAATTAATGAGATGATTGACATGCACCTGGAGGAAGAGGAGCCCAAAATTACATCCCAAACATTTAAACGACTGGTTGATGACGGATTTACTGACTTTCAGGTACGTAATTTAATCGGCAAATGCATAGCCTATGAATTGACCAGTGATCGAGGGTTTGATGATCGTCGCTATAAATTGCACTTATCCTATCTTCCGAATATCAATTTTGAATGGTAAAAGGCTTGTAACTGCTTTTTGATTGTTCTGATTTTTTATATCGCAAAGCACATTCTTTTTTGAATATATTACTTAGTTAGTTATGAACAAACGACTTGCCTTTCTTTTCATTTCGCTATTCCTGTTTAGTTTCACGGTAGTGCCAAATTATGAAGCAGACACGATTTATGGAAAATGGGAAGGTATTAGTAAGGAAGGGAATCAGCTTTTGTTGACATTTCATGCAGATGGCTATATTGATATGGCAATTGCAGAAATCAAATTATCTGGAAGAGGATTTGAACTTGATGGAGACAAGGGGCAGTTAACCTGGAAACTGGATAAGGAGAAAAATCCTCATCACCTCGATATATCCGTGACGCTTACCGAAAAAGATACAACAGAAACCATGTGCTGTCTGCTCGAGTTTTCTGATAAAGATCATTTCAAACTGGCAACATCTTTCAACGAGCAACGACCTGATAATTTTGATGAATTATCTACATTTTACTTTAAACGAGCCCAGAAGTAGATTGTTTTGTTGTCATTTTTTGATGCTGACAATGCATTACTTGATATACGGGCGCAAGTTTGTATCTTTGTCGTTGTCAAATACGCTTTCTGTTTCATAAATCAGAGACACAACTATGTTTGTTGTATACCAAATTCTGGAGAAGCTTTTAATCATCTATTTTATTGGCTATTTGTTGTCAGACATTGGTTTGTATCTTTATTCCTTTATCGTATTTCGTTTAAGGTTAAACAAAGCAGACGATGTTGAGGAGGTTGATTTCACCGGACATTCGGTAAGTATTATTGTCCCGGCATACAACGAAGAAGTTTCTGTGGCCTATTGCACAGAAATGTTATTGGGTCTGGATTATCCTGATTTTGAGCTAATTATTGTCAATGACGGATCTTCAGATAATACCATAAAAGCTTTGCAGGCAAGCTTTGAGCTGAATGAAATCGAGATTTCCACTGCGCGGGATTTACAAACAGCAAAAATAAAGCGGATTTATCAATCAGAAAAAAAACCTTTAATTGTAATAGACAAGGAAAACGGAGGCAAGGCAGATTCTTTAAATGCCGGGATAAACGCCGCCAGGGGCCGTTATATATGCACCATTGATGCAGATTCTTTGCTGGATGAGCAAGCACTAAAAACGGTCATCCGTCCTTTTGTTCACGACCAGGATGTGATGGTTACCGGTGGACAGCTGGCGGCTTCAAATGGTGTTCATCTGGAAAATAATCGGGTGATTAGTTCGCAGATGCCTAAAAACATATGGGTTTTGTGGCAAATTATAGAGTATATCAAATCGTTTTTGATTGCCCGTATCGGCTTAAGCAAAATCAATGCGCTGATGTTAATGTCTGGTGCTTTTTCTGTGTATCAAAAGCAGGACCTGCATGCCGTAGGGGGATTTTTAAGTAGCAAAAATCAGCACCCATATATCGAAAAACATCTGGGTAAAGGCAAACAAACAGTCTGTGAAGATATGGAAATCGTTGTCAGGCTGTTTCGCTATCGTAAAGACAAACAGCGAAAGGCCAAAACCATGTTTTTACCTGATGCCGTTTGTTGGACAGAAGTCCCTGATAAAGGGAAGAACTTGTTCAGACAACGCGCCCGCTGGCATCAAGGCCTGATGGAGTCTCTGTTTTATCACCGTGCTATGATCTTTGAACCACGCTACAAAACAGCCGGCTTGCTGGGCTTGCCGTATTATTTGTTTTTTGAAATGCTCGCACCCGTTATTAAGCTCCTGGCATTACTGGTGATAGTCCTCGCAGCTGTTTACAATATCCTTGATGTGCAATGGGTGCTGCTGTTATTGATCAGCGTTATTTTGCTTACAGCTATTATCACTACTTCGATTACAGCAATTATTGAATACTGGAGTAAAAAACGTTCTGCGACAAGCAGAGAGGCTTTGCGATATAAATCCTTTGTTGACTGGCTTATACTTATCTTTGCCGGTATATTCGGGGAGTTTTCTTTTTCGTTCTTTAAAATGGCTGCCCAGTTAAAAGGGTTCTATAATATAATCAGACGAAAAAACGATTGGATGAAATTTGAACGTAAGGGGGTAATTAAAAAATGAGAGTTATTTTGATCGTGATATTGGCAGGCTTGTCGTTGATGCTTAAAGGTCAGGAGCAGGACGCAGACTATTTCCGCTCAAAAGGGTATGAAGCCCGGCAGGCCGGAGACTTCAATCAGGCCATACGTTATTATTCAAAAGTATTACAACTGCAGCCCAAAGATTATGATGCGCATTTGGCGTTGGGAAGGCTGTTTTATCGGACTAATCAATGTGACTCTTCTAGCTATTATTTTCAAAGGATATATCAACGCGACAGTAGCGATGTGGAAGCATTAATGGGGTTATCACGTTGCAATATCCGAACAGGAAAGCTGTCGAAAGCTATTGCGCAAGCCCGTAATGCTGTATTGCTTCAAGCTGATGTGGTGCCTGCTTATCATTTGTGGGCCAAAGCTTTGAGCTTTGATGGACAACTTGATGAGGCCATAAAGGTATATCATAAAGCTATCCTCCAGGATTCTTCGTGGTCGCAATCCTGGGCCGGAATTGGCAAAATGTATTACTGGAAAGCCAAACCAGTTACTGCCTTAAAGTATTATAAGAAAGCACTGAAACTCGACCCTGATAATGAAGAAATCAAAGATCAACTCCAAAATATCCAAAATGAAATAAAATTCAATATTAGTGCGCAGGCACAATATTTACAGGAAGTAGAAGAAACATATAAAATCGACGCTTTCATACAGAAATATCAGATTAAGAAACGATTGACGGATTCCTGGGAGCTCTCTGCTAATATTCTTTTGGATTATTCCAACAGAGACTTTACAACACAAAATGATACAATACGTTGGTTTGACAATACCTGGCTGAAGGCAAACTGGATGAATGAGCGGAATCGCTTGAGTGTATATCTGGGAGCAAGCTCCAGCGATCAACGCCTAACTACCTATGGACTTAGTTGGCACTTCAAAAACAAAACAGACAAGATTATTTTTGAAAATACACTTGATGCTGGCTATCATTATTTTTATTACTGGAATAAAGTAGGGCGTAAAGCCTTATCCAATAAGGTAAAACTGGATTTTAGAAATAACATTACTGCTTCTTTAAATATACAAACAGGATATGTAGATCAAAAGGCTGTTCACCAATACCGTTCTGAGCCATTGGTTCAGGATGTCAACGGGTATTTTAGTTATCATCTGAGTGGTAACTATCAAATAATTGATGATCCGGATATTAAGCTAGGAATCAATCATTCCTATTTTGACTATCAGTATTTATCACCAGCCTATTACACACCGAATGATCGATTTTTAACGGGTCTTAAGGGATCGCTATATCACCAGTTTCATTCATTTTATCTTTATGGAATGTACGCCTATCACCTGGGGTCTGAAAAATATTATTATTTGGAAAGTACAACGACAGGAAGCGGTAATATTCGTGAATTTGAGCAGAGTGGTACGATCGACGCGGATAACTGGTCGGCCTCCCTGGAGGTAGGATATCAGGGTGATATCATGTCGTTTTCAATAGGAAGTAGCAGGTTTTATAATCCTTATTATGAAAATTTTACAGCTTTTTTTAAAATTACAGGCCTAATATAGAGAAGAACCAGGCCATGATCCGCCTAAGGCGCAACACACACGCGGATGAGTAAATGGCGTAATGAGTAATACGATGAAAGGGAAAATTGTTGTCATTATCGGATTTGTTGTTTTGCTGAGTATACTGGTGTATCAGCTAATCCAGCTGGATAACTCATCACCTGAAGTCAGGGAGGTATATCCAGAGGAACAAGTAAGCGGGCCTCCGGTGCTGGAAGCTATGACGTATGAAGAGCTTACGGCATTGTCGAAAGAATCCGTTTCGTACTTCCAGACTAAGGGTGATTATTTTCAGCAATTGACCGTGGGATATCAGCAGTCGAATCCACATTGGGAAACACTTTTGGTAAAAGGTGTTAACCTTGGGTTGGCCTTACCCGGAAAATTTCCGGCGGAATTTGCCCTTACTTTTGAGCAATATATGCAGTGGTTTGTAAAAATAGGCCGTATGAATGCCAATATTATCCGGGTTTATACTATTTTACCTCCTGAATTTTACGAAGCTTTTGCTCAATACAATCTTAACCACCAGGATCATCCCTTATTTTTGCTCCATGGAGTATGGGCTAAAGAACCTCCTGATCATGACTATAAGGACGTTGCATACACCAATGAATTTAAACGGGAAATCAGGGATGCGCTGGACGTGCTTCATGGGAATGCTGTTCTTGAGCCTGAAACAGGGAAAGCATCGGGTGTTTATGCCACCGATGTTTCCCGGTATCTGGCCGGCCTGGTGCTGGGGAGGGAGTGGGAGCCTAATGGGGTTTTTATTACCAATCAAAAACACCAGGATGACCATTACTATGGCGACTTTGTTTCCTTGGTTGAAGGCAATGCCATGGAAGTATGGCTGGCTGAAATTATGGACTTTACGGCCCGCTATCAAACGCAAATCTATAAAAAACAATATCCGTTGTCATTTGTGAACTGGCTGCCGCTGGATCCGATGTATCATAATACGGAAATTATTGAAAATGAAAAAGTCAGAGAATTTGATAACGACCTGGAGTCGGTTCATTTTGAGCGCTTTAATACCAGCGAACTGTTTGCCCCAGGCCTGTTTGCTTCCTACCATGTCTACCCTTACTACCCGGACTATATTTATTTGAAAGATGAATATGCCCAGGCTAAGAATACTCAGGGCCGCAACGACAATTATTTCGGTTACCTTAAAGATCTGAAGTCGCGCCATGAAGGCATGCCTCTGATTATCGCTGAATATGGAATTCCGGATAGCCGTGGCAATAGTCATCAGACACCGCTGGGATATGACCAGGGTGGGCACAATGAGCTGGAACAAGCTGAGATATCCATGCAGCTGACCCGTGATATATTCCAAACAGGCTGTGCCGGTGCTGTTTATTTTGAGTGGACCGACGAATGGTTTAAGCACAATTGGCTTGTTATGGACTTTGAAAAACCTTTTCATAATCGTAAACTATGGCACAATATTGAAAACCCGGAACAAAATTTTGGGATTTTAGCCCTGGAATCTCAAAAACATATGATGGATGGGGATTTTTCCGACTGGAAAGGGGAGTTGCAGAAATCAAAACACCTGTCTGTTCAGTTTGATGCCGATCCGGCTTATTTCTATTTGGCTTCCAAATTTGATCAGCTGGATTTTCGTAAACAGAATTTATATATTGCCATAGATACCTATAGCAAAGAAAAAGGAGATCATCAGCTTCCGTTTCTGGATAAATATTTTGACCGTGGGTTTGAATTTCTTATCGAAATAGTCAATCCCGATAGTGCCAATATCTTTGTCGATGAGCCATATTCTGTGTTTACTGATATTTATAATGATCATATCCCTGTTTACCGTTCGAAAAAAAATGCTAATGGACTATTCATTCCTCAATATATGCTGACAAATCGGGGCAGGATGTCCATTACAGGAGAGTATTTTGATTCATTGCTGTTAAATCGAAGTCCGTTAATTCACGGCAATAGCCAAAAACCAGAATCTTCCAATGCCGATTGGTTTTGGAATTCACAGACAAAACAACTGGAAATGCGCTTAACCTGGCATCTGTTAAATGTTAGTGACCCTGCTAATCATTATGTTTTAGATGATAAAGAAGGAACGTCGGATATTGAAGTAAGTAAAACCGAAGGTTTTAATATAAAATTCTTTATCACGGATAAAAAAGGCAGTCCTTTAGCTGAGATTCCGGAACAGCGCTATTATAAATATCTTTGGGATTCCTGGGAAATGCCCACTTACACTGTCAAACCAAAATTGCTCTATGATAGCTTGCAGCACTATTTTAAACATTTGAATGCTAATGAAATAGTTTCTGATACTCCGACGTATCAGGGAAATAGTTCTTCCAGGGATTTTCGCATTTGTGATTTTTATCAGAATAAAGAAGGAGCTGTGTCTTTCCGCTTTTTGGGCACCGACTATTCACAGCTTCAATTTGCAGTACCAGTGCTGGAAAAATACCACACCAAAGCTTCTTTTGGTGTAGTCCCTTCGTTTGTAGCCGATAGTCCGGAACGTCACGAGCTGGATGAGGCCGGGATGAGACGCCGGTTTAGTCTGCACGAAATAAATGTAATCCATAATAATGGCCATGATATTGTACTGCAGCATAAGTCCTCAACTGAACCCGCTGATGTTCGGCCATGGCTGAAAAAGTATCCTTTATCTATGCAATATGGGGCTGATGAATCTTTTGATCAGAATTCCCTGCTACTTTTCAATACGGAAAAAGTGAATTATAGTGTGAATGGTATCACATTTACGAACATTGATGCCTACAGGCATTCTTTGCCTTCCACTGATTCTGTTTTTAGCCATAATAAAGATAATTGGCTGGTTGTTAATTACAGGTATTTTTTAGAAGATACAACGCAAACTCGTGGAAGCGAATTGTTTATTGATCAAAAAGCCTTTGAATGGCAACTGCGTCTGGCTCGCAATTATGATTTCTGGTTAGCTCCGGAATGGGACGTTTACCGATATCAAAAACTAAAAAAAGAGTCTGAAATTGAAATCGTTCAGTATGATAATACGATTTTTGTTTCATTGGTTAATCAACTGGATGCTGACATTTATAATCATCCGGTGACTATTTGCTTTCAAACCGATGCACCGCATGTGAAAATTCGCTCTGATGCCAAAGAATATACATTAACGAATCGTAAGGGGCATGTCTATTTTAATATGGTTCCTAATACGCAAACAACAATTCAGGAAATATGGTAAAACACTATTTTAAATTTATCTTCATGGTAGTTTTGGCAATGGTTTTGCTGACAGCATGTCAAAAAGACAAGCCATCAACTTCAAGCGATGAAGAGCAGACGTTAGCCAGCCACTTACCAAAGGTTTTAGTTCTAACAACGGGCCTGGAAGTTGATGAGGCGGCGCTACCTAAAGGCATTGTGATTGCCTTGCAGGCGTTTAATACAATTGGTGTTCCGGTTCGCCTCGAATCCAGGGATATATTGTTTAAACCGGAAGAGCTTTACAATTATAATATTCTGATTGTCTCTACAGCGCCTGGCTATCATGATGCAGATCGTCAATATTCGCTGTCGTATATGTCAGAAAAGGAAATGATGCAGATAAAGCGTTTTGTTGAATTGGGAGGAGTGTTGATTTCAGGTGATAATGTAGGCCGGAACCTGGTGGAAGGAACCGACCGGATTACACTTTTTCAGACACTGAATCCGCAGCATTATCCTTTAGCGGATGTCTATGGCGTGACCTTAAAAGAAAAAAATATGGAAGGATATCATATTTATGGATCCTTGTGTTCTGAGGAGGCTGAAGAGATTCGCCCTAAAGCCAGGGAGAACTTTTATACCCTGGTGGTGGATAGTGTTTTAAGCAATGATTTGGTAGTCAGTGCCTGGTGGAAAAATGGAAGCGATTCTATGCCGGCAGTTATTAAAAATCATAGTGGTAATGGGATATCCTGGTTGCTTGCTTCTTCTGATTTTTTGCATCCTGCTTCGGAAGGAGGATTTTTAAGCACTGAAAAAATCACACAATTTTATCATCATGTAGTCAGGGATTTCAAAAGAAAAAACAAAATTAGCGCACAGCTGTGGCCATGGCCTTCAGGTTATGACTATGCATTTAGTTTAAGCCTGAATGGGAGCGGTTCTCTTGACGAATATAAACGGCTTTTTGAGCTGACGGAATCCAGGGGAATTACACCTGAAATATTTGTCAGCGCCAGGGTAAACTCAGGGGTTAAGAAATACTTGAATAATCAGGAACTGTCGTTGAACAGCAGAGGATATCAGTTTTTAAATTACCGATCGCTTAATTATGCCAGAGCGGTAAGAGATATCCTGGAAAATGAAGAGTATTGGCAGACCAGTTTTTATGGTTTTCGCTTTCCATATACTATGACTTCGGTTTGGGGATTTCAGGCGTTAGATGAAAAAGGTTATCAGTATGAAAGCAGTATTGGAGTAAATAACCTGGAATTTATCCATGGGAGTGTTGTGCCTCATAATCTGGTTTTTTCTGGTAATGGTTATTATAAAACATCTGATATGATGGAGGTTGGCCCGGTTTATCATGACGATTATTTTTTTTATCATTTACTGGAAGACCTTGATAATTTGTCTGATGTTATTTTGTATGAGAAGGCATTGATTTATGACAAGTATCTGAACAATTACCGTAAATTTGTTGCCAGAAAATATCATGGGGTGTTTGTTTATCAAGGGCATCCTTCCTATGTGGGCTTTAATGATACGACCCTGATTCCTTTGAAAAACCTGATTGATTCTGTTCAAAGCGACAAAAGCTGGATTGCAGAAATATCTGAAATTGCGGAATTTCGAAAGCTGCTTCTGGATCTGAATACAACCTATATTGTAAAAAACGGCAAGCATTACCTTACAACGCATCTCGAGGATCAGCAGCAGATAGAAGATTTATGTGTTCGTCTTGATTTTGAACCCCTAAGAGTGGAGTTAGCTCAGGGCGAGGCAGAGACCTATTCCGATAGTACTGGTTTTTATATTATTTTCGATGCCATAGACCAGCAGCAACTTACGATAGAGCCAAAAGAAAAGGCGGTTGATTAACCGCCTTTTTCATAAGAACACTATTGATCTTTCCCGGATTTATCGGGGAAATCCGGAATATCCGGGATTTCTTTATATTCATCAAGTTGTTTTAAAATTACTTCAATGGCTTTTTCCAATTGTTGATCCTTCCCGGCAAATTCTGTCGCCGGATCATTATGAACCACAATATCAGGATCCACACCATAACCTTCAATAATCCAATCGCTTTTATCTGAATGATAGGAAGCGTATTCCGGTTTTCGCAGGTCAGCACCGTCAATAAACGGAAGAGAACCACGTATTCCAACAACACCACCCCAGGTACGTACTCCTATGACTGTACCCATATTGTGCTTTTTGAATGCATAGGGGAACAAGTCTCCGTCAGAGGCAGAATACTGATTTACTAATAGCACTTTGGGGCCTCTAAGCATCTGCCCGGGCGTTTGCCCTGGTATTTCAGCATTCCTCGCCATATTCGACCGTGTCATTTCTCGCTTTAAGCGCTCGATAAGCATTGGGGAGACATTGCCTCCGCCATTACCGCGATCATCAATAATTAAAGCTTTCTTGTTTAGCTGAGGATAAAAATATTTAACAAACTCATTGAGCCCTTCAGATACCATATTCGGAACATGAATGTAGCCCACTTGTCCGTTTGTTGCTTCATTTACACGTTCAATATTTTTTCTAACCCAGTTAAAATAATAAAGATCTGCTTCATCTTTGATGGGCTCCACCAAAACAATTCTTCCTTCTTTTGGCTTGGGTTTTTGGCCTACAAGCAATTCTACGGGCTTTCCGGCTTTATTCAGGAGTGCTTTGTAAATATTGTCTACATTGTCCAGGTGCTGTCCGTTGATGGCCATAATAAAATCTCCTTCTTCAAGGTTAACGCCAATTTCAGTAAGAGGGGATCGTAGATTTTTGCGCCAGTTTTCGCCCTTAAGAAGTTTGGTTATCCTGAAATAACCTGACTTATCTTTTTCAAATTCAGCACCCAACAGTCCGGTATATATTTTTTCCACCTCTGGCAGGTCACCTCCATTAGCATAGGCATGTCCCACATTCAACTCACCAATCATTTCACCAATAATATAATTTAAATCGTGACGATGACGGGCATGATCAACTAATGGCCGGTACTTGTCATGGATTTCTTGCCAGTCAACACCATGCATGCCAGGATCGTAAAAGAAATCACGCATCTGGCGCCAGCTTTCTTCAAAAATCTGAACCCACTCCTTACGCTTATCTACCAGGATCTTCATCTGCGATAAATCTATAGCGTCTTCTATCTTTATGGTTGATTTGGGTAAATCTATGACTGCATATTTTTTACCCTGGCGAACCAACATCTTTTTGCCATTATCCGAAATGGAAAAGCCCATCTTATTGCCCAGGGTTTTTTCTTCTTCTTCCTCTAAATCAAAGTATTTTAAATTGCTTTTCTTGTGATTGAAGGAACGCTGGTTGTAATAGATCCCGCCTTTTACAGCAGCTAAACTCCAATAATTTGACGCTGCTGCGGGAATAACGGTGATTCTTTCCTGTATGCCTTCAGGATCAACATTTACAGTGATATCTTCTGAAGAGGATGATTTATCAGACTCGTCTTTTTCAGCCTCTACATCAACTTCATCATTTTCTGTTGCAAAAGGAGAGGGCGTTTCTTTGGATAGTGTAACCAGGTATATTTTTGACATATCACGGTATGCATGGTTCCATTCTGTTTCGCTATACACAGGATTAAATGACCGTTTGGAAATAAAATACAGGTATTTTCCGTCAGGGCTAAATTCCGGTGACGAAGAATGATACCAGGTGTCGGTGACAGTAAAAGATTCGTCCTGTTCAAGGCTGTATAGATAGATCTGCGCCATGTCATTGTCTGCCTGTTTACTGTATGCGATCCATTTGCTGTCCGGCGACCAGTCGTAACTGCGGATTTCCCATTTTTTAGAGGAGGCAATCTCGGTTATGTTTTTGTTGTCGATATCGATCATACGCAGGCGCATTTCCTTATCACTCCAAATTATTTTTTTGCTATCCGGCGACCACGACAAGCTAAATTTATAGGTGCTGGCATTATCTGTCAGTTGAATGGCATGTTCTTTTCCGTCTTGCTGCTGAATGTAGATCTCATATTCACCACTTTTATCCGACAGGTAGGCAATATATTTTCCATCAGGCGACCATACAGCACTGCGATCGTGAGCTCCGGAGGATTGTGTTAGGTTTCGGGTGATGCCTTTGTTTGCCGGTACAGAAAAAATTTCACCGCGTGCCCCAAAAACAACGCGTTTCCCATCAGGAGCAATATCTGCAGATTGAATATTATCAGAAGCATCAACCCAGGTTTGGCGTCCCTGCTCCTGATCGTCCTGAATAAAAATGTTTAGGCGTTGATATTTTTCAGTACTCAGATCAAGGCGGTAAAGATATCCACCATTTTCAAATACGATAGCTTCCGGTCCTATAGCCGGGAACTTAACATCATAATTTGTGAAAGTGGTAATTTTTCTCAAACTGTCTGTATCCAGATCATAAACAAAAAGATTCATTGTCCGGTCGCGATCAGAAAGGAAGTATATTTTGTTCTTATGCCACATTGGGATGATATCCTGGGCTTTATGCTTTGTGATTGCCTTTGTCTTTTTGGTTTTGAAATCATAAATCCAGATATCATCAGCCATTCCCCCTTCGTAATACTTCCAGGTGCGGAATTCACGAAAAACTTTGTTGTATGCCATCCTTGAGCCATCCTCGTTGAAAGATAAAAATCCACCACGGGGAACAGGCAGTTGATTTTCCAGGCCTCCAGCTTTATTGATGCTGTATAGCTGACCCACAAAATCGTTAAAGGAATGCTGACGCGAACGAAAAATAATATCCTCTCCATTCGGCTTCCACTCCATGACAATATTATTGGGACCCATGCGGTCCGATACCTGATCGCGGTTTAATGTCGCAGTATACGTTAGGCGTTTGGGCTCTCCGCCAGGAACAGGCATCAGGTAAACTTCTGTGTTCCCATCGTATTGTCCGGTAAATGCCAGTTCTTTACCTGTAGGAGAGAAGCGGGCAAACATTTCATAACCTTCATCTGTAGTGATTTTGCGTGCAACGCCTCCTTTTGATGTCGTCATGTATAAATCGCCTCCATATGTAAAGACTATTTTATCCTTATGGATGTCTGGAAATCTGAGCAGTCGTGTACTCTCTTGTCCATAGACAATAGTTATGACTAACATCAATAAAACTGAAGAAAAAATCCTTTTCATAATCGTCGTTTTTATGGTCAAAGATAACAAAATTGTCAGGGATTTGAGTTGCAAATTTCTACTTTGCAGACTAAGAAGATGAACCGAGCTGTGATATGCCTAAATCGGATTACATACGCCAATGATTATAATGAAACTATTAATCGTTTGTTTTGACAATGTTATGTCATGGCGTGTTTCCCCGATCAATGACTGGAAGCATTCGAATCAGAATTATAAACAGATAAAATAGTGTATTTTAGTTTCAAATTAAAAAAAACTTGCATTTTGAACAAATGTTCATTATATTTGCACAATAATAATATTATGCCACGACCAAAACGAAAAAGAAAAATGATAAATCCTCCTACAGTCAGGGGGTATCGTCCAATAGGGACATCAAAGATGGAAGATCATCCGGTAAAATTGCTATATGAGGAATATGAAGCATTGCGACTGGCTGATTATGAAAAGCTGTCTCAGCTAGAGGCGGCAGAGCTAATGGATGTATCCAGGCCTACCTTTACCAGGATTTACGACCGGGCCTTAAAGAAAATTGCACAGGCTTTAAATGAGTCGCGTTCTTTTATAATTGAAGGAGGGAATATTCAGTTTCAGGATCAGTGGTATCGTTGTCATCATTGTTATTCAGTATATAAATCAAACAAAAAAGTGCAGACACAGTGTGCTGTTTGTGGTTCATCGGAGCTTGAGCATATTAATCCAACGGTAGAAGAAGCACTACATGCCGGGCATCAATGTGTTTGTGAACAATGCGGACATGAGGAGCGACAGCAAAAAGAAGTTCCCTGTCGGGAGCTTCAGTGCCCTGAATGTGGTCATTTAATGAGAAAGGAAGCGATATGAAACGAGCCGTAGCTGTAAAAGATAAAAAGTTAAGCTGTGAACTGGAATACCACTTTGGTAAGTCACCTTATTTTGCCATTATTGATGACGATGAGCAGATCGAATATATTCGGAATAAAAACAAAGAGGAATCGGCAGCAAGGGGGATAATGACAGCTGATTTATTGGCAGAAAAAGGTGTTTCCAAAGTTTATGCCGGTGAATTTGGTATAAAAGTGAAAACGACACTGGATGTGCTTGGAATAGAAATGATACATATTAATGTTCATAATATCAGTCTTAAAGAGTTTATACAAACAACATTAAAAAACAAATAACGATATGCCAAACAGAGATGGAAAAGGACCACAAGGTGGTGGACGAGGCCGCGGAGACGGACAGGGACAGGGCCGTGGAGGTGGACAGGGACAGGGAAAACGAGCAGGAGGTCGTCGGCGGCAGCAGGCGGTAGAGAATGTTCCGAAAGCTAAAATAGCCATTAGTGCAGAAGGAGACAGCCTAAGCAGCAATATTGATTTGCGCTTTGGGCGCTGTAATTATTTTATGATTTACAATCCTGCTGACAAAAGCACGGAATTCATTCAGAATCCCGGCCGTGAAGCCTCTGGCGGAGCTGGCCCTATGGCTGCTGAGCTGTTGGTAAACAGAGGTGTGACCAAGATCATTTCAGGTGATTTTGGACCGAAAGCCTCCGATGCCCTGGAAGCCATGCATGTTGAAATGATTACACTTCAGGCTAAAGATGAAAGCCTGCAGTCATTAATAGATAAGTTTAACCATTAAAAACAATAGTATTATGCCAAATTATGATAGAACAGGACCTATGGGAAGAGGCGCGATGACAGGACGCCGCATGGGTCGATGCAATCCGGACAACAGAGATTTAACAAGGGATGAATTATTAAACCGTGATCAACAGTTAAATTACCATGAGCCTGTTCGTGGCGTTGACTCAGGCTTTGGTGGCCGTGGTATGCGTGCCGGCGACGGAGCTGGTCGTGGCCGTGGTGGCGCCGGTCGCGGAATGGGGAATCGCTTTGGAAACAGAAAGTGGTAGTTACTCTATTGCTTTCTATATCCCTACTAACTTATGAGTCACCAGCCTGTAGCAAGGCTGGTGCTGCGAATATTATAGAAAGGATAATCAAATGTTTGAATTATCAATAACCTAAATAAAAGAAAATGAAGAAAATAGCTGTGCCTACAATTGATGGAAAATTGTGTACTCACTTCGGGCATTGTGAGAAATTTGCCATTATCACTGTTGATAATGATGTTATTACAGAAGAACAAATGCATGTTCCCCCGGTTCATCAGCCTGGTGTTTATCCCAAATGGCTGCATGACCTGGGCGTTACTGAAATTATAGCAGGTGGAATGGGACAAAAAGCAAAGGACATTTTTGACCAGAACGATATATTGGTACATGTGGGTGTTCAGTCTAAACCAGCCAAAGAAGCCGTGGAAGACCTGATCAGGGATGAGTTAACTACTGGTCAAAACCGCTGCGATCACTAAAGCTCAAAAATTTATTACATGTCGGATCAATTGAAGATTGCCGTGGCCAGTGGGAAAGGCGGTACCGGTAAAACTACACTATCTGTAAATCTTTATACTGCAATAGCGCGTACGGACACTTGTTCGGTAACCCTGGCTGATTGTGATGTGGAAGAACCCAATGATCATGTTTTTATTCATGGTCAGTTAAAGCATTCGCAAACGGTTACAACACCTATTCCGCAAATCAACAAAGACAAGTGTGTGTACTGTGGCGAATGCGCTGAAATTTGCGCCTTTAATGCTATTCTTTTTGTCAAGCCAATATCGCATATACAAGTGATGCCTGATCTTTGTAAAAGTTGTGGAGCTTGTTTATGGGCTTGTCGTTATAATGCTATCCGGGAAGTGGATAAGCCATTGGGTAAAATCAACACTTATCAGGTAGGGAAACACCAAATGACAGAAGGGGAGCTCGAAATAGGAAGCCCCTTTTCTGTGCCTGTTATCAAAGAGCTTAAATCAAAAACACCGGACACGGATGTTGTAATTTACGATTCTCCGCCTGGAACTTCATGCCCTGTCATGGAAACAATCCAGGATGCCGACTATGTCCTCGTTGTTACTGAACCAACACCCTTTGGGTTGTCCGATCTGAAATTAATGATAGGCACCCTGAAAAAGATGCAAAAACAAGCTGGTGTAGTGATCAACAGAAGCCATGATAATCAACAGGAACTTTATGATTACCTGAATTCTGAAGATCTTCCTGTTTTGTTGGAGATTCCTTTCGATCGAAAACTGGCCGGGCAATATTCCAACGGGCTATTATTTGTTGACTTTAATAAGGATTACGAGCAACGCTTTATTAATTTATTTCATCGCATTGAGAAAGAGGTGAAGAAAGGAGCAAAGGCATGAAACAGATCACTATTATCAGTGGCAAAGGGGGTACCGGAAAAACCAGTTTGACAGCTTCGTTGGCTGCAAAAATGGAAAACACTATTTTCACCGATTGTGATGTAGATGCAGCAGATTTATACCTGTTGCTGACACCTGATATAAAAAAGACTCATAAATTCCCGGGAGCAGAGTTCGCCTATATCCATCAGAATAAGTGCACCTCCTGCGGGATATGTCAGTCGTTATGTCGTTTTGATGCCATAAAACAAGACAATGGCGTATATAGCATCAGTGACTTCAGCTGTGAAGGCTGTAAGCTATGCATGCATGCCTGTCCTGAAGGAGCGATAGAAATGCAACAGGAAGAGAACAGTGAGTGGTATGAATCGCAAACCCGCTTTGGCCCTATGATACATGCCCGCCTTGGATTAGGGGAGGATCTTTCAGGTAAGTTGGTGGCCAAACTCAGGGAGCGAGCCCGCGAAAAAGCCAGTGAACTTAATGCTGATTATATCCTTACAGACGGGCCTCCCGGTGTGGGTTGCCCGGTTATTGCTTCTATTACCGGCGCCGACCTGGGAGTGGTCGTCACAGAGCCGACGATGTCCGGCCTTGGCGATTTAAAAAGAGTCCATCAACTGGCCAGGCAATTCAATATTCCATTGAAAGTAGTCATTAACAAAGCCGATATTAACATTGAAATGGCAGAGCGAATAGATAAATATTGCCAGGAGATGGAGATCGGGGTTTTGGCACATATTCCTTATGACAATGTCTTTCTGGAAGCCATGATGCAACAAAAAACAATACCGGAATTTGCACCGCAGCATACATTAAATCGTTTTATTAACCACATTCGGGAAGCGATTTTATAAAAGAAAGCCCTCTATGACGAGGGCTTTTCTTTGTCTGTATCTTTCAGGCTATTTTTTTTTGAATTGCAAAAGTCTAAAAAATAGAATATGATAGCGGCGACTTCCGGCCTCATATATCTGAACTAAGCGTACTACAGAAATATATTACAGCTTAGATTTATGCTTTTTTCTTTTCTGCTTTTCTTATTTTTCGACTTTCCATCCATTGATAAATTGTTGGCAGCACAAACAATGTCAGCAGGGTAGAAGTTATTAGTCCTCCGATTACGACAGTTGCCAACGGGCGCTGCACTTCTGAACCCGGTCCGGTATTAAAGGCCATGGGTACAAACCCTAAACTAGCTACCAGGGCAGTCATCAGGACAGGCCGCAACCGATCAGCGGCACCGTTAATAACAGCTTTTGTCAGCGATTCTCCATCAGTGCGCAGGTCGTTGACATGGGAAATCAGAACAATCCCATTTAGAACAGCAACACCAAATAAAGCGAGAAAGCCGATGCTGGCGGATACACTTAAATACATATCCCTTATTGCCAGAAAGAAAACACCACCAGAAAGGGCAAAAGGCAGATTCAATAAAATCAGTATAGCATAACGCATTTGTCCGAAGTTGAGATATAACAGTCCCAGAATTATGAGCAATGATAAAGGCACAACCAACAACAGGTGATTCATTGCTCGTTGCTGGTTTTCAAAGGTCCCGCCATATTCAACAAATACTCCGGCCGGAATAATCTGATCTTTTTCTATTTCCGCCTGCAACTGATCAACATAAGAACCCATGTCAATGTCGTGGATGTTTATACCCAGGATTAGCCTGCGCCATCCGTTTTCCCGTTGAATTTCTCTTGGCCCTTCCTGAGGCACTATTTGAGTGACACGTTTAAGCGGGATAAAGTCCTTATTGGGTAATTGCACGGGCAGATTACGGATTTTATCAAAGTCGTCGCGCAAGTCTTTCGGGTATCGCACAAGGATGTCAAAGCGACGCTGTCCTTCAAAGGCTTCGCCAGCCACTTTTCCGCCAATACCGGCTTCAATCACCTGTTGCACATCATCCACGTTGAGCCCAAATGAAGCGACAGCTTCTCTGTCAACCTTAATGGTAAGATATGGTTGTCCTATGGGTTGTTCGAGGTAGGCATTGTCCGTGCCTTCCAAATTGTTTACAATTTCAATAACCTCATTACCAGCTTTTCGCATCTTATCCAGGTCTTCGCCATAAAACTTAACAGCAAGGTCGGATTTTACCCCGCTGGTCAACTCATCTACACGCATGGCAATGGGTTGCGTGAAATTATACGATAAACCGGGTTCTGTTGTCAGATAAGGTTCTATCTCTGCAATAATATCCTGTTTGTCTAAGCCTTTGCGCCATTCATCCGGATCTTTTAAGATAACCCAAATGTCCGTCTGGTGAATGCCCATCCAGTCGTTAGCTAAATCAGAACGCCCTGTTTTAGGGACAACGGTTTCGATTTCCGGAATATCTCTTTTGAGCTTTCCTGCCAGCCAATTGGCGTTTTCTGTCGATTCTTCTAAGGTCACGGAGGGCATCCTCACTTGCTCAATGAGTATTGAACCTTCTTCCAGATCAGGAATAAACTCGGTTCCTATACGACTCATGACAATCATTGAAAAAGCAAAGACGACAGCAGCAGAACCTAATATCCATTTGCGTTTCTCCAGATTGCGCTCCAGGAAATTATAATATCGGGGCTTTAAATAATCGATAACAAAGTTGCGGCGCGGTTTAACTCCTTTTCTGAATACCAGTGCAGAAATAGCAGGGATAAAGATCAGGGCTAAAAGCAGGGATCCAAATACCGCAGTAGCTACTGTTATTGCCATCGGTCGGTATAAGATGCCTTCCATACCACTGAAGGTAACAATAGGAATATAAACCATTAGAATGATCAATACACCAAAAAAGATCGGTCTGGCAACTTGTCTGGCTGCTTTTATGATAATATTATCGGTGCTTTCTGTTTTGTTTTTACCACGTAATTTATGGACGATATTTTCTACCATAACCACAGAACCGTCCACGACCATCCCAAAGTCGATGGCTCCCAAGCTCATCAGGTTGGCAGCCAGGCCAAATTCACGCATTCCAATAAAGGCAAACAACATGGACAAAGGAATCACCAATGCTACGATGATAGCTCCTGTGATTTCGCCCAGCAATAACAACAACACAACAATAACCAGAAGCCCGCCTTCAATCAGGTTGGTGGAGATGGTTGACGTTGTGCGTTCGATCAGGTCCGACTGATCATAGAACTTTTCTATGCTTACTCCTTCCGGTAAGCTTTTATTTACAGACTCGATGCGTTCTTCCATGCGGGAAATTACATCGCGTCCATTACCTCCACGCAGCATCATTACAATGCCTGTAACAACTTCGCCCTCTCCATCTTTGGTGACAGAACCCTGCCGTATTTGCTTGCCCACTTCCACCGTGGCCACATCTTTAATATAAACCGGCTTTTCATCAATATTCTGTACGATAATATTCCCAATATCTTCTTTATTGTTGATCTGCCCAAAGCCTCTTATAATATATTGCTCGCGGTTATGTTCCAGGAAATTACCTCCGGATACACTGTTATTGTTTTCTATGGCTGTGATTATTTGATTAATACCCAGTCCATAATTTCGAAGACTTCCAGGCTGAATAGAGACTTCATATTGTTTGACAAAACCACCAAAGGAGTTGATTTCGGTAACTCCTTTCACTGTCTTGAGCTGCGGTGCAATAAGCCAGTCCTGTATTTCTCTTAATTCTGTAAGCGAATATTCATCTCCTTTCACTACATATTGGTAGATTTCTCCCATGGCGGTGGAGATAGGCCCTAGCTTGGGAGAGGAAACGCCTGGCGGCAGTTCATCACGTATGGCTTGCAACCGCTGACTAACCATCTGACGGGCAAAATAGATGTCGGTGCCTTCATCAAACTCTACTGTTACGGCAGATAAGCCAAACTGCGATATAGAGCGTACCTCTTTTACATCAGGCAGCCCATTCATGCTCGTTTCTATGGGATATGAGACCAACTGCTCTACATCGTAAGGTGAGTAGCGGCCTGCTTTTGTGATTACCAGTACTTGTTCTGGTGTGACATCAGGTAGCGAATTGATCGGAATTTTCAGCAAAGAAGAAACCCCGGCAATAGCCATCAGAACAACAAGGCCTAAAGCAACAAATTTTTGTCGGACACTAAACTCTATGATATGACGAAACATAAATCCTCCTCCTTTTAGTCTGCAAAACGTTCATAACGTGCCAGTGCCTTCAGGCTGAACACCTGGCTGATGGCAATTTCTTCACCTTCCTTTAGTCCGGCAGTGACAACCCTCAGGTTTTCCTGAGTGTCCAGCAAACGAATGAACCGCTTTTCGTAGACATGCCCCGGCTTTTTGACAAAAACAACAGCCTTGTCTTCTTCGTATGTTATGGCTTTTAATGGAATAGCTATAACTTCCAGGTTCGAGGAGCTAAAGATTGTTGCCCGCAGGTTCTCTCCAGGCATAGGCCAGTTATTTATTGGCTTGACAAGGATATTGGCCACTAATGAACGATTGCCTTTATCCAGGCTGGGGTTAAGGCTGTTAACAATACTGCTAAGCTGTTTGCTGTTTTGATTGCGCCTATCGATTACTACCGAATCTCCAGGCTTGATGTGTTCTCCTTCCTGAGGTGAAATATAGGCTTTGACAAGCACTACCTCGGTGTTGATTACCGAGGCCAGCTTTTCGTATGATTTCACTGATTGACCTAAATCTACAAGATGAGCATCCACGATGCCGCTTATTGGCGATCTAACTTTAAAAATAGGGTTGATGTCCTCTTGCTCTTTATAGTTGTTGATCTCTTTACCGGAAACGCCTACCGCTTTTAATACCGATTCAGTGGCATTGGCAGTGGTGCGGGCCCTGGCATAAGATGATTCTATCTGCTCCAGTTCACTTTGCGAACTGATTTGCTCTTCTACCAATTTCTGGGTGCGTTCATATTTGCTTTTTAAATAGCTGGCCTCTGCTTCTGCTTTTAAATAATCTGATATTAACTTTCCGAATTCCAGGCTTTCAATTTCCATCAGGATTTGCCCCTGACTAACCTTGTCGCCTTCGTTGGCATGATTACGCACAATGCGACCATCAATAGGCGTAGATATCATACTGATATAATCCGGTGCTGGCTCCGCTATCCCTGGTGAAACAATCGAAAAATGCCGCTGCGTTTTGGTGACTCGGGTCGTTTTGATTTGTAATGTTTCCGCTTCTTTGTCGGTTAGTTTAACCAATTCTTTATCTTCATTGTTTTGCTGTAAGGATGGCGGAACTTCTTCTATATTCTTTTTCTGTTTTTCCATATCCTTCTCATTGCATGCTGCAAACAATGAGATAGCAATAATTACGATCAGGTATAGTGCTTTCATAAACGATATTTTACTGGTTAGTAGACAAGGCTTTTTGATGTATATTTTTCTAATTCAATGGCTTGTTGGTAATAGTTACGCAATGTTTTTAGGTAAGAAGCTTCCGTATTCAGATACAATCGCTGTGCATCAAGAAGTTCCAGAAGGCTGATTTGGCCCAGGCGGTAGGCCTGAAGATTTTTATCCAAAAGGTCTGTGGTTTTTGTCCTTATTTCTTGCTCAAAACGTTTTACACTACGACTACTGGTTTCATATCCATGCCAGGCTTGCTCTATATCGCTTTTTACTGCTGACAGGGCATCCTCACGGTGATATTCCAACTCGGTTTTTCTTGCCCGTCGAAGCTCGGCTTTTTTGCTTTCATCCCATGCTCCCCATAATGGGACACTTATTCCTACTTCAAAGCCATTGTAATGATATCCATTTCCATAATCCTGCTTGTAATAACTAAAGTTTAAATCCGGAAACCATGCCATCTGTGCTTCTTTAACACGATGTTCAGCAGCTTTTATTCGTTGATCAGCAGATTTGATTCCGGGGGCGGAATACATCTGATTTAAGGCTGAATCCTGATGAATAAATTGTGGGTTGGTGGATAAGGTATCGGAAAAGTTGATGGTATAAACCTGATTATCCAGTGGTAAGTTCATATGATCAAATAGTTTATAACGAGCTTCATGCAACATATCTTCAGCCTGGTCCATTTCATTTTGAGCCTGGCTGAGTTGTACTTCCAAATTCATAAGTTGCATGTTGGTGGCGTCGCCCATTTCTATCCGGTATTCTACGGCCTGTACCATTTGCTTTATAAGTTCGGCCTTGCGTAATTGCAGGTCTTGCATATACTTGGCGTACAAGACATTAACATATTCTTTCTTAACCTCTGCTTTAATCTGGATTTCCATTGATTGAATCTCATATTCCTTTGCATCAACAGCATTGCTAAGAGCTTTGCGTTGATAATAGACAGCTAAGGGGAATTCAACAGATTGAACGATTGCCAGCCGTTGTTCCGAAAACGGCATCTGCTCATCCGCATTTAAGCCTTCTTTGAAATAAACCAATTCGGGATTTTGCAGACCTGTTGCTGTTTTCCTTTCCAGTTCCAGCTGTTTCTTTTGTTGTTTTAAAATCTGAAGGGAAGAATTTTCTTCCATCGCGGTATTTACAGCTTTAGAGATGGATAAAATTTCCTGAGCCTGAAGTGTTCCTATCAATCCGCCTAAAAGAAGGAGTATAACGGCTTTTGTCTTCATATCGTGGGTTTTGTGTTTTGTTGCTACCTTCAAAATAACAATTTGTTCAATGAATAGTTCAGCTTTAGCCTTAAAACAGGGCTGCGTACAGTCTAAAAAGCCTTAAGACCCCTAAATCTTCTGAAGGGGACTTTTTCAAACTACTGATTTTTAGCGGTCTCCCTTTAGGGGTTAGGTGTAAAAAAGATAAAAATCAGTAGTTTGATGGCTTTTTAGACCAGCTCCAGGGCAAAAGTATGAGACAAAACATACAGGCAAAACTTGCGGTAAAGGTGTGAAGTTGAGGTTGGATTTAGTGCAAAAAACTTTGGAGGTGTTAAAAGGGCTTGTCGCCAGCTTTTTTTAGGCGTTTTTCAAGGCTTAGAATTTCATCCCGATAATGAGCAGCATCCATAAAGTTAAGCTCTTTAACGGCTGCCTGCATTTTCTTTTTGGTTTCTTTAATGGATTTTTCCAGTTGTTCGCTGTTCATATAATCCACGACAGGGTCGGCGGCAACGCTATCTTTAGCAGGGCCGGCATAAGCTTTTACTTTTTCGCCGTTAACATCGATAACAGCAGTTTGTCCCATAATATTGCTTTCCGATTTCTTCAGTGGGGTTGGTGTAATATTATGTTTTTCGTTAAACAGGAGTTGCTTTTCACGTCTTCGGTTTGTTTCATCAATAGTACGTTGCATGGAGTCAGTAACTTTATCAGCGTACATAATCACTTTGGAGCGGATATTTCTGGCGGCACGGCCGGCAGTTTGCGTCATTGCTGTTTCAGAACGCAAAAAGCCTTCTTTGTCAGCATCCAAAATAGCTACCAGTGATACTTCCGGAAGGTCAAGGCCTTCGCGCAATAAATTAACGCCAACAAGCACATCAAATTTTCCTGTTCTCAATCCCCTAAGAATTTCCACACGTTCCAAAGTGTCAATATCAGAGTGAATGTATCGGGTTTTTACGTTTATGTTGAGAAGATATTTGGTCAGTTCTTCAGCCATGCGCTTTGTCAGTGTTGTCACCAATACTCTTTCATGGCGGTTAACGACGACCCGGACTTCTTCCAACAGGTCATCGATTTGGTTGCGACTGGGTTTGATGACAATAGGTGGATCGAGCAAGCCTGTAGGGCGCACTACTTGCTCTACCAATACACCCTCAGCCTGTTGGATTTCATAATCAGCAGGTGTGGCGCTTACATATATGGTTTGGCTGGTCAGGCCAGAAAATTCTTCAAATTTCAGGGGGCGATTGTCAAGAGCTGCTGGCAGGCGAAATCCATATTCCACCAGGTTTTCTTTTCTGGAGCGATCTCCGCCGTACATAGCATGAATCTGAGGTACTGTGACATGGCTTTCATCTATAACAGTCAGAAAATCTTCCGGAAAATAATCCAGCAGACAAAAGGGCCTGCTGCCAGGATTGCGCCCGTCAAAATAACGAGAGTAATTCTCGATACCACTACAGTAGCCGAGCTCCCGCATCATTTCAACATCATAGGTTACACGGTCATCCAGACGTTTGGCCTCATAGCCTTTGCCAATTTCTTCAAAATACTGTACCTGTTCTCCCAGATCAAGCTGTATCTGTGTCAGAGCTTTATTCATTACATCCTGAGAGGTGACAAAAATATTGGCCGGATAAATAATGATGTTTTCTAAATCCTTAATCACAGCACCACTTTCAGGATCAAAGGATTCCAGTGCTTCTATCTCATCATCCCAGAACAATATGCGGTAGGCATATTCATCAGAATAGGCAGGAAAAACTTCTAGCGTATCACCAGTAACACGAAATCTGCCCCGGCTGAATTCTGTTTCTGTGCGACTATATAAGCTGGTAACCAACTGATGTAAAAGCTTATTCCTTGGAATAACATCTCCTTTTGTCAGTTCAATAGTATTTTTGTTAAATTCATCCGGATTTCCAATTCCATAAATACAGGAAACAGATGAAACGACAATCACATCACGCCGACCCGATAAAAGGGCAGAAGTGGCACTCAAACGCAGCTTCTCTATCTCTTCATTAATAGACAGGTCTTTTTCTATATAGGTGTTGGTTACCGGAATATAGGCTTCTGGCTGATAATAATCATAATAGGATACGAAATATTCTACTGCGTTGTCAGGAAAAAACTGCTTGAATTCTCCATAAAGCTGTGCTGCCAGGGTTTTGTTATGGCTCAATACCAGAGTAGGGCGCTGTACTTTCTCAATGACATTGGCAACAGTAAAGGTCTTACCCGAACCGGTAACTCCAAGCAAAACCTGAGCTTCGTCACCACGATGAATACCTTCGGTGAGCTGCCTGATCGCTTCCGGCTGATCACCTGTTGGCTTATATTCTGAATGTAATTCAAACTTCATTATTCATCCTTTAGTTTCAAGTAAGTAACAACAGGATAATGATCTGAATAATTCTTTTCGATTACCCGTGTGTTGGCTGATTGTATTTCAGCGTCATGAAAAATATAATCAATACGCGAGGCCGGGAACTTGCCCTCATAAGTGCTGCTTGCCCCTGAACCAGAGGTCTTATAGGCATCATTCATCTTTCCTTTAATCTGATGATACGCATAGCTGACGGGCGTATCGTTAAAATCACCACAAACAACAACAGGATGAGGACTTGCTTTGATGTGTTTTCGCAATATCCGACTTTGTTTTGCTCTCCCTTTGAAAGCATTTCTAAGCTTTCTTATCAGGCTGATGGTATTTGTTTTCACCTGATTGTTATACTCCTTGTTTTCAAAATCAGGAATTTCAGAAAAAAGCATCGATTCTTTATTCAGGTAATTTGATTGTAGATGGACACTGTATACCCTAATGGTGTCTTCAGGAAAAGCAATGTCGCCAAAAATGAAATACGTACGTTCTTTACCCTGCCAGTCCATTTGCTCCATCCCATATTTAATAATCGGATATCTGCTGAAAAGTCCGATACATTGCGATTTATTATGCGTGTTTAAATATTTCTTCAGATAATAATATTGCATGTCGGTTTCAGCACGTAGATTTTCCCGGATTTTTCGTTCAGTTTCCCCGTATGCCAGATGTTCCTGTAGGCACAGGATGTCAGGTTTTTCATTTCTGAATAACTGCAGAAAGGTTTGCTGCAGGCTTGTGTCATCATTGTCCTTCCATTCTCTGCGGGCATATGAATGTACGTTATAGGTCATCACTTTATGAAAACTGCTTAATTCTTCGCTGGGGGTTTTATCATTAACCTGCACATATCGGCCAGTAAGGCCTATCCCTGATAAGATGGCCACAAGGGAAAATAGCATATGAAAACGACTGACAAACAGCCAGTAACCGATAAAGACCAGGTTTACGAAAAAGATAAGCGGATAAATAAGACCGAAAAATGCCAGAGGCCAAAATGCCAGTGGAGAAATCCAAAGCGAGCTATAGGATAACAATAGAGCGAGAATTACCATTAAGTTAATGATAAAAACGATCCGGTTGAATAGCCTAAGCTTCTTTCTTTTCACAATGGTCATTGTTTTAGTCTTTACTTTGGCTAAAAAGCATTTCTTTTTCTTTTTTTGTCAGACTCTCATAGCCCGATTTAGATATTTTATCCAGGATCTCATCGATTTTCTTTTGTTCTTCGATTTTTTGTGCATTATAATCTATATCGTCTTTGGGCGGTTTCTTATATTGTTTTCCTCCTTTTTTAGTTTTCATTTTAGGTTTTGATGACTGATAAAACCAACTGAAAAGTTTATCTGTTTTGATTCCTTTGCGCCGGAAATAGATATAGGAGAAACCGGCAGCAGCACCAAGCAGATGGGTGAAGTGTTCTACTGCAATAGCAACGGCTTCTGTTCCTTCAGCCAGACGTTGTGCATCTTCGCCGGCACTAAACACATCCAGAAATATTAATCCTACCGCCAGATATTTAAAGGGAAACGGCCCCAGAAAAAACAACTTCATAGGGGCATTCGGCATAAATGTCGCTGCCCCGGCAATAAGGCCCAGGGCGCCTCCGGCTAAGGCTGCTGTGGCAAATGCAGGAAACGGAAAATGTGATAACTGACTGGCAAAGATAGCGTAAACTATTGCTGAAATTGCTGTCGCTCCTGTCCAGATATTGATAAAATCCTTTCTTCCAATGTAATCCATGAATAGTTTACCACTGAAAAAAATCAGATACGTATAATACAAGATCGTTAAAAGGTTGGTCTGAAAAGCTGTCAAAATGACAGCATATCCGATGCTTAACCATACCAGCAACTTATATCGCTGATAAAACTGTTTATAGTTAATATTCCGCGGCCCGGGCCTTTGTGTGTTAAATCCTGGTCTTTGCATATTAAAATTGATTTCGGTTCATACGATTACGCCACAACCTCAACAATCCATACCCAAAGATCATTCCACCCAGGTGGGCAAAGTGAGCCACATTATCACCCGGGTTAGAGGCAATGCCCAGATATAATTCCAGGCCAATTAAAAATATTACCAGGTATTTTACTTTGACAGGAATCAGAAAATAAATATACACCAGTACATTTGGAAATAAGATACCAAAAGCCATCAGAATACCATAAACAGCTCCGGAAGCGCCAACAGTGGGAGTGTTAATTTTCAATTCATAAAAGCGATTCAACAAATTATACGACTCCTGAATCAGGCTGGCATTTGTCGGATCAGAGCGAAACCGGCTAATAAAACTGCCGATAGTATCCCGATTTACTTCATATAGCCCCCCAAATTGATCCTTGAGTACAGCCAGAAAGGCATCCGGGGAGGGGGAGTTGTTGTAATTATCAATAGCCGTTTGAATAGATGAATAGTCTATCCAGTTAACCAGGGTGTGGAAAAAGGCGGCCCCCAGGCCAGTAACCAGGAAGAATACCAGAAAACGTTGCGAGCCCCATACGTTTTCCAGCATGTAGCCAAACATCCATAAGGCAAACATATTGAAAAACAAATGCCCAAAACTACCATGCATGAACAGGTGGGTGACATACTGATAAGGGCTAAAGTTGAGCGATCCGGGATAATAGAGTGCAAGGGTTTGCATCAAGTCAATACCCATACCTCTTAATACCCAGGTGGCCAAAAAAAACAGGCCGTTTAAGATCAGTAAATTTTTTACCACCGGTGGTAACATCGAAAATCCCCTGGGTCGAAAATAATTCCCATTCATAATAATATTTTTTCTCTAGTTAAACTTTTCTTTGATCTCATCATGGCGAATAATTTGAATGACAGGCTTTCCGTCTAAGGATTGTTGAGGCATCGAACAAGCAAAGAGCGAATCAATGAGCGACTTCATTTCTTCCTCTACCAGCTTTTTGCCAGTTTTGATAGCGGTACGGCGTGCCATAGCCATTGCCAGGTTTGTGTGTCGGTTAAACGAGGCATTCATCATCTGCGACTTATAATCTTCAAGTACAGATTCTATCAGTGTTTGTATATTGTGTTTAAATCCTGCCGGCGTAGCTAAAAACTCCCATTGATGAGCGTCATTCTTTTTCATGGCAAAGCCCAGGGCCTGGATGTCTTCTTTGATTTCTTCAAAAAGGTCGCTATCTGAAGGGTTTAGCGTTATTTTCTCCGGAAACATCAGCTTTTGGCTACTGCCGTCCTCGTTTTGCAGGCGTTGTAAAAAATGCTCATAAAGGATGCGCTCATGCGCACGTTGTTGTTGAATCAACATCACTCCACTTTTAACGGCAGTCATGATAAATTCCCCGCGCACCTGTATGATTTCCCCGGATGAGCTGAGGTCGGGCTCGCTTTGAGCATCCTGGCTTGCCGTCGCCGCAGCATTCTGGTCTGTATCTGGGGTTTGCTCATACATCCGACTCCAGTTTTCCCGGTTGTGGCGGTCTTTGCGACTTTGAGATATTGGCCCGCCCGATTTTTGCTCAAAAGGATTGTATCCCGGACTTACTTTTATGTTAGGTTGTCTGGGTGTGCGATTACTGTCGAATCCAGAGGAGGCAATGCTTTGCTCAGTTTCAAAATCAAGACTGGGTGTAAGATTGTGCTGTCCTAAAGCCTTTTTAACGCCTGATCGCAAAATGGCATAGATACTCTGACCGTCCTCAAAGTTGACTTCCGTTTTGGTTGGATGAATATTGATATCAATTTTTTTCGGATCAATGTCAAAAAACAAAAAGTAGGAAGCATGGCTTTTTTCTGGCAACAAACGATCATAGGCATTCTCAATGGCATGATTGAAGTAGAAGTTCTTAAAGTAGCGATTATTGACAAACAAATACTGTTCACCTCTTGTTTTTTTTGCAAACTCCGGTTTGCCGGTAAATCCATGAATATTCACTAAGGTCGTCTCAACATTGACCGGAACCAGTCGCTGGTCGTGCTGTTTGCCAAACAGGTTGACAATACGCTGTTTTAAGTTTGACGAAGGCAGCTGAAACTTTGGTTGGTCTTTATCATAAAGCTCCATAGCAATACCGGGATTAGCCAGTGCCACGCGGTTGAATTCCTCCAGCACATGCCGCATTTCTACCTGATTAGATTTCAGGAAGTTTCTTCGGGCCGGGACATTAAAAAAAAGGTTTTTAACACTTATGGATGTTCCTTTAGCCGTGTTTACAGGTTTTTGATTTGTCACCTGTGATCCTTCAACAGTGAGGATCGTTCCCAAATCGTCTTCCTGTCGTTTGGATTTGATTTCCAGATGGGAGATAGCTGCAATAGACGGTAAGGCTTCTCCGCGAAAGCCCATAGAACGGATGGCAAAAAGATCGTGTGCTGTTTTGATCTTTGATGTGGCATGCCGCTCGATGCTGAGCCTTAAATCCGTCGATGTCATCCCGCTGCCATTGTCAATAACCTGAATCAGGGTACGTCCGGCATCCTTGACGATGACTTTAATATCGTTAGCTCCGGCATCAACAGCATTTTCCAGTAGCTCTTTTACAACGGAGGCCGGGCGTTGGATTACCTCACCTGCAGCTATTTGATTAGCTACAGCATCGGGAAGCAATTGAATGATATCTGACATAAGCGGTTAAAACAATTCTGAAAAAAACAATACATACACTATAGCAAAAATAACCAACAGATAAAGCAATAAAGTGATATTGGAAGTTTTATTCTTCCCTTTATGATTTCTGTGAATATCCCAGCGTTTTTCTATTCGCTCCCGTATCTTTTCTACCTTCCGGGCCTCCTCCGGGTTTTCATATTGTTCTATGACCTGCTCCAGCTCTTCTTTGCGTGGATCATAATAAAGCGGCTTGTATTCAAACTGCTTTGGGTTAGGCCGTTTAAAACCGGTTATTTTCATGAGTCGTTGTTTGTTGATGCAAAGGTATCAATTTTTATGCCGCCGGGTGAATTTGCCCCCGTATCTGTCAGCAAAAAAAAAGGTTATCCCTTTACAAAAGATAACCTTTTTGCTCAGAAAATGTTGCACTATATTTCTGCAAATCTTGTACTACTGCGTTTAACTAAATGATAAGCGCCGAAAAATACCGTGGTAAAAACCAAAGTAGACAGTACTTCTGTTCTGAAAAACGGAATAGCCTGCACGTAAGAGGCAATCAATCCATTTAATGTCATCGGATACCCAACAAAGCCGGTTAACCACACACCAAAGTTGGTGATCAGGAAAAAGATAATGGAAGAACCCAAAGCTCCGGCCAAAATTCCGGGTACATTGGATTTGTTCTTTATCAGTGTTCCAATTCCAACGGCAATGGCAAAAGCCAGGTAAACAAAGATCATAGTATTGTGCACCCCAAGAATCAAATCGCTGATAATCATGGCTGCAAATGGAATAATCAATGCTATATGTCTTTTACCAAAATAGGCACCTCCGAAAAACGCCAGTGCCATCACAGGTGTGAAATTTGGAATTTCTATAAAAAGCCGCCATAGAACAACCATCAAAACAACGGCATATGCTAACAACATCTTAGGCGAAAACCATGTATTTTTCATTTGTTTATATTTTTATATTAGTGGTTAGATATTTAACCTGTGATTTATACGGGAGAATATGTCATGATAAAATCTAATTTCCACCACACATTTTATAATCTATCCTAATCATATAAGTGTATGACTACATTTTGTCATGACCTGGTTCATCTCTGTATTTTATATTTTGATGCAAATCTAACAAAAACAAATACAACTTAACAGCAGTTGCACCCCTTTTTTAATTAACAAAAATATGAACAAAGTTCGCAGCCTTTTACCAACAGCGAAATAGGCCTTATTCTATGAATTGTTAATCTTCAAAAATAATGCTGTAGGGGCGCTTGATTACCTCGCTAAGCTCAGATAAAGATATATATTTTGAGCCACGGTAGGTTTCTTTGCCATCGAAGAATAACAAAAGTACCGGATTTTCATAAACGCCAAACGCTGAAGCAAACTCCGGATGTTGCTCCGAATTAATAAAATAAAGATTAATATTTTCATATTGTGAGCTGATAAGATCAATGACTTTCGGCCTGAGGCTTAAACAGGGAGCACAATGATCATTATAAAAATAAAGCAATACTGCAGTTTTTTCCTGAATCAGATTGCGTGTTTGACTAATGCTATGTAATTCTTTTTCCATATCTTTGAACAGGTAAACAAATGTAGTGAAAAAAAGTTATCATATAATGTACCGGGCCATGATTCGCCTGATACGGAATACACAAACGGATGGTTAAATGGCGATGATGCGAGGCGGCGAGGAGGCGAACTGCCAGAAGGCTATGTCATTGTGCGGTGGGATTTCCGCCTTAGGCGGAGATTTAGGGGTGCGCGCAGGGCGAGTTGGCGAGTTGGCGATGAAGCGATGATGCGATAGGGCGAACGAAGAGACTAAAGAGACTAAGAGACTAAGAGACTGAGGGAAACGAACATTGAACATTGAACATTGAACATTGAACACAAAACACCGAACACAAAACACCAGGCACCGAATACCAAACACCAAACAATAATTATAGACAGATGATAAAATATTCCATCTTTGCATTACTGGCTTTGTCAATGATGATAACAGCCTGCAATAAAAAAGAAA
>JBNJHE010000003.1:52275-52410 GCA_051748205.1 Bacteroidota bacterium | reverse complement strand
AAATTGCAAAAAAAAGCCCCACATTTCTGTGAGGCTGATTAGTAGCGGGGGCTAGATTCGAACTAACGTCCGCCTGAGGCGGATATGAGCCCGACGAGCTACCACTGCTCCACCCCGCAATATATCTTCATTCAC
>JBNJHE010000003.1:45772-52175 GCA_051748205.1 Bacteroidota bacterium | reverse complement strand
TTATTATCAAAAGAACTTAAACAATTTGTGTCTCGAACTAACGTCCGCCTGAGGCGGATATGAGCCCGACGAGCTACCACTGCTCCACCCCGCAATATATCTTCATTCACTTATTATCAAAAGAACTTAAACAATTTGTGTCTCGAACTAACGTCCGCCTGAGGCGGATATGAGCCCGACGAGCTACCACTGCTCCACCCCGCAATATAGCATTATGTTTTTATTCCCTATTGCGATTGCAAAGATAAGTAAAATTTTTTTAATGTCAACACTATTTCATTATAATTAAAGTATAAGGAATCATTATCTTTGCAAACATTTAAATCTCAAAAACTTTAACAGGTTTTTCCTGAAAAACAAAACGCATGAAACACCAGGCAGGATATGTAAACATAATAGGTAAACCCAATGCAGGAAAGTCAACCTTGATGAACGCGCTGGTTGGAGAGCGGTTAGCGATTGTCACCCAAAAAGCACAAACCACCAGGCATCGCATACTGGGCATTGTTAATGAAGAACAATATCAAATTATTTATTCAGACACCCCCGGTATTTTTGAACCTGGCTACAAACTTCAAAAAGCGATGATGAACTTTATTCATGATGCTTTAGTTGATGCTGATATTTTTTTAGTTATTCATGACGCAAAAGACCAGGAGCTTGACAAAGCCATAATCGAAAAAATCAATAGCAGCGATATTCCGGTTATATTTGTATTAAACAAAATAGACCTGCTCGACCAAAATAAAGTCATGGAGTTGATCAAGTTTTGGGAAGAAATTTTCCCGAAAGGAAACATCATCCCTGCATCAGCCCTGCATCAGTTTAATATAGACAAAATACAGGATGTAATTAAGGAATTATTACCTGAGTCACCCCCCTATTATGGTAAAGATGAATTAACAGATAAGCCCTTACGGTTTTTTATCGCGGAAATAATCCGGGAAAAAATCCTTCTGCAATACAAAAAGGAAATCCCATATTCTGTAGAAGTCGTTGTCGATGAGTTTAAAGACACCGACAAGCTGGTACGAATAAAAGGCACTGTTTTTTTAGAGCGTGAAAGTCAGCGCAAAATAGTCATCGGACATCAGGGCAAGGCAATCAAAGGTCTTGGCATCTCAGCCCGAAAGGACATTGAGAAATTCCTTAACAAGCACATCTTTCTCGACCTGAGCGTTAAAATCAGCAAAGATTGGAGAGATGACGATAATAAACTTAAAAAATTTGGTTACCCTGTTGAATAAACTAACAAGCAAAAAATCATGGGCAATATAATAGGAATTGTAGGCAGGCCGAATGTTGGAAAATCCACTTTATTTAACCGCCTGGTGCGCAGGCGGGATGCCATTGTGGAATCCAGCAGCGGCGTAACACGCGACAGACATTATGGGCATAGCAACTGGAATGGAAAAGAATTTTCGGTGATTGACACTGGCGGATACGTTGAAGGCTCTGCTGATATTTTTGAAAAAGCTATCAGAGAGCAAGTATCTATTGCTATGGAAGAGGCCAGCGTACTGATTTTTGTTGTCGATGGACGCACAGGACTTACTGATCTGGACAAAGTAGTCTATAATCTGTTGCGAAAAACAGATAAGAAAGTCTTTGTAACAGTCAATAAGATTGACTCTTCAAAAAATTACCACGAAGCCAATGAATTCTACGAATTGGGTGTAGACAAAGTCTATCCCATATCAGCCATTAACGGAAGTGGCACTGGGGATTTACTGGATGATCTCGTCATTGATTTTGAAGACATAGAAGAAGAAACAAAGTTGGACATTCCCAAAATTGCTGTCATCGGACGCCCTAATGCCGGAAAATCGTCTCTGATCAATTTATTGATTGGCGAAAACCGAAATATTGTAACTCCTGTACCCGGAACAACAAGAGATACGACAAATTCGCTTTTTCAGGGCTTTGGACAAAAATTTATTTTTGTTGACACGGCTGGGCTACGAAAAAAAACAAAAGTTACTGAAAATATTGAATTCTATTCTGCCTTGCGCTCTGTCAGAGCCATTGAAGAAAGCGATGTCTGTATTGTAATGATTGATGCAAGCCGCGGATTTGAAAGCCAGGACAATGCTGTTTTTTCACTGGCAGCACGAAATAAAAAAGGAATTGTCATCGCTGTCAATAAATGGGACCTGATTGAAAAGTCTTCCAATACAAGCATAACATTCAAAAATACCATCTATTCAAAAATAGCTCCGTTAAAAGATATCCCGATAATTTTTACTTCTATCACAGAAAAACAGCGTATTGTAAAGCTCCTGGAAACAACAACGGAAGTTTATGAAAATCGACAACGTAAAATATCTGCCTCGCTGTTGAATAAAGATATTTTACCCCACATTAAGGAGAACCCACCCCCTATTTATAAAGGAAAAACCATCCGGATTAAATATATCAGCCAGCTCCCGACATATTATCCTGCTTTTGCTGTCTTTTGCAATTTACCTCAATATGTAAAAGACCCTTACAAACGATTTGTAGAGAACAAAATAAGGCAGCACTATAATTTCCAGGGAGCACCAATTGAAATTTACTTCAGAAAAAAATAAGCTATGCCACAAAGTGTCCGTATTGACAAATGGCTCTGGGCTGTAAGAATATTTAAAACCAGGAGTAAGGCAACAAACGCTTGCCGCAACGGGCATGTTAGTATTGACCAGAAGACAGTTAAAGCCTCGGCAGAAGTGCAGTCAGGCGACATTATCCTGGTACGTAAAGAGCATTTAAACCTTCAAGTAAAAGTAATACAAATCCTCGAAAAACGTGTTGGGGCCGGCCTGGTTGCAGAATACATGGAAGACCTTACACCGCAGGAAGAATACAACAAAAACAAAATTGCACGTCAAACCAATTTTGAATATCGCGAACCCGGAGCCGGCCGACCGACAAAAAAACAACGCAGAGAAATCGAACAATTAAAGCGGTTTTTAAAATAGCTTATCTAATCAAACATATTCGCAAACATTTATGTTAATAAACAATCAAAATATAGCAAACCAGCATCAACCATGAAAAAAATAATCCGTCCCCTTGTAATCGCTCTCTTTTTCTCGGGTATAATGCAGTCATGTAGTCATGCTCAGGTACCAGAAAAAGGAGATTATTTAATTGCCTTTTATAATGTTGAAAATCTTTTTGACACCATCAATGATCCTGACAAAAGAGATGATGATTTTACACCGCAGGGGAGAAAAGAATGGACGAGCAAGCGCTACAACAAAAAAATTCATGATATTGCTAAGGTAATTCATGCCCTTGGCGACGACCAAAAAGCAGATATTGTAGGCCTGGCAGAAGTTGAAAACAGGGCGGTACTGGAAGCGTTGATTCAGCATCCTTTACTTAAAGAACACGAATTTTCAATCATTCACTTCGAAAGTCCTGATGAAAGGGGAATAGATGTTGCACTATTATACCGGAACGCCCGGATAAAAAAAATTACAGCAGAAAATATATTTGTCCGCTATCCCTGGGATATAGATGACAGAACCCGGGATATTCTCTATGCGAAATTATCCATTAACAACCAGCCTATTCATGTTTTCGTTAACCATTGGTCTTCCCGAGGAGGAGGACGCGCACAATCGGAACCTAAACGTGTAGAAGCAGCACGCATTTTGAGAGCAAAAATTGACTCGCTGAAAAAAACAGAGCCCGCTGCAGCCATTATCGTCATGGGAGACATGAATGATGAGCCTAACAATATCAGTGTCAAACGTGTCCTTTATGCAAATGGAAAACAAAATGAAAATACCAATTCCCTGTATAACATGAGCTGGGATTCATTTAATAAAGGAAAAGGAAGCTACCATTATTGGAAAACAAATGAGTGGAATATGCTGGATCAAATCATGGTATCCAGATCGCTCTTAAACGAAGACAATAGCCCTTTGCATGTTTCTGATCCTAATCAGGGTATTTTTAAACCCGGGTGGCTGCTATACAAAAACGAAGATGGCAGCTTAACGCCAAGTAAAACCTATGGACGACATTACTATGGCGGTTATAGCGACCATCTTCCTGTTTATTTCTATATTAGCGATTAAGTTCTTTATTCTGACTTGATTAGTTTTATGGTATAAACCTGCTTGTCATTAACTATTTTTAGCATATAGAGACCATTAGACAGATGTTCCCTCGCCATTTCCAAACGTTTCTGCCCTTTCACATTATGTTTTTCGATCAGGCGACCTTCAGACGACAGCAAATAAATTTCATAATCACCCTTGTCCATAAAGTCAAGAATAAAAGAAGACACAAATGGATTAGGATAAACCCTGAATAACTCTGATGCAGAAATCTCAACACCAGTATCGTCAAAAACTTCAACAATGACACTATCTGAGTTTTGGCAACCGAAAGCATTTTCAACAACCAAATACACGTTGTGATCCCCAGCACCTGCTGAATCAGCCTGGAAAACCACTGATTGCGCAGATGATCCATCATACCATAGATAACTCTGATAATTAGGCCCCGCGTCTATTATTAAAGATTCGGAAAGACCTATACTTGTATCGGCACCAATATCTATAACTGGCAATTCATAAACCTGAATATTCATGCTATCACCATTTTGGCAACCATTGGAGTCGACATAAGTATAGCTAATTTTATGGGATCCTGAGGCTGCCTGCATCGGATTGAATGCTTGTCCGGTAATTCCTGCACCTGACAGCACACCCCCAGATGGACTAACACTAACTGAAATCAGTGTATCATAAGCACAGTAAGCTGTATCTGGCATAGCTACACTAACTACCGGCAATGGATTAACAACAACCCGGTTGGTGTCAACAGCAGTACAACCATTGCTTCCGGTATAGGTATAAATAATTTCATAATTCCCGGCTCCGGCTACTGTTGGATCAAAACTGTTTCCTGTTACTGCAACACCTGAAAATGCTCCGCCGGAAGGACTTGCATTTAAAGAAACCAGTGAAGCATTCTCACAAACATCTTGTATTGTGTCAAAAGATATTTGTGGAACAGCCAATACTTCGATAGATGTTGAATCCGACGCAACACAACCATACTGATCGGTATACGAATATGTAATCGGATATTGCCCGGAAGGAACAGCCGTGGGATCAAATATATTATTGGATACACCTGATCCACTATAAATACCTCCTGATGGACTTGCTACAGTTAAAGAGAAAGCACTATCGTTATGACAAACATCAGGTAATGCTCCCATACTTAAAGAAGGCAGAGGATGCACAATTAGCGAATCATAAGCTGTTGCCGAACATCCGTTACTGTTGGTATATGTATAGCCAACCTCAAAGCTACCTGATCCTGAAGCTGCAACATCAAAATCACCGTTAGAGACATAGGGGCCATGATAAATACCTCCAGCAGGACTTCCTCCACTTAAAGAAACAGTTGATTGTGAAACACATACTGAACCAAGTGACAAAATTGGCTGTGGCAGGGAATACACTGTCAGTGTCGCTAACTGCGAACTATCCACACCGTAGGGGTTACTAACGATGCATCGATAATTTCCTGCATCTGTATTTTGCACATTGGCGATTGTTAAAACACTATCCGTTTCACTGGCTAAAACAATACCATCTTTTTTCCACTGATATTGCAACGTATCTCCTCCGGATACGTTAATTGTGAATACGGCCGTATCGTTTGGGCACAGCTGAGCAGATTGAGGCTGAGCAGTTACAATCGGTGGATTAATATTAACACAGCTAAACTGTGCTTCCCAGCCCTGAGCTGTTCCAGTATAATTTGAATGAAACTGAAATGTCAAAGCACTATCTGAAGCAATAATAGTACCTGGTGATGTTGTTCCAGAATAAGTGCCAATTAGGTTGGCTGAGGCTGATACACCATCATAGATTTTTAGATAATCGTATGAATTATTTGTCTGAAAGCTATAAAAATCAACTTTTAATCGTTGTCCTGCTCTGGCAATGAACGTTTGAATATAATCCTCGTCATTACTATAATATGCTGTGCCATTATGATCTCTAAAAAATCCGTCGCAGGTATAACGCAGCCCGCTACTCAAACGATAATTTACCGGACTTCCGGCTTGGTTGGTTTCCGTTAGCTTAGCCTGCCAACCTATGTATACATCGGTGTGGTTCGACTTAAAGCGGAAAGTCAAAGCATCGGCAGTAGATGTAAATTCTTCATATACTGAACTTTTCACATATACTCCTATCAGTTGATCCTGTGTTGAAGAACCATCATAAATCCATAGCGTATCGCCATTACTCAAGGATGAATGCAGCGGGTTAAATTCAACATGAATATAGTCGGCGGTATCTGCATAAAATGTGTGTGTATAATCTGAATACGAAGCATAGTAAGAAGCTGCACCTTCATGATCGTAGAACATAACCTGATGAATCGTATC
>JBNJHE010000003.1:30222-45672 GCA_051748205.1 Bacteroidota bacterium | reverse complement strand
TTCATGATCGTAGAACATAACCTGATGAATCGTATCTGTTTGATTGTCCATGTTGATCACCGGCAAGACCGGACCGGCACAGCTAATCTGGGCTTCCCAGCCTGGGCCTACAGTAGTACTGGAATAATTCGAGTAAAATTTAAAAGTTAATGATTCACCCGATGATTTAATGATTCCCGGTGAACTACTACCCCTATATCTTCCCAGCTTAGGATAAGCTGTCGAAGGTCCGTCATAAATATCCAGATAGTCGTAACTACCCAGACTAAAGCTGTTAAAGTCAAACTCCAAACGATTTCCATTATATGAGGTAATAGTCTGTATCATATTTTGATCTGTCCCGTAGTTCGAAGCTCCGTTATGATCGCGGAAGATTCCATTGCACACATAGCGCTGACCCGGACTCATATCATAATAGGTATTGCTGGAAGCTGGAGTATTGGTTTCCTGAATGTGGGCCTGCCAGCCTCTGGAGGTACTGCTATGATCGGAACTAAAGCGGAAAGTCAACGCATTACCGCTGCTGGTGCGGGTTTCAATATTCGAACCCGTTACATAAACACCCAACAATGGAGCTGTTGTATCTGCTCCATCATACATCCATAATGTATCTCCTGAAGAAATGCTAACGCTCAGCTGATTAAATTCTGCTCTCAAATAACTGGCGGTATCTGCATAAAATGTGTGTGTATAATCTGAATACGAAGCATAGTAAGAAGCTGCACCTTCATGATCGTAGAACATAACCTGATGAATCGTATCTGTTTGATTGTCCATGTTGATCACCGGCAAGACCGGACCGGCACAGCTAATCTGGGCTTCCCAACCTGGGCCTACATTGTATGATGAGTAGTTAGAGTAAAATTTAAAAGTTAATGATTCACCCGATGATTTAATGGTTCCCGGTGAACTACTACCCCTATATCTTCCCAGCTTAGGATAAGACGTCGAGGGTCCGTCATAAATTTCCAGATAGTCATAACTACCCAGACTGAATGAATGAAAAACAAATTTTAGTCTGGACCCACTAGAGGAATAGAATGTCTTAATGTAATCCTCATCGGTGCCATAATTTCCTGAAGCCCCGCCACTGTCGTAAAAAAAACCACTACAGGTTGTGTCAACACCATTATCCATCTCATAATTTTGTGATATCAAATGCAGATGGAAAAAAAGAACAAACAGAGTAAACAAAAAACGCATATGGTACTTTATTAAAAATTTCTGCCAAAGATATCAATAATGTCAAAAAAATATTTGAACAGCATATTAATTTTTTTCCCTTTAGCAGTAAGGAAGGAGCAGTATTCAGCAATCTTATTTGCATAAATATTTGACTTTGCTTACAATATGTATTATCTTTACCCCCATAACCAAAAAAAAATATCATGAATAAACTCTTACTTAGAATCTCCTTTATGATCGCAATGGCCGGTTTAATATTTACATCCTGTAAAAAGGATTCATTTGAGCCGGATCAGAATACCGATTATAATACGACATCCATCAAAGCATCGATTCCACGCATAGTTGAAAACAATGAGGGCGGAATTAATGTCTTTGTGAATGTGACAAACCAGGACGGAGAAGCTATTAAAGGATTGAATGAAGACAACTTCAAATTTGATTTGATCAGTTCTGGCGGGCAAGTTGTACCTCTCCAATCAACAGGATCCAGTCAACAGCCCAGTTTAATTCTCACAGCCTTAACCATGGACTATTCGGGCAGTATGTATCAGGACTCCGTTTCAATTCCAGGGATGGAAAGTGCGATTGGTACATTTATCAACATGAAAAACACATTAGATCAGGTTGAAATCATCAAATTCAGTGATACCATACAGGTGACAGTACCAATAACCGACAATCAGAGTCTGTTGATTGCTGGATTAAATGACACCACCTTTGTAGGACATGGCGCCACAAAACTTTACGGCGCTCTAGAGCAAGGCATTACTGATGTAATTGCTTTAGCCAATACCAATCCTACCTACTTGCCTTCAGTAGTAGGCTTTACTGACGGGAAAAATAATCTGCCGCCATTGAATGCTGACACTTTAATATTCAACTCCATAGCCCAACAAGTCCCCATTTACACTATTGGATATGGCGTTAATCCGGATACGGCACAGCTAACAACAATTGCCGGACAAACAGGCGCTCAGTTTTTCTGGAGCCCTGGTGTTAACGACATTCAAACCGTTTATCAGCACATCAATGGGCAATTGACAAACACAACAATCATTCCTTTGCCCGGCCCACAAACCAAAGGCCATGTAACTATTCGCTGTACGGCCACTTACAAAAATGGTGCAGGAACCCATACAGCTAAAGCAGAGAAAGCATTCTATTACTAAAGTTTAGTTTTTAGATCACTGGTATTCAATAAAAAAAATATCCGGTCGGGGTTCTTAATCTCCTACCGGATATTTTTTTTATCCATGAATATGCATGAGGCATTTGTTGTAATTTTGCAAAAAAACCAGGAGATATGGAATCGCTGATAAATGAAGGATATTTTGTGCTGTTTGTCATAATAGCATTGGGGATTATGCTTGGCAACTTAAAGATTAAAGGCTTCTCTTTAGATTTATCCGCAGTAATTTTCGTTGCTTTATTAGCGGGCCACTGGGGGTTTATTGTACCTGAGAACTTTCAATCTGTAGGCCTGGTTTTTTTCATTTTCACTATTGGGATGCAGGCTGGTCCCGGTTTTTTTGATTCCTTCCGCCAGCACGGTCGCCAATTGATTCTTACAGGAAGCTTACTGGTTGTAATAACTGCAATAACAGCCTATAGCCTAACGATGATCTTCGATATAGACAGTAGTCTGGCTGTAGGTATTTTTAATGGAGCTCTTACCAGCACTCCGGGGCTGGCAGCGGCCATAGATGCCACCGGATCATCGGATGCTGCTGTTGGCTATGGCCTGGCGTATCCGGTAGGTGTTATTGCGGTGATTCTGTTTGTTCAGCTGGCACCTAAACTATTACGCATAAATATCAAAAAAGAGGAGCAGGACTTTGAGGCTCAGCTATTGGAAGAACACCCTGAAATACACAATAAAAAATTTGTTGTAGAGAACAAAAATATTTTTGGTAAAACCATACGGGAACTGGAGATTGGCACCATGACACACGCTGTTATATCACGTGTTAAGCATCATGATGAAATTTTCACTCCTACCAATGAGACCGTACTGGAAGAAGGCGATATCGTTAAGGTAGTAGGAACAAATGAAGCGCTGGAACGAGCGCAGTTGTTGTTTGGAAAAGAAATATCCATCGATCTAACTTTTGGAAGAGACTATAAAGTAAACTGGCTTTTAGTAACCAACAAAAAAATTGTAGGAAAGAGCTTCCGTGAGATCAACTTTAAAGCTTATGGTGCCAATGTGACCAGGATTCGGCGAAGTGGTATTGACATTACACCAGGGCCGCATAATCGGCTTCGCTTTGGCGATAAATTATTACTTGCGGCTCCTTCATCAGACATGAAAAACATTCAAAAAATGCTTGGAAACAGCGAAAAACGCTTGTCTGAAACAAATTTTCTTCCAATAGCCCTGGGCATAATCCTCGGTATATTGCTGGGACAAATCAAAATTCCGGTTTTTGGCTTGTTTGATTTTAAACTCGGCATAACGGGAGGCGTGCTGACAGCAGCACTGGTATTAAGTCGTCTGGGAAAAACCGGACCTTTAATCTGGAGCATGTCCGGAAGTGCCATCATGTTAATACGGAAATTGGGATTATTGCTTTTTATGGCTGCTGTAGGCACTCAGGCTGGCGCAACGCTTTTGGAAACCATTTCAAATCAAGGCATACAACTTGTCGGAATCGGAGCCTTAATAACTGTTATCCCGATGTTTGCCACCTTATTGATTGGACACTACTATTTCCACATGAATCATTTAAGCTTACTTGGCGTAATAACAGGCAGTATGACTTCAACCCCAGGCCTGGCAGCCATAGACACAAAAACATCCTCAAATGCACCATCTGTGGGTTATGCCACAGTTTATCCTGTCGCGCTTGTGCTGATGATCATTTTTTCGCAGCTTATGGTTAAGATACTATAAAATGAGCCTGCTGAAGATTGGCTGTAAACTGAGGGTGCAGATTCATAACAAATGACTTAATAAAGTATTCATCATGCACAAAGCAAAAAAAAAAGGAGAGCAGCTGTCGATACCCTCCTTAATGTAATACAAGAAATAAAAACAAGTGCTTTTATTCTGCCAATACTTTTACGCTATTCGAACAAACTTCAACAACACCTCCGCGTATATCAAAAAACTGCTCCTTATCAGCTGAGTCTCTCAATTTTACTTTCCCATGTTTCAATATAGCGATCATTGGAGCGTGATTATTCAAAATTTCAAACAACCCATCAATACCGGGAAGCTGGACCAAAGAGCATTCTCCCTGATAAATCGTTGCATCGGGTGTTACAATTTCTATTTGCATAGTTAATCCATTTAAGATTCTTTAGCCTCCTCCATCATTTTCTTGCCTTTTTCTATGGCCTGATCAATAGCCCCACAAAACATAAAGGCAGCTTCGGGATATTCATCCAGTTCACCGTCCATAATCATAGTAAACCCTTTGATGGTTTCTTCAATAGGGACAATAACACCAGGCATACCTGTAAACTGTTCAGCAACATGAAATGGTTGAGATAGGAAGCGTTGTACTTTACGAGCTCTTTGAACCGTTTTTTTATCCTCTTCAGACAATTCTTCCATCCCCAAAATAGCAATAATATCCTGGAGTTCACGATACCGCTGAAGGATATTTTTCACTCTTTGTGCTGTATTGTAATGCTCTTCACCCACAATATCAGGAGTAAGAATACGCGAGGTAGAGTCCAGGGGATCGACAGCAGGATAAATACCCTGTTCGGTAATCTTTCTGCTTAACACCGTTGTCGCATCAAGGTGAGCAAAAGTAGTCGCCGGAGCAGGGTCTGTCAGGTCATCTGCGGGTACATAAACGGCCTGCACCGAAGTAATAGAGCCTCGCTTTGTGGAAGTAATCCGCTCCTGCATCATGCCCATTTCAGTGGCCAGCGTAGGCTGATAACCAACAGCTGAAGGCATACGCCCCAATAAAGCAGAAACCTCAGATCCAGCCTGAGTAAAGCGAAAAATATTGTCAATAAAGAATAAAATGTCCCGACCGCCAGATTTTTCGTCACCATCGCGAAAATACTCTGCTACAGATAATCCTGACAAGGCAACACGCGCACGGGCTCCAGGTGGTTCGTTCATTTGGCCAAAAACCATTGTCAATAATGAGTCCTTCAATTCCTCTTCATTCACCGAAGATAAATCCCAATGGCCTTCCTCCATACTTTTCTTAAACTTATCCCCATATTTTACCAGGCCTGCTTCGATCATTTCTCGCAGCAAATCATTACCCTCTCTGGTGCGCTCTCCAACACCAGCAAATACAGATAATCCTGAGTATTGCTTTGCTACATTATTGATCAACTCCTGAATAATCACCGTCTTACCAACACCAGCGCCGCCAAACAAGCCTATCTTCCCTCCTTTAGCATAAGGCTCTATCAGGTCAATAACTTTAATACCCGTATACATAACTTCGGTACTGGTACTTAAGTTTTCATATTTTGGAGGCTCGCGGTGTATCTCATAACAGTTGTCTGTTTCCACAGGTTTTAAGCCGTCGATGGGTTGCCCAATCAAATTAAATAACCGACCCCGGATTTTTTCATCAGCAGGCATTGTTATTCCACGGCCCATAGCCAAAACGGCCTGCCCACGTCGCAATCCCTCTGTTCCGTCCATCGCGATGGTTCGGACTGTATTTTCTCCAATATCTTGCTGACTTTCTAATACAATCGTCTCTCCTTTATTATTTTTAACATGAAGAGCATCATGAATATTTGGGATATCTTCTGCCTTTTCGAATGTAACATCCACAACAGGACCAATAATCTGCGCAATTATCCCTTTTGTTGTTTTAGCCATATTAATATTATTTATTAATCTTCAGGTTTGTAACTATCAGCGGATAGTTGTTAATTATGGCACGAATATAATAAGAAAACAGAGATAATCCGCATTTTCGCCCATTCCATTCTAAATAATTACTGTTTCCTGTCGGCTATATTCATTATGTTTGCGCCGTTTTGAACAAACTATGGCATATGCCCTGACTAGTTTATCAGTTTTTATACATTTGCCAAAACAATTTCGACAGCATTGAAAATCATTACCGACATAACAGATCATCAGGGTTTGCAGCATACTATTGTAACAACCGGAACCTTTGATGGGGTCCATTTGGGACACCGAAAGATATTTGAAGCGATGAAACGTTTGTCTGAAAAAACCGGACAAAAAACGGTGGTTGTTACTTTTGATCCACACCCAAGGATTGTATTAAAGAAGGACCCCGACAAGCTGCATCTACTGGCAACACTGCAAGAAAAAAAACAGTTAATTCAAAGCTTGGGCATTGATTATCTGGTAGTCTTACCTTTTGACATTAAGCTGTCTGGGCTTAGTCCTGAAGATTTTGTTTGTCAAATTCTGATAAAAAAATTAGGTGCACAAACGATTTTTGTTGGTTACGACCATCAATTTGGAAAAGGAAAAAGTGGCAATAAAGCGACCTTAAAAACGGTTTCTTGCAAATATAATTTGGAAGTCATCGAAATCGGTGCCTTAAAAAAACAAAATCAAATTGTTAGTTCCTCATTAATTCGCAGCTACCTGGAGAAGGGAAAAGTAGAGCAGGCGGCTCAGTTATTGGGTTATCGCTATAAGATCACAGGCAAAGTAGTTGCAGGCAATAAGCTAGGGCGAAAGATTGGATTTCCAACTGCCAATCTCGAACTACAGGAAAAGCTAAAACTACTTCCGGGCCGTGGTGTCTATGCTGTACGGGTCTTTATCAAATCGCAATGGCATAATGGCATGCTCAACATCGGATTCAGACCAACCCTAAATACAACCACAGCAACTGTGGAAGTTCATGTCTTTGATTTAAATGCCAACCTTTACAATGAGGAAATCACCGTAGAATTTATTCAGTTTTTGCGCAATGAAGAAAAATTCCCTGATATCGAGGCCTTAAGTCATCAGCTTAAACGAGACAAGATAAAAGCACAGGAGGCTCTTTATTCCAACGATGATTAACAATTTTCATGCATAGAAAAGCAAAAAGAGTTCACCTGATTCACGGTCAAAACCATACAGCTTTAATTCGATGATTTTTGTCAAGCAATGCTCTAAATAGGATCGTTTATTAGCGTCACCTGCATAAAATTAATAACTGAAGTCGCCATTTTACATGAACTAACTAAGCCGGAGGTTTGTTAATTGTCTTGATTGCGGTTTGTCCGTTATGTCCGATATCAAGGCCTGCCCCGGATTTATCGGCTCAGGTCTTGATCTGAAACATTATGGACAAACAGGATTTAAGGCAAACTCAAAAGAAAAAACCAAACAAATAGTATTCAGACACCTGTCATTTATGGACATTCATTCATATATTAACAACGCTGATCCTGAATGGATTGAAGAGCAATATAAAAAATACCAGCAAAACCCAGATACCGTAGAAAAAAGCTGGAAACAATTTTTTAGTGGTTTTGACTTCGCGCAAAAAAGCTATCCAGTCAACAATGAGCAACTACAAATCCCGGCAGAGTTCAAAGTATTGAATTTAATTGACGACTATCGTTCCAGAGGGCATCTTTTCACAAAAACAAATCCGGTCAGGAAAAGAAGAACCTACACACCACCCCTTGATATTGAAAATTACGATTTAACTGACAAGGACTTAGACAAAGAATTTCAGGCCGGGTCTGAACTGGGAATAGGGAAATCAAAATTACGAGACATCATCGATTTTCTGGACCAAACATACTGTCAGTCGATTGGGTCAGAATACATGTTCATTCGCAAAACGCACATCACCAAATGGCTAAGAACACGCATTGAAGCAAACCAAAACAAACCAGATTTTAGCCATGATGAGAAAAAACGCATTCTTCGCAGATTAAGCGAAGCTGTATTTTTCGAAAAATTTATTCACAAAAAGTTTCCTGGTCAAAAGCGGTTTTCACTAGAGGGTGCAGAATCGCTAATTCCAGCTCTGGATGCCGTTATCGAACACGGCTCAAACATAGGAGCAAAAGAATTTGTGATTGGGATGGCCCACCGGGGTCGATTAAATGTACTAACCAATATCCTCAAAAAATCCTATCAGGCAGTATTCGCAGAATTCGAAGGAAAAGAATATGATGAGCTGGCCTTATTAGGTGATGTAAAATATCACTTGGGCTATACCTCTGTCAGAAAAACAGAAAGCAACAAGTCTGTTAAGTTAACACTGGCTCCAAACCCTTCGCATCTGGAGGCTGTGGACCCGGTCGTCCAGGGGATAGTACGAGCTCGTATCGACCAGCTATACAATGGCGACAGTGAAAAAATCACACCAATATTAATTCACGGAGATGCTTCTATCGCCGGACAGGGGATTATTTATGAGATCGCTCAAATGTCCGAATTGGAGGGATACTCTACCGGAGGCACCATCCATCTAATCATCAACAATCAATTAGGATTTACTACCAATTATCTTGACGCTCGTTCAAGCACCTATTCAACAGATGTAGCCAAGGTATCACAGTCACCCATATTTCACGTAAACGGTGATGATGTAGAAGCTGTTACACATACCATAAAACTGGCTATGGATTTCAGGGAAACATTTGGCAAAGACGTTTACATTGATTTATTGTGTTATAGAAAATACGGTCATAATGAAAGCGATGAGCCCAGATTCACACAACCCGTTCTATACAAAGCTATTTCGAATCATCCGGATGCACTCCAACTCTATAAAGAGAAGTTGATCAACGAAGGGTTTATCAATGAAAAAGATGTCAAATATCTGGAAGACTCCTTTAAAGAAAAACTGGAGGATAATCTTCTACAGGCTAAACAAACAGATAAAGTCCACATCAGTTCATTTCTGGAAAAAACCTGGAAAGACATCAGCAAGGCTGAATATGGCGACTTTCAATATTCTCCTGACACTTTTGTGGATGAAGATATTATGAAACATCTAGCTGAGAAAATCACCCAAATACCTGCTGAAAAAAAACTATTCCGCAAGATTATCCAGCTTCAGAAGGAACGGCATAAGATGATTTTTAAGACCAACAAGATTGACTGGGGTATGGCAGAACTATTGGCATACGGATCATTAGTCAGAGAAAATATTCCGGTACGCATCAGCGGGCAGGATGTTGAACGCGGCACTTTTTCGCATCGACATGCTGTGATGAAAGTTGAAAATTCAGAAGAAGAATATATCCCGCTTCAACACATAGATTCCAGGCAGGCTGCTTTCGAAATCTACAATTCCCCACTTTCCGAATACGGCGTTTTGGGGTTCGAATATGGTTATTCTCTAACTTCACCACATACACTCACGATCTGGGAAGCACAATTTGGCGACTTCAACAATGGTGGACAGGTTATTATTGATCAGTTTATCACCAGTGCTGAAGAAAAATGGAATGTCATGAATGATTTGGTGCTATTTCTACCTCATGGATATGAAGGTCAGGGGCCTGAACATTCATCAGCCCGGATGGAAAGATTTCTATCTATGGCTGCTGAAAACAACATACAAATCACAAACCTAACCACCCCGGCAAATTTATTTCATCTTTTAAGAAGACAACTGAAGCGCCCCTTCAGAAAACCGCTGGTGGTCTTTACACCAAAGAGCCTGTTACGGCATCCTGAGGTAGTTTCGCCTTTGGAGGATTTCACCTCGGGCGGATTTAAAGAAGTAATTGATGACCCATATGCAGACCCGGAAAAGGTGAAAAAAGTGGTTTTTGTAAGTGGCAAGCTCTATTATGAACTGCATCAGCATAGACAGGAAACAAAAAATGATGCCATTGCTTTTATTCGATTAGAGCAAATATACCCAATGCCATACAATCAATTAGAAGACATTATCTTTAAATATACTTCCGCGAATGATTATATTTGGGCACAGGAAGAACCCGGCAATATGGGAGCCTGGCAGTTCATCCAACGAAATTTCAGAGACATCAATATGCGGCCGGTTACACGTCCCGATAGCGGAAGCCCTGCAACCGGGTCATGGAAATTTCATAAAATAAGACAGGAAAAAATCCTGACAAAAATTTTTGGAGAATGCGACTGTGAACGTGTTGACAAAGAATGTCGAATGATATGTGCCCAGCGTGAGGAATTAATCGACCTGGAAAGAAAAGGAATAATTTAAACCATTACCCAATGATTGAAGTAACAATACCAAGCCCGGGAGAAAGCATCACACAAGTGCAATTAGCATCATGGCTCGTCAAAGACGGTGATTATATTGAAAAAGATGATGAAATCGCTGAAATTGATTCCGATAAAGCCACCCTCAGCATCAGTGCTGAAGAATCCGGTAAGATTAAGATAGAAGCTCAGGAAGGTGACACCCTTGAGGTTGGCGCTGTAATTGCAAAAATTGATACTGAAGCCCCAGCACCTGAAAAAGCGAAAAAAGAAGACCAAAAGAAAGATGCCGAAACAAAACCTCAGGAATCTGAACATAAAGAACAAAAGAGTTCCTCCCAACAAACAACAGAAAAAAATAAAGAAATAAAAGCACAAGATACTGATAAGTCATCTGATATAAAATCAGAAGACCAGGACCTCCATGTCCAGATTACTCCTCTGGTGAAAGAAATTTTGGCTCAAAAAGGAATCTCAGAAAAAGAGCTCAGAGAAAGCATCTACCAGTTAAAAATAAGCCGGAAAGATATAGAACCGGCGCTAAAAAATGCACCCAAAAGCGCTCACCAACAGCAGAAGCCACAATCATTATGGAGCGGTAATCGCCAGACAGAGCGCAAACAAATGTCTACACTCAGGAAAAAAATCACTGAACGATTGGTTTCCGTTAAGAATGAAACGGCCATGTTAACGACCTTTAACGAAGTGAACATGGAAAACATTATGACAATAAGAAGTAAACACAAAAGTGAATTCCTGGAAAAATATGGCCTTAAACCCGGATTGATGTCCTTTTTCACCATGGCCAGTGTGCAGGCTTTGCAACACTTCCCCAGTGTCAACGCGCACATTGATGGCGAAGAAATTGTATATCACCACTATGCAGATATCGGCATAGCCGTAAGCACGCCAAAAGGCTTACTGGTTCCTGTGCTAAGAGATGTTGAAAACATGGGACTTGCTGAAATTGAGAATAGCATCAAAACCAAAGCAGAAAAAGCCAAAAACAGCAAACTTACTTTGGATGAAATGTCCGGAGGAACTTTTACCATTACCAACGGCGGTGTCTTTGGGTCGATGTTGTCCACACCCATTATCAACCCACCTCAAAGCGCTATTTTAGGAATGCATAACATACAGGACAGACCCGTGGCTATCAATGGAAAAGTAGAAATAAAGCCAATGATGTATCTCGCACTTAGCTATGATCATCGCATCATTGACGGCAAGGATTCAGTTTCCTTTCTGGTAAAGATAAAAGAACTTCTTGAAAACCCTGTCAGTATGCTTTTCCAGGGACAAGATCCCGAAAAACAACTCCTTGGATTATAGCCAAAAAGGCTGTTGATTAGCAACAGCCTTTTTATAATATCGTGTTTAATCGGCCAATTCGACCTTCAGTATGCGGAGCACTTCTTTATTTTTCTGTTCCGATTCGATAAAGAGGTTTTGCTTATCCCAGGTCACCAGAACCTCCAGGCCTTCCATATCATCAGAATTATCCTGAAACATTTGCTGGCCTTCGTACCCGCCATAAATCAAATATTCTCTCCGCTGTCCCTCTGCATCTTCAATAATAAAATAGTCCGTATCTTCTTCATTCGGTACAAACTTTCCCTTGACCTGGTTTTTATTCAGCTTTGCCTCCTGATTTTCGTCAATCGACAAATCTTCCGACCTGGCAGAGGTCAGCGCTCCAAAAACCCACATTTTACGCTCATTATAATCAATCTTATACCAATAATCAATCATATCCCCAATTCTCTCTTTTCTGCCTCTTTTCAGGTATGTTGCTATTGCTCCGGAATCCAACTGCAAAATAACATTATCCCCCACTTTGTCCTGCGTCCGCATATTCACATTATTTGCTAATATCACAATAGTATCTCCAGCTTTAATATCTTTTCCTTTTTTTTGACTGGCAATAGTATCTGCCGGAATTGATTTTGCCTTTTTGTCATCATCCGAAGATTGCTTACATCCCATCAGCAATAATGCGATACATAAAAAACCGGTAAAACAAATTTTGTTCATAATTGATTATTTTAAATTATTTATGGGTATAAAGATAGGGCCTTTAAGACGAAAAAAAAAGCATAAAAAGGAATTGTCTAAAATGTCGGACATCACTGCCAGGCTAGTTTCTTATCAGCGTGATTTACAAAAGTAACTTCCTGATGAACCGAGCCATGACAAAAATTTAAACATTGATGCCGGTCTAAAAACAAATATACCCATTTTAGACCGAACGTAACATTGTTTTTTTACAAAAAGCAGTAAGCATAAGCCTTTTACAATAGGTTGTAAACATTGCTAAAAAAACTGTGTTTATCTTGTTAAAATTATGAACAGATGCAAATAATGGTAACAGGAGGAAGCGGCTATATTGCTTCGTGGATAGTCTCTTTTTTATTAGCCGACGGACATCATGTCGTTGCCACGGTAAGGGACAAAAACAACAGAGAAAAGAATGCGTTTTTGCACCATCAGCAAGAAAAATATCCGGGAAAGCTGGACCTCCATGAGGCGGATTTATTAAAAGAGGGTTCTTTTGACGAAGGGATGAAAGGCTGTGACGTGGTCATCCACAGTGCATCCCCATTTCTGATATCAGGAATTAAGGATGCACGTAAACAACTGATAGAGCCAGCAGTAAAAGGGACACAAAATGTCTTAAAAGCAGTTAGAAGAGAACCAAAGGTAAAAAAGGTTGTTTTGACATCGTCGGTAGCAGCTATTTATGGTGACAACGCAGATATTCGGAATATTCAGGGTGACAAATTTACAGAAGAGCACTGGAACGAAAGCAGTAATGAAAAGCATCAGGCATACTCCTATTCCAAAAAGGCTGCAGAAGAAACCGCCTGGCAGATGACACACGATGAGTTAAGCCACTGGGAACTGGCGGTTATCAATCCGGGCTTTGTAATAGGCCCGTCATTAACAAAACGCAAGGACAGCACCAGCATTAATTTTATGATTTCGTTTTTGAATGGCACGTATAAAGCAGGCGTCCCTGACCTTTATTTTGGTGTTGTAGACGTCAGGGATGTAGCCAAAGCCCATGTAAAAGCAGCACTAACACCAGGAATTACTGGACGCCATATTTTAGTTGGAGAAACCAAATCGACATTAGAAATGGCGCAAACACTTCATAAGCACTATGCAAAAAAATATCCGGTACCAAAAAAGAAAATCCCTAAAGCCTTGCTATATTTGGCAGGCCCTTTTGCCGGTTTTTCCTGGAAATTCATTCATCGAAATATCGGTATTCCGATATATTTTGATCATACACGCGCAAAGAAACACCTTGGCATTGAATTTACTACTGCAGAGCAGTCGATCAAAGAACAGGCAGAGCAAATCATACAGGACAAGCTAATATAAAATGAACACCTTTGTAACCAATAATCTAATATCAATCACTATGTGATCTTTGTTTATCTTTGCAAGCCTAAAGAGAATGGTTATATGTCCAAAAAAGTAGATTTTCTTGTTTTAGGATCGGGGATAGCAGGCCTGAGTTATGCGTTAAAGGTCGCCGACCACGGAAAGGTATTGGTTGTTGCCAAGGGAAGCCTGGAAGAGACAGCCACGCGCTATGCCCAGGGTGGCATTGCATCGGTAACCTACGAGCCGGACAACTTCGAAAAGCATATGCGGGATACCATTGACGCCGGGGATGAAATGAGTGACCCCGATATTGTCAAAATGACAATCACAGAAGCCCCTGATCGTGTCAGGGAACTTGTGCACTGGGGCGTACGCTTCGACCGTACTGATGAAGGACAATATGAACTTGGACGCGAAGGCGGCCACTCCGAAAAACGAGTGTTGCACCATAAAGACCGCACCGGATATGAAATTCAACAAGCTTTGCTTAATGCAGCAAATATGCACCCAAATATTGAACTGGCCGAAGGACATTATGCTGTAGACATCATTACACAACATCACCTTGGCCAAACAGTTACACGACGAACCCCTGATGTTACCTGCTTTGGAGCCTATATCTTAAACCCCAAAATACGAAAAGTTTATACTGTTCTTTCCCGCTTTACCATGCTTGCAACCGGAGGAGCCGGAAATATCTATAACTCCACTACCAATCCGCTTATCAATACAGGAGATGGTGTGGCTATGGTCTATAGAGCAAAAGGACAGGTGGAGAAAATGGAGTTTGTCCAGTTTCACCCCACCGCTTTATACAACCCCGGAGAAAGCCCTGTCTTCCTCATTACTGAAGCATTAAGAGGTTTTGGAGCCATCTTAAAAAACAAAAACGGGGAAGCCTTCATGAAACAATACGATAAACGGGAATCACTGGCCCCAAGGGATATCGTTGCCCGGGCTATCGATAATGAAATGAAAGTTTCCGGACATGACCATGTCTGCCTGGATTGCACTCACCTGAACAGCCATGAATTAATTGATCATTTTCCGGGAATTTATGCAAAATGTATGAGTATCAATATTGACATCACCAAGGAAATGATCCCTGTCGTACCAGCAGCTCATTATATGGTGGGAGGAGTCAAGGTTGATAAATATGCACAAACATCCATCAAAAACCTCTTTGCTTCCGGCGAAAGTGCTTCGACAGGACTACATGGTGCAAACCGGCTGGCCTCAAATTCACTGCTTGAGTCTTTAGTCTTTTCGCACCGGGCAAGCCAAAAATCCCGCGAATTACTCCGCAATACTTCTCTTGTAGAAAACATACCGCAGTGGAATGACGAAGGAACAACCTTAAATGAAGAAATGATCTTAATTACACAGTCAAAAAAGGAACTGCAAGATATCATGAGTAATTATGTCGGTATCGTACGTTCAAACCTGAGGCTTAAAAGAGCCCTGGATAGACTAAAAATCATCTATAAAGAAACAGAAACCTTGTATGAACGATCAATCCTTTCGATAGAAATTTGTGAACTCCGAAATATGATCAATACTGCCTATTTGGTAATTAAAATGGCAACGGAAAGAAAAGAAAGTCGCGGATTGCATTATTCCATAAATTATCCAAAAGAAAATTCTTAAATTATTATAAAAATAAACATCTATTTAACATATACAATTTCTTACATATAAAACAAATTATAATTTTGCAGTCAAACCAGATGGATTAAACCATCAGCCAAGATATT
>JBNJHE010000003.1:0-30122 GCA_051748205.1 Bacteroidota bacterium | reverse complement strand
GAACAAAGAACACGAACAAAATTATAAACAGATGAACAAAACAACCAAATTTTTATCCGTAATTGCATTTTTTACGTTTTTGTTTACTTCCGTCTCCTCTACTGGGCAAATACTGGAGCCAGTCTCCTGGTCTTTCGATCAAAAAAAGATTTCAGAAGATATCATCGAGCTCCGCTTAACCGCAGATATTGAAAAAGACTGGAGCATATACGCCACTGATATTAAAGGCGATGGGCCAGTCCCAACATCGTTTACTTTTAAGGATTCGCCGCATTATGAAAAAGTCGGCAACCTAAAAGAGCCCAAAGGGAAGGAGGAATACGACAACACCTTTGAGATGGTATTGAAGAAATTTTCTATCCAGGCGACATTTACACAACAAATTCGGATACTTTCATCCAATGATTTTACGCTGGAAGGGGAGTTGGAATATATGGCCTGTGATGACTCCAGGTGTCTGGCCCCAACATTAGTTCCATACGAGTTCAGTATTTCCGGCGTCTCTGGCAAAGCAGCAGCTGAGGATATTCAGGAAAACCAAGCCACCAAAAACAAAGAGCAGGCAGAAAACAACTATGATGCCTCTGCTATGGTAAACCAGCCAGACACATCAGAGCAAAAAGACAGCTCAATGCAGGGTGCTGATGATGCCTCAGCAGTATCAGAAGCAAAATCAGAAACAGACATCTTTAAGCCAGTCATTGATCAGGTAAAAAAATACAAAGGAGAAGAGGACAATGCTTCACGTGCATGGTGGGTGATTTTCTTTATCGGTTTTGTTGGTGGGCTGGTAGCTTTATTAACACCCTGCGTTTGGCCAATGATACCGATGACTGTATCATTTTTTTTAAAACGCTCGGGCAGCAGCAGAAGAAAAGGAATCCGGGATGCCTTCATTTATGGCATTGGGATCATCATCATCTATGTTTCCATCGGGCTGGGTGTAACCTTGGCCTTTGGGGCTGATGCACTTAACAGTTTATCCACTAATGCTTTTTTCAACCTGCTATTCTTCCTGTTGCTGGTTATTTTTGCTATTGCCTTTTTGGGTGGTTTTGAATTGACTTTACCATCAAAATGGACCAATGCCATGGACAGCCGGGCCGATAAAACCAGCGGGATTATCAGCATATTTTTTATGGCTTTCACCCTTGCCCTGGTATCTTTTTCCTGTACCGGCCCGATTATCGGAACCTTATTGGTTGAGGCAGCAGTATCAGGAGCACGCCTTGGGCCATTTATGGGGATGCTGGGTTTCTCTGTTGCTTTAGCTATTCCGTTCACGCTATTCGCTGTTTTCCCCTCCATGCTCAACAGCATGCCAAAATCTGGCAGTTGGTTGAATTCCGTAAAGGTCGTTTTAGGATTTCTTGAATTGGCATTAGCCTTTAAGTTCCTTTCTGTAGCAGACCTTTCTTACCACTGGGGTATCCTGAACCGGGATGTCTTCCTGGCGATTTGGATTGTCCTTTTCACCCTGTTAGGGATGTATTTTATTGGTAAGATCCGATTCCCTGGTGACAGTGAAATGAAAACGATCCCCGTAGCTCGCTTATTCCTGGGTATTGCAGCCTTTTCTTTTGCTGTATATATGATTCCCGGAATGTGGGGTGCTCCGGTAAAGGCTGTTTCAGCTTTTGCCCCTCCTCCTGTTACACAGGATTTTAGTCTTTATGATGCTGAAGTACATGCCCAATTTACCGATTATGAAGAAGGCATGAGATATGCCAAAGAACATAACAAGCCAGCATTAATTGATTTTACAGGCTGGGGATGTGTAAATTGCAGAAAAATGGAAAATTCCGTCTGGACAGATGCACGGGTACACGACATGCTTCTGAATGATTTTGTACTGATTTCGCTTTATGTAGATGATAAAACAAAGCTTCCCGAAGATGAAGTTTATGAAGTAACCGAAAATAATTCGAGGAAAGTCATTAATACGGTTGGACGCAAGTGGAGCTACCTCCAGCGAAATAAATTTGGCAACAACTCTCAACCTTTTTATGTTATCCTCGATCATGATGGAAACCTGCTAACCCGACCGTATGGTTATGATAAAAGCGTTCCCAAATATATCAAATGGATGCAAAATGGCATGAAAGCCTATAAACAACATAAAGTAAAATAAAAAGCGAACATAAAAAAAAGCCACCCTCTGCAGGTGGCTTTTTTTTAGCGATAATCTATTCGCTGTAATATTTGTAAAAATAGGGGAGCGTTTCTATTCCTTTAAAGAACTGCTCTAGCGGATAATTTTCATTGGGAGAATGAATTGCATCCGATTCCAGGCCAAATCCCAGTAAGATAGACTTAATCCCAAGCACTTGTTCAAACGTTGCAATAATGGGGATTGAGCCACCTGAACGAACAGGGATTGGTGCTTTGCCATATGCCTTTTCCATTGCTTTACTGGCCGCCTGATATTCTTTGGTATCAATTGGAGACACATAGCCTAAGCCACCATGTAGTGCGTTTACATTCACTTTAACTGTTTTTGGAGCAATTGCCTTGATATGCTTAGCAAAAAGCTCACTTATCTTTTCATTATTTTGATTGGGCACCAAACGCATAGATATTTTGGCAGTAGCTTTGGAGGGAAGTACTGTTTTGGCACCTTCGCCTGTGTAGCCACCCCAAATACCATTTACATCCAAAGATGGACGTATGCCGGTACGTTCCATGGTGCTATATCCTTTTTCGCCATTCACCTCTGCAACATCCAATGCATCCTTATACTTCTGCAAATCAAACGGAGCCTTTGCCATTTCTTTGCGCTCTATATCAGACACTTCAAGGACATCATCATAAAAACCAGGAATGGCAATTTTTCCATTTTCATCCTTCAAGGAAGCAATCATCCCGGCAAGTACGTTAGCCGGGTTGTCCACAGCTCCGCCAAAAATTCCGGAGTGCAGATCCTTATTCGGTCCAATAACTTCCACTTCCATATAACTCAACCCTCGAAGCCCGGTAGTAATCGAAGGCTTATCCGGACCAAGCATACTGGTATCAGAAACCAAAATAACATCGGCATTTAACATATCCTTATGATCTGCGCAGAATTTCCCCAGACTGGGAGATCCGATTTCCTCTTCTCCTTCAAGCATAAACTTAACATTACAAGGCAGCTGCTGGGTTTTAACCATAAACTCAAAAGCCTTGATATGCATAAAAGACTGCCCCTTATCATCATCTGCTCCACGAGCCCATATCTTTCCATCTTTCACTACCGGCTCAAATGGTTCTGTCTTCCATAAATCGATAGGGTCTACCGGCATAACATCATAGTGCCCATATACCAATACGGTTGGTTTACTCTCGTCTATGATTTTTTCGCCATAAACTACTGGATTACCTTCTGAAGGCATCACTTCAGCTTTATCTGCTCCTGCGTCCAGAAGCTTACTCTTTAGCATGTCAGCAGCTTTTTCCATGTCTGCTTTGTGTGCCTGTAGTGAACTGATCGACGGGATGCGTATTACTTCAAATAATTCTTCTAAAAAACGATCCTTGTTTTCTTCAATGTACTGTTTTACATTTTCCATAACTCGATAATTTATTATTTTCAAGCGTAAAAATACTATATTAAAATGACATGGGAAAATACTAAACACAACAATATTTAACTTTTTGATTTAATGACTCTTTATTCAAACTTGCTTTATGCCGAATTTTTCTGTATTTTTACACAAACTTAGACCAATTGCAGGCAACTCAACGCCAAACAAAAGTGTCTTTTTGTATATAGTAAGAGTAAAACCAGCAGCCTATGAAACAAACATACTCTTTTCTTCTTTGCTTGTTATTTTTGATTTTTTCTTCAACAAAATCGCATGCTCAAATCAATATAGATACAAGCTATACGCCTCAACAATTAGTTCATAACTTTTTGATTGGGCAAGGCGTAATTGCCTCCAATATTTCATACACCGGAGTACCCGAATCGATTGGTTACTTTGATAATGGAGGAACAACAAACCTGGGGCTGGACAGTGGCATTGTTTTGGCCTCCGGAGATGTCACCCTGATTCCCAACCAAACAACTGGCAGTGCCGGGAAAAACATTAACCTGCCCGGAAATAGTCTTTTACAATCACTAATACCAAATTTCACTACCTATGATGCAGTGTTAATAGAGTTTGATTTCATCCCTGTTTCTGACACCATAAAATTCCGCTATATCTTTGGTTCCGAAGAATATCCTGAATTTGTCAATAGTAGTTATAATGATGTTTTTGGCTTTTTTATAACCTCGGGGATTAATCCCAATACAGGCACTTTTTACAACAATGAAAACATTGCTTTAATACCAGGGACAACCACTCCTGTCACTATTGACAATGTAAACTCAGGATCTAACTCACAGTATTATATCGACAACCAATACGGCTCTTCCATTGAATACGATGGTTTTACAACAGTATTAACAGCCTGGGCGAAAGTCATTCCCTGCACCAATTACCATATTGTGATAGGTGTTGCCGATGCAGGAGATCACATTTATGACTCCGGTGTTTTTCTGGAAGCTTACAGCTTTTCATCCAACACGATTATCATTGAAAAGACATTTTCCTCCAGTGTCGATACAATGGCTGTTGAAGGCTGTAATGATGCCACTATTACGTTTCGTTTGCCCCAAACAAAAAACACCAATACGGTCATTCCACTTTCTTACGCAGGAACAGCCACTGCAGGCGTTGATTACAACAGCCTTCCCTCTTCGATAACAATTCCGGCCGGACAGGACTCGGCTTCCATTACGATCACAGCCCTGTATGACGGAATCACCGAACCTCTTGAAACCATAGACATTATCTTTCAGCGAAATTGCACCAATGATACTGTACATGCCTATATCAAGAACTATGATGCGATGGTTACAACAACCACCCCGGATACTACTTTATGCTCAGGGCCTGCCACACTCACCACCACAACACAAAACGGGATAGCGCCATATTCCTACAACTGGAGTAATGGCGACACCACAAACACTTCTTTTATAAACCCAACAACCACAACAACCTATACGGTTTCAACTACAGACCAGTGCAACAACACGGTTGTTGACACAACGGTAGTCCAGGTGAGTTATCCTGTTATCACACCCATTCATGACAGTATTTGCCAGGGAGATACTGCTATTCTAACGGCTCTGGTCCCCGGAGCTCAAACCTACAACTGGAGTACCGGAGATACGACAGATACTATCTATGTTTCTCCAAATTCAACAACAGCATACACGGTAACTGTCACCGATTCACTTGGATGCCCGGACACAGACACAGTCTATGCAGTAGTCAATCCTTCTCCTAATGTCACTGTTTCACCGGATACTATAATTTGTGAAGGCACTACAGCCACCCTGGATGCTCATGGTGCAGCAGACTATTTATGGAGTACAGGCGCTACTTCTCCATCTATAAATGTAACACCAACTTCTGACCAAACATACTCCGTGATCGGCAGCAATAACTTTGGCTGTCTGGACAGTGCTTCTACAACGGTTTCTCTTAACCCTTATGCTAACGCCTCCATTTCGGCTCCGAAAGATACCATTTGCCGGGGTGAATCCATAACACTGGATGCCTCTGGCGGAAACAGCTTCCTTTGGAGTACAGGCGAAACAAGCAGCTCGCTCAGCGTTTCCCCTGACATCACCAAACAGTACGATGTGATTGTGAGCAATGTAACCAACGGCACCGCCTGTCCTGACACAGCTTATCATACCGTGCATGTCGTCCGCTGCAACACGTATTATACACCCAACGCCTTTTCCCCTAATGGCGACGGACAAAATGATATTTTTAAAGTTATCGGACAATTTAAGAATGTAACAGCTTTTGAATTGATCATTTATGATCGCTGGGGGAAAATTGCCTTTAAAACACAAGACTATAGCGAAGGCTGGGATGGAACAGGAATGGACACAGGAGAACCGCTTCCTGTTGGCACCTACGTTTATCATATCTCAATTACAGAAGGCACTTATGAACCGATCACTTTATACGGATCAGTTATTCTGTTGAGATAGTCATTTTTTTTGTCTAAGTATTTTGCTTCTCAAAACAGACAAAATAATGGATAGTTGCGCAAAAATTACCGTAACTTTGTAGCTTCACCATTTTGTTAACGTGTTATGGAATTACCAATACTACATGATTTAGTCGTAATTCTGGCTTTGTCAGTAATTGTGATTTTAGCCACCAGAAAACTAAAAATCCCCTCATTGCTTGGGTTCCTTATCACCGGTATCGTAGCCGGTCCTCATGGTTTACATCTTATTGAAAACATCCATCAAGTTGAGATGCTGGCAGAAATAGGTGTTATTTTATTATTGTTTACTATCGGGATAGAATTTTCCTTTAACACACTACGGAATATATGGCGTAACGTACTGATCGGTGGATTCTTTCAGGTTAGTGTCACCATAGGCGTCGTAACACTTCTTACCGTTCAGTTTGGGTTTAACTGGCCTGAAGCCGTATTTCTGGGATTTTTAGCTTCCCTTTCCAGCACTGCAGTGGTTTTGAAGCTAATACAAGAAAGGGGTGAGATATCCATGCCTCATGGCAGAAATGCACTGGCGATATTGATTTTTCAGGATTTAATCATTGTTCCGATGATTTTATTTACGCCTATGTTATCAGGCGGTAGTGAAGCATCAGGAACAGACATGTGGCTTACTGTTCTTAAAGCTGCAGGAGTAATCGGCATTCTAATCTATGCCTCCAGAACACTTGTGCCAAAACTCTTAACTCTGGTAGCAAAAACGCAAAGCCGTGAATTGTTTTTGCTCACCATCATTGTTATTGCTCTTTCGGTTACCTGGTTAACCTCAAGCATTGGTCTTTCTTTGGCTTTAGGAGCTTTTTTGGCTGGGCTCATTATATCAGAATCGGAGTACAGCCATCAGGCTTTTGGCAATATCCTGCCTTTTTTGGATGTCTTCACCAGTTTTTTCTTTGTATCCATTGGCATGTTGCTAGATATCAACTTTGTTGCTGAAAACATATGGCTTATTTTAGCTGTGACGATTTCAGTGCTTCTTATCAAAACTCTGATAGCCGGCACAGCGACCTTAATTTTGGGGTATCCGCTACGAATCATCATCATTGTAGGGCTTATCTTAAGTCAGGTGGGTGAATTTTCATTTATTCTTTCGACCATTGGCTTACAGGAAAACATACTGGATCGCCACACATACCAGATTTTTCTATCCGTAGCCGTGATTACCATAGCCTTAACTCCGTTTATATTCCGGCTGGCTCCTAAGTTAGCGGCAAAATCGCTGGCTCTTCCATTACCGGAAAGGCTAAAAAGTGGCATCCGCGAACTCGATACCGACACCCAACAAAAAGAAATTTCCCGGCATCTGATTATTGTTGGCTATGGCCTTGTCGGCCGTAATGTAGCCCGGGCTGCCAAATACGCCGGGCTCAACTACACCATCATCGAGATGAATCCACAAACCGTGCGCGAAGAACAACAAAAAGACAGCCCGATATTTTATGGTGATGCCACACAATCTGTTGTACTCGAGCACGCCGGTGCCAAAAATGCCATCTCTCTGGTTATTGCTATTCCTGACAGTGCCGCTGTCAGACGGATTATCACCACTGCGCGAAACATGAATGCAAACCTGCATATTATTGTCAGAACACGCTTTATCAATGACACGAAAATTTATCTTGAACTGGGTGCAGATGAGGTAATCCCTGAAGAGTTCGAGACTTCGGTAGAAATATTTTCCCGTGTCCTGGCAAAATTCCTGGTCCCCAGAGATCAAATAGAAAAACTGGTGCAGCAGGTGAGGGAAGGCGAATATGAAATGCTTCGAAGTTTATCACTGGGCAAAGAGGATCCCTTTGTAAGCCTCAAGGTTAATGTACCACGTTTTGATGTCTCAACCTGGAAAATTCAGGAAACTTCGATTATTTCCGGGCAATCAGTAAAAAATACAGAACAAAAATTCGATAATCTCACCATTATTGCCATTTACCGTGATGATCAAATAATCTCCAACCCCAACGATGAGATTATACAGTCAGGGGATATGCTTTTTGTGCTGGGAGCATCACAGAATCTCGCAAGTTTAAAGGAGTTATGCCGAAACCAAAATCCTGACCAGGACCACCTCTGCCAGTAAGCAAACTAATTGTTGATTTTCTTGTGATAATTACAATTATTTGTTAACTTTGGGTGGTTACTTCGGTCTAAATTTTATAAAATAGATACGATGTTCACCCGTTTTTTTTTCGATGGAGCTCGCCATGACACATCATCTTCCGGGCATACGGGTATTTATTTTATAATCATGCGTGTAAGTTAATTTTTTTGTCATGGCCCGGTTCATTTTTAAAAATATTACATTATGACCCCCGAAATTGAATGCATACCATGTCTTGTTCAGCAAGCCTATCGTATTATAGCACTTTTAGGTTTACCCGAATCTACCGGGAAAAAAGTACTAAAAGAGGTAATGTCAATGTTAATAGATCAGGATTTTGACAAGCCAACGCCATATTATTCGCAAAAAATATGGAAAATCATTCAAAACTACACTCATGATCCAGATCCCTATAAAGATATACGGCATCATTTCAATCAAAAGATGAAAGAACGCTCAGTCCAGATTGAGGGACTCATCCAGGAGTCAGCCATGCGTTTTAGAACAGCTGTAAAGACAGCTATTACCGGAAACATCATCGACTTCGGATCGAAACATCCTATTTCCGAAGACAGCATTCTAAATGAGATCAGCAGCATTAACTCCAAGCCTTTGTATCTGGATGATCACAAAAAGCTACGCTCGAAAATTCGCTCAGCAGAAAACTTACTTTATCTGGGAGATAATTGTGGAGAAATTGTTTTTGACAAGCTCTTTATTAAAGAGATCAAAAAATTGAATCCATCACTTAAGGTCACTTTTGTTGTTCGTGGTGGTCCCATCTTAAATGACGTAATCATAAGTGATGCAGATCAGGTACATATGGAGGAAGTTGCCAGAATCATTGACAATGGCTTTGATGCTCCCGGGACACAACTAGCGCAATGCTCTGCCGGTTTTCTTAAGGAGTTTGATGCTGCCGATTTAATTATTTCCAAAGGCCAGGGTAATTACGAAAGTCTTTCGGATGCAAAACGCCGGGATATCTTTTTTCTTTTTATGGTAAAATGTGAAGCGGTAGCAAAACAAACCGGAGCTGCCCGGGGCAGTTTGGTTTGTCTTCATAACAAAAAATAAAAGCTTTATCCCTCATAATAATACACGCGTTTTACACGACGAGAGACATTCGTTAAAACCTCATAAGGAATCGTACTAAGGTCTTTCGCCATTTCCTCAATCGTATGTTGATTGTCAAAAACAACAACCTCCTGCCCGGCCTCTGCATCCAGCCCGCTCAGGTCTATCATACACATATCCATACACACATTACCAACAATTTCAGCAGCTTTCCCTTTCACCCACAAGCGTCCTCGCCCATTGCTTAAGGTTCGGCTTAATCCATCGGCATAGCCAATTGGCACAGTACCTATGGTCATTTCTTTATCAGCCTTAAAAGATCGGCCATAGCCAACTGTTTCACCTGCTTTCAACTGTTTGATCTGCGAAATTGTCGTCACCAGCCTACTGACATTGTGCAGCTTCCCCTTAATTGACGGGTCGGTAGCCACCCCGTATAATCCGATTCCAAGTCGAACCATATCAAATTGCGCTTCAGGATAGCGGGTAATAGCGGCAGAATTGGCGATATGCCGTATGATCTCATAATCGAATTCCGAACAAATATCCTCTGACATCTTTTGAAAGGCGCTTATTTGATGCCTGGTAAAAGCCTGCTCAGCTATCTCATCACTGGCGGCTAAATGGCTAAAGACTGACTTGATACGAATTTTAGGATTACTTTTTATCTTTTCAATTAGTGCCGTCAAATCGGCAGCCTCAAACCCCAGGCGGCGCATGCCGGTGTCCAGTTTAAGATGAATTCCTACCGGCCTGCGGGCCTGAACCATGTTACGCTCAATGGCTTTTTCCAGCAAATCCAAAACACGGAAACTGTATATCTCCGGCTCCAGCTGATGCCGAATCATCGTATCAAAACTTTGCTCTTCAGGGTTCATCACCATCATTGGCAAGGTTATGCCGGCACGACGCAATTCAACACCTTCGTCCGTATAGGCCACGCCCAGATAATCTACTCTGTGGTACTGCAATACATTTGCTATTTCAAAGCTTCCACTTCCGTAGGAAAAGGCCTTCACCATCGCCATGATACGTGTCCTGGAATCTAAGGCCGAACGGAAATAATCATAGTTGGAAACCAAATTGTTTAAGTTGATTTCCAAAACCGTAGAATGGGCTTGTTGTTGTAGCTCCTTATTAATCCTTTCAAACTCATATATCCGTGCTCCCTTTAATAAAATCGTCTCATTATTAAATGATGACATTGAAAATTTCTGAAGAAAAGCATTCGTATCCGGATAAAACTCCGATTCCATACCCTTAAAAAACTGCCGCTGACTACTAAGGTCCTTTCCAATACCAATAATTCGATGCACATTTTTTTCCCGCAACAGCTCCGAAACCTTTTGATACAAACTGTAATTATTCATACCACTCTGCAAGATATCGGATAAGATAACCGTTTTCTTTTGATGCTGCTGCTGTTGGTTCATAAAATCCAAAGCGATGGACAGGGAATTGATATCCGAATTATAACTATCATTGATCACCGAGCAATGATTGACACCTTGTTTCATCTCCAGACGCATTGCTACAGGAGTCAATAGTTTCATCCGTCCGGCAATACTATCATGAGCATATCCCAAATGCATCATAATCATATAACAGTGCATAGCATTCTCTACTGAAGCGGTATCAAGAAAAGGAATAGTAAAATCCAGGGATTGATTTTGATATTCAATATACAAACGGGATTGACGATTTTCGTGTTCTACCTTTTTGAGTAAAACATCGGATTCGGAATTACGGCTCCACTTGAGAATGTCGATCTTATGATTGATTTCTGACTTGATAATTTGCTCACGAATCTCGTGATGATCAGAACAGTATTCCAGCGTTTCCACACCTGTGAATAGCTTTAGTTTCTCGCCAGTTTTCTGCTGAATATTGATAAAATTCTCGCTATGAGCCTGCCCAATATTGGTGAATATCCCCAAAGTAGGTTTAATGATTTGCACCAGGCGGTCCATCTCATCTGTTTCCGATATTCCGGCTTCAAAGATTGCCAGGTTGTGTTGTTTATTCATCTGCAAGACCGATAAAGGCACACCAATTTGAGAGTTATAACTTTTTGGACTGCGCACCAGATTATAATCTTGCTGAAGAAGTTGATACAGCCATTCTTTGACAATAGTTTTACCATTGCTACCGGTAATACCAATAACAGGAATATGAAACTGCCTGCGGTGATATTCTGCCAGCTTCTGCAAAGCTCTCAAGGTATCCTTTACCAGGATAATATTAGCATCGTCCACGCTCGAAATGGCTTCCGGTATATGATCCACGATAAAATTGCGCACACCTCTTTGATAAAGCTCACTAATAAAGCCATGACCATCATTCTTTGATGATTTCAAAGCAATAAACATCCGGTTTTCCGGAGACGTAAGACGTCGTGAATCGATTAGAATATCCCGAATGATTGTATCGGGGCTGGTCTTAAGGTGAAACACACCATTAACCACATGAGAAACATGCTCCAGGGGGTAATCAATAACTAACATAAAACTTGCTCAAAATAAGATATTACACTACAGGTTGATCTTCAGCATTATCTTCCGGAAGGTCTTCATCGACCTCGTTGTCCGTTTCCTTCATCAGGATATTATCGCGCAGTGGGTTAGCATTCATTTTATCCCATTGCTTGCGGTTTTGATAAATATCAGCAGCCAAAAACAAAGCCTGGCGGAAGGACTCGGGAGAAGCCTCATTTTTCCCGGCAATATCGTAACCGGTACCATGTCCCGGCGAAGTTCTGACAATGGACAAGCCTGCCGTAAAGTTCACACCACAATCAAAGCTTAATGTTTTAAATGGGATCAGACCCTGATCGTGATACATTGCCAAAACGCCATCATATTGTCTAAACTGCAGTGTTCCAAAAAAACCATCAGCCGGAAAAGGGCCAAAAGCAAGTATTCCTTTATCAAAAGCCTGCTCAATAGCAGGGTTGATAACCTCCTGTTCTTCTTGTCCTAAAAGCCCATCGTCGCCGGCATGAGGATTTAAGCCCATAACAGCAATCTTTGGCTTTGTTATCCCAAAATCGCGCTGCAAAGAGTGATTCATCAGCCTAAGCTTATCAAAGATCAACTCCTGGCTTATGGTATTCGGGACATCGCTAATGGGGATATGGCCTGTGGCCACACCTATCCGCATCTGATCACTAACCATGAGCATCAACGACTCTTTGGATTCAAACTCCTGAGTTAGATATTCGGTATGACCAGGAAAATGAAAGTCTTTAGACTGAATATTTTGCTTATTGATAGGGGCTGTCACCAATGCATCAAAACGTTGCTGCTTTAAATCCTGTATCGCAGCCTGTAACGAAATAAAAGACAACTGTCCCCCCACATCAGTAGATTTCCCCAGGTCAATACGAGCCTCTTCATCAAAGACATTAATAATATTGGCACGCTGAGGGTTAGCCTGATCTGCTCGCTTTACCGGATTAAAATTAAAACTGGTAGCATTTAATGTTTTCCGGTGATAAGAAGCGACTTTTGAAGACCCATAGACAATAGGTGTACAAAAGTCAAACATTCTTTTATCCGAAAATGCTTTAATGATAATCTCATAACTAATCCCATTGATGTCGCCATGAGTAATTCCTATCCGGACTTTCTCCATATTCCTTTCACCTGAGGCGAATTCGTTTTTCATAACCATCTGATTTCGACGAAATCAGCCCATTAGCTTTTCAATTTCGTCATTGCACTTCAACAACATTTTCAAAGCTTCGAAGTTAATCATTTTTCCATCAAATCCTGAAGAAAACGGAATAATAATCGTACACCAAACCCGGTAGCACCAACACCACGATAAGAATCTTTTTTATCGATATGCGCCACACCGGCAATATCCAGATGGATAAAAGGATAATCGGTAAAATATTCAAGAAATTTTCCGGCAGTAATGGCTCCTGCCGTGCTTCCACCGACATTCTTCAAGTCGGCCACTTCCGATTTAATCATTTCCTTATATTCATCCCACAGCGGGAACTCAACAACGCGCTCATACACATCCTCGCCAGCCTTAACCAACTTTGTCATTTGAATACCGGCCCGATTGTTCATTCCGACAGCTCCCTGATTACCAATAGCTCTCATTGCAGCTCCGGTAAGAGTAGCAGCATCAATCACAATTTCCGGGTCGTACTTTTTGGCATACAACAAAGCATCGGCAAGGATCAGACGGCCTTCAGCATCGGTATTTACAACCTCCACGGTTGTTCCGTCATACATTTCGATAATATCATCCGGCACATAAGCATTTCCATGAGTGCGATTATCTGTAGCCGGGATAAGCCCGATGACATGTACCGGCAGTTTCGCTTCCGCAATGGCGCAAATAGTTGCAGCAACAGTGGCTGCGCCACTCATATCCGCTTTCATACCGCTCATATAATTGGCCGGTTTCAGGCTCATTCCGCCAGTATCATACACAATTCCTTTACCCACCAATACTATTGGTTTCTGATTAAAATATTTCTCTGGTTTCCATTCAGCAATAGTAAAAGTAGGGGGATCCACACTACCCTTATTAACAGCCAGCAAGCCACCCATCTTCAAGGATGCAATCTTGGTTTTATTCATCACCTCTACCAGGACATTGCGCTTTTTACATTCTTGAGCAATACGCTCTGCCAAAACTTCAGCATTCAAATGATTCAGAGGTTCATTAACCAGATCACGGGCCATAAAGTTTGCTCGCGTTAAAATATCTACCTCTTGTAGTTCTATTGGAGATAGTGTCTTCGAGATGACCTTTAGCGTCTTTAAAGCCAGCTTACGTTTGGGTTCTGACTTTTTTGATTTATATTTATCAAATTGATAACTACTTAATGTAAAACCTTCAGCAAATGCTAAAAGCTCATAATCATTATCCTGTACATGCTTCACAGCAAGGGTTTCAATATCCTCATTCACAAGCTCATTAAACACCTTATAAGCCTTCTTTCGGGCATCATTCGCTTGCTCGGAGCGTTTCCCTGCTTTAGGAAGAAAGCAAACAAAAAGAAAATTATCATATTTATTAAAACTGAAAAAGTCCTCCCGATACCGTCGGTGTTGCTTTTTAATATAGTCTAATTCCTTTGAGTCAAGGGGAAGCTTTGTCAGATCACCAGGTACACGTACAAGGTATACCTGACTATCATTAACTGAAACGCGTGTAATTTGTCTTAGATTCATAACGGTCTTGTTTTTTTGCAAAAATACAAATTATTTCAATATGACACAATTATATATCAAGAATCTCGAATTTATTACATTTTTTAACAATTTTTAATATTTCGTCGATTCCAATATATTATTGTCATTTTATGATCTTTTATCATATCAAATGATATTAGAAAAAATCTCTTATTTTTGTGCAAAACAAAAACAAATAGGATTATATGGAAAAAAAGAAATCTATTGTCAGCCTCACAACAATGCTAGTTGTAATCGCATTGGTATTTGGGTTGGCTTCGAAAGATGCTCAAGGCTGCACCAACTTTTTGGTTACGAAAGGGGCCTCTGTTGATGGCTCGACCATGATCAGCTATGCAGCAGACTCCCATGTACTTTATGGAGAGCTATATTTTTATCCGGCTGCGGATTATCCAAAAGGGACCATGCTGGATATCTACGAATGGGACACCGGCAAATACCTGGGTCAGATTCCACAGGTAGAACACACCTATTCCGTAGCAGGAAACATCAACGAGCACCAGGTAGCTATAGGCGAAACAACCTATGGAGGCCGCTCAGAGCTGCGCGACACCACCGGATTGATCGACTATGGCAGCTTGATGTACATCACGCTGCAACGTGCCAAATCAGCTCGCGAAGCGATCAAAATCATGACAGAGCTGGTAGATGAATATGGCTACTATTCATCAGGCGAGTCTTTTTCAATCGCCGATAAAAATGAAGTCTGGATACTGGAGATGATCTCAAAAGGGATGGAAGAAAAAGGAGCTGTCTGGGTTGCCCGCATGATTCCTGATGGTTATGTCGCTGCCCATGCCAACCAGGCCCGAATTACAACTTTCCCCTGGCAGAAAGAAAATAACTGGTTTGACGAAAATCAAACTACTTTTCATTCTCCTGATGTAATTGAATTTGCCAGAAAAATGGAATATTATGATGGAAAAGACAAAAATTTTAGTTTTTCGGACACCTATGCTCCGGTAACATTTGGAGGAGCCCGTTTCTGCGAAATACGTGTTTGGTCTTTCTTTAAAGACATCAACAGCGATATGCAAAAACATTTTGATTATGCAAAAGGGGATATTGAATACGATAAACACGGATACGCAACCAATCGGATGCCTTTGTGGATTAAGCCAGAAAAAAAGATCAGTGTGCATGATGTTATGAATTTTATGCGTGACCATCTGGAAGGCACTGAACTGGATATGCGGAAAGATGCTGGTGCAGGACCTTATGAATCACCCTATCGCTGGAGACCATTAACATGGGAAGTTGACGGAAAGACATATCTGAATGAACGTGCTACCGGCACTCAGCAAACCGGATTCTCCTTTGTAACCCAATCCAGAAACTGGTTGCCTGACGAAATCGGGGGTATCAACTGGTTTGGTGTTGATGATGCTGCCTCCAGCGTGTATACACCCATTTATTGCGGGGTTAACGAAGTTCCGGAAAAATACGAAGAAGGGTATGGATCCCTGATGGAATATAAAGATGATGCTGCCTTTTGGGTATTTAATCAGGTTACGAACTTTGCTTATTTATTCTACAATAGAGTGCATCCCGAAATCCACAAAAAACAACAGGCACTGGAAACAAAATACATCAATTATACTCCTGCTGTTGACAAAGCTGCGGAAGCGCTTTATAAAAAGGATAAAAATCTGGCCAAACAATTTATTACGGATTATTCATCCAACACTGCTAACGCTTTGGTTGAAGAATGGAGTGACTTCTATATATATTTGTTCACCAAATACATGGATGGCAACATTAAGCGTCCAAATCCGGGGCAGCAAAACCCACACGTTAAACAACCAGGTTACAGCGAAGAATTTTATCGCTTAATCATTGAAGACACAGGAGATAAACTTGAATATAAAGCAAAAGATCACAAATAACGTTTTTTTCTGATTTGATAAAACGGAAACTTCATTGATTTTTTTGCTTAATCGATTTGAAAAGCCCAACCTAAAAAGATGAACTTTGAGTTTTTTTCTCTTTAGGTCGGGCTTTTCTTTCTTTATCTATTGCTGCGTCTTATATTCACCTGTCTATAATTTTGTTCGGTGTTCTTTGTTCCTTGCTTGCCCCGTGAAACGCGACGGCAGGAGCTGTTTCACCGGGGTTCTTTGTTCGTTGTTCGTTGTTTCTCTCATTCTCTTAGTCTCTCCGTTCTCTTAAGTCGCATCAACGCATCATCGCCAACTCGCTCTGCGCGCACCCCTAAATCAATATATATAAGCGTAAGTTTTTTTTCAAAAAGATTGCACTTTTGATAGTAAAATAAACCCTTTTTCTATATTTGTATAAACATTAATTATGTCGCTGCTGCATGTTCATAATTTAAGTATTGCCTTTCAAAGCGAAGAACAACAGAACGAAGTTGTTCATCAGATATCATTTAGGCTGGAAAGAGGCACTACGCTGGGGATCGTTGGCGAGTCGGGCTCGGGAAAATCCGTAAGCTGTTCGTCGATCATGGGCCTTTTACCTGAAAAGCAATCGAAGATAACTTCGGGTGAGATATGGTTTGATGACGGGCAGGAAAGCAAAAACCTTTTGTCCATCTCGTCAAAAAAAATGAGAGACCTGAGAGGCAATCGTATTTCGATGATTTTCCAGGAACCCATGACAGCCCTAAATCCGGTAATCAGGTGCGGAAAACAAGTAGAAGAAATCCTGAAACGGCATCGGAAGATAGACAAGAAATCCCGGCGTGCAAGGGTCATGGAATTATTCAAAGAAGTTATGTTGCCCTCACCGGAAAAGATCTACCAGTCGTATCCACATGAAATTTCAGGAGGCCAAAAACAGCGTGTGATGATTGCCATGGCCATGGCTTGCGAACCCGACATTTTAATAGCCGACGAGCCCACAACGGCGCTGGATGTGACAGTCCAGAAAACGATTCTGGAATTGATGAAAAAGCTTCAGAAGAAATACCATACAGGCATCATTTTTATCACCCATGACCTGGGAGTAATTGCTGATATTGCTGACGAGGTAGCTGTTATGCTTAAAGGCGAAATTGTGGAAAAAGGAAATGTGAATGCTATTTTTAAGAATCCGCAACATCCATACACACTAGGGCTAATGGCCTGTCGTCCACCGCTTGACAGCCGTCCAAAGCGATTACTGACAGTCAGGGACTTTATGCAGGCAAGAGATGAGCTAAAATCTCAAAAGCCTGAGTTGATAACGCACAAAGAACGAAAAGCAAAACATAAAGCCATCTATCAGCAGGAGCCAATAATGGAAATCAGGAACCTGGTGAAACACTATGGGGGTAGAAAACCTTTATTCAAAGCACGCGAATATTTTACTGCCGTAGACAATGTCAGTTTCGAAGTATATCCGGGAGAAACTCTTGGACTGGTAGGTGAATCCGGATGCGGAAAAACAACTTTGGGAAGGACACTACTGGGCATGATTGCAACCAATGCCGGAAATATCACTTACAAAAAGCAAAACATCACTCACTTGTCAAACACCGCAATGCGACAACTGCGGAAAAAAATACAGATCATCTTCCAGGATCCGTATTCATCCTTAAACCCACGTCTGACTGTTGGCAGTGCCATAGAAGAACCATTGAAAGTTCATGGATTTATAAGCGGACGAAAACAAAGAAAAGCCAGAGTAGAGGAATTACTGGAAAAAGTTGGACTGGAAGCTGCACATTATAATCGTTATCCCCATGAATTCTCTGGCGGCCAACGACAACGGGTTTGCATTGCCCGGGCACTGGCCATGCAGCCGGAATTCATCATCTGCGATGAATCTGTTTCAGCCCTTGACGTCTCCGTACAGGCACAAGTATTGAATTTGTTTAATGAATTAAAAGAAGACTTTGGCTTTACTTATATCTTCATTTCTCACGATCTTTCGGTCGTGCGGTATATGTCAGACAGAGTCCTGGTGATGAAAGACGGCTATCTGGTTGAGCAGGCCGAAGCTGACGAACTCTACCGTAATCCGCAACAGGAATATACCCGCAAGCTTATTGAAGCGATTCCCGCAGGTAAATAGTGCTTGTCCTGCATGTCCAATAGTTGCAGTTCCTCAAATTATAAAGCCAGGTCTGAAAGCCACACGCTAAGGTCCTGTCCTGAAAGAAAGACTGCTTATTTCACCACAAGCTTTTTCACACTTCTATAACCCTCATTGGTAGTCAGGTTTAACAGATAAACACCAGAAGACAAAGAAGACACATCAATGCGGCTGTTATCCGATTCCGCTCGCTGACTTGAGAGCAAGCGCCCGTCGATAGAGAAAAGCTCCAGCTGCAAGCCCTGAGCTTTAGAAACGGTCACAAAATCCCGGGCAGGATTGGGAGAAACGGATACATCATCCAGAATTTTCTGAGGCGTGGATGAAGCAACTGAGGAATACTGCAGTTCCCATCCCAGGTCTTCTCCACTACCATCTGTTTCAAATTCCAAAAATACTTTATTAGAAGTAGAGGTGAGCAAGGAAGGGGTTTGTGATCCGTCAAAAGTAGCCAACACAGGAGCATTTGCATCTTCCCCGTCATAAATGGTTACTTTATCACCGGCATCAGCAAGCTGCCAGCGCGAAAACTGCAAATCCAGTGGGCCCTGCGCAGGAGCTTCGATCAAGTAAGTGCAGGAACTGTTGCTTTGATAAAAGGAATAGCCACTACCATCATCAAATGTATAGTTATCAGAAGTATACCAATAATCCCCACAGTATGTTGTACCATAAGGCATAATTCCAATAACAGCTCGTTGATTAGTTGCAAAATTTCCGCCACTACTGTTCAGATTGTCCAGATGAAAATATCCGTTGGAGCCACCATTCCAGCCCCAGTTGATATGGAAATAAGCACTGTCGCGGAAACCATCCAGAATAAAGGCATGACCACCTTCAGCATTATCAAAACCAGCGTAAATCACCGGTCTTCCGGCCAGCATTTCATTTTGCATCAAGGTTTTCCATTCGACATAGTCAAAGTTCTCACGACTCAAAAAGCGCAAGGTAGGCAAATATTGAAAATGATCTTTCAGTGCGTTCGCTGCTTTATCAATAGAAGAGCCGGAGGCCGAAGGGCCAAAATTCATTTTTACGGACACAGCTGTATGAAATGAAACCTGGGCAATTTCATGACGATTGGCAGAATTGATATAATTATCCATCGCCGACCAGTTGTAAGTAGCCTGGTCGAAATGCACGGTGGAGTCCACTCCCCAAAAGTATGATTCGCTGCCTGTTCCTGTAGACGGATACTGCCAATAATACATAACCTGGGACATGGCAGTAGCAACACACCCTACCAGGGTATGACCATTAGATCCGTTAGGATGCGCAGGGCAATAAGCATTGTAAGGCCAGCTTTGACCCCATACCGTAGACAGCATTACCGGAGCTTCCGGAAAGCTTTTTGCCTTTACCCTGGTGTTACTTTGCCCTAACTGTTGCCACCCGGGATGAGGCTGCTTGTTAATCAACGAAATATCACCATAGCTATGTAACAACGATTGCAGTGCCGGAGGCAGATTCGTGAAATCCAAATTGTTTTTAAGCGAATAACCAATCACGGGTTTTTGTCGCTTATCCGCTGCTATAATAACAAAACCCCTGTCAGGATTATTGATTGCATAGGCTGTGGGAGTCCCATCAACGTTAAAAACATTCATATCCATATTATCCGGATCCGGGGTTGCCTTATAATTGTCTTGCTGCATCAAAAAAGCTGCAGCTGTTTCCCGGGCTTCTTTTTCTGTAACCAGCTGTGCGAAAACAAAATAAGAATTAAATAAAACGAGTGCGAAAACAATCATTAATCTCATGGTCAGTAGTTTTTTCTATGGTCGATTAAAACAAACATTAATTCTGATAATTCGGGGCCAAATATAAATATTTCATTTGAACAAAAAAGAATTCTATGCTACTTTATTTACAAAAACCCAAATGACATATTACATTAAATGACAATCCTTAATCTGTGATATTTATAGATACGGTTCAAGGAAGATACACAGTGAAAGAAGTCACCAATACCACAATCTGCATGGGGATTTCCCCGCCTTCACAGCCCTACAAATGGCCTAAAAATACGGCACGCTTAAAAGGAAATCAGATAACGGTGGAAACAAAAAAAGTAACGGTAAAACTAAAAGCACCTCTATAAGCGAATCGCTTTATATCTGAAAACATACATCAGGAAAGGAGAAAGAAACATAGACAAATAAATAGCAAGCCAGCAAGGGCTATTCTGAAAGTTAAAGCTATGAATAAAAAGCTTAACAGACCATCCTTTAATAATGAGATTAAAAATAACCTGCGCGACGAAAGTAAAGAGCACCCACCAGGCCCCATACATCAAGGCATTCCAAAGGCCGGAAGGGCGCATTTTCACCACTACCAGCCAGGTGTATAGCAAGGTAACAATGACCATAAAAAATACAGCTGCCAAATTTGCTGCAGTTTCACCAATCAGTGTATCCAGGAAAAATTCCCGTAAAAGGACATTAGCCGTATTAAACACTGCTAATGGCCACCAGTATAAGAGGGCACGTTTCCACATAGCAGCGATAAAGATAAGTAATTCTGATTAAAGATCATTTTTATTACAACAATAATCACTAAAAATTTTTGAATTGTCATATTGCAGCTAATTGCTTACCTTAGCGCATCCAAACAACAATCAAATATGAGCAAACAGAATAACTATGCAATCATCATGGCCGGCGGTGTAGGCAGCCGTTTCTGGCCCTGGAGCCGCAGCAACAGGCCCAAGCAGTTTTTGGATATTTTGGATACAGGAAAGACATTGATTGAGCAAACTTTCGACCGTCTAAAAACCATATGCGCACCCGAACACATCATGGTTGTCACCAATAAGCGCTACAAAGATGACATACTGCGGCTTCTTCCGCAAATGCCGGAAGACAACATATTACTGGAGCCTATGATGCGTAATACTGCGCCCTGCATTGCTTATGGTGCATACAAAATTCAAAAGCAAAACCCTGAAGCGCGGATGATCGTAGCTCCCGCCGATCATCTGGTGATGAAAGAAGAGGTATTTACGCATGTAGTAGAAAAAGGATTTGCCTATGCCTCTCAACATAATGCACTACTAACCATAGGAATAAAGCCTCACCGCCCCGAGACAGGCTATGGCTACATCAAAGCTGACGATAAAACCATTGAACAGCAAAACGATCATTACAGCCTGCATCCCGTAATTCAGTTTACTGAAAAACCGGATATGGATACAGCCCAAAAATTTCTGAAAGAAGGAAACTATTACTGGAACTCAGGCATGTTCATCTGGTCGGTGGAAAGCATTTTGAAGGCTTTTGATGCCTACCTGCCCACAATTAACTCGCTGTTTATACAAAACATTGAAAAAATCAACACTGCTATAGAGCCAAAAGCAATTGAAGATATCTACAGCCAAAGCGAAAACATATCAATCGACTACGGCATAATGGAAAAAGCCGACAATGTTCATGTTTTGTGTACAGACATTGGATGGTCTGATATTGGCACCTGGGGTTCTTTATATGAGCACGCTCATCATGACGAACACCAAAATGCCATCCGTGGAGAAAAAGTGATCCTGGATGAGACAAAGAACTGTGTTATCAAAGTGTCAAAAAACAAAGCATCTGTTATTCAAGGCCTGGAAAATTATATCGTAGTTGATGACGAAAAAGCCTTATTGATTTGCAAAAAACAGGATGAGCAAAAGATTCGTAACTATGTCAAAAAGGTAAAGCAAGACTTTGGTGAGGATTATGCCTGACAAATAAGGTTCATTTCAGCTTGAAATGCGGTCAGGACTAATTGCTTAGATTTTGTTTGATCCGGGCAGCTAAAATGTCAATAGCCACGTGATTATCACCCCCCTGAGGAACGATCAGATCGGCATAGCGTTTTGTTGGCTCGATAAACTGCAAGTGCATTGGACGCACAAAGCGTTCATAGTGTTCCAACACCTGTTTATAGTTACGGCCCCGCTCCTGTATATCACGATTAATAATTCGAATCAAGCGGTTATCGGCATCAGCATCTACAAATACCTTGACACCCATCCGATTGCGAAGTGCTGCATTGGAAAGAATCAGGATTCCTTCGATGATAATAACATTGGCAGGTTCGACAGGTACGGTCTCGGAAGAACGGGCACATGTTACATAGGAATATACCGGGCGTTGTATCAACTCACCACGCTTAAGGGCATCAACATGCCGAATCAACAAATCAAACTCAATAGAATCGGGGTGGTCAAAATTAATTTTCTTTTTTTCCTCCTCACTCAGATGACCCTGATCTTTATAATATGAATCCTGGGAAATTACCGTAACCGACGCTTGCGGCAAACACTCTGTGATTTTTCGCACAACGGTAGTCTTACCACTACCCGACCCTCCTGCTATTCCAATAATCAGCATAAATCAGTTCCTTTTGGCAAATTGTTAACATCAAATTTTCTCTGCTAAATTATGTATTTTATTTTTGCAAAGTAAAAATTTATTTGTATTATGCGCTTTTATTGAATCGGATTTCTTTGATATCCTCCCCAAAAAAATAATATCAGAAACTGATTATGAAACCATTGCTAAAATTTATATTCTATCCTTTTGCGATACTGTTTGGCGTAATCACCTATGTCAGAAACAAGTTTTTTGACTGGAATATTTTGGCATCACGTTCACTCGACCTTCCTACAATAAGCATTGGCAATATCACGGTTGGAGGTACAGGCAAGACCCCGCATGTTGAATATCTGGTTCATTTACTAAAGTCCAACTACAAGATAGGTATCCTAAGCCGGGGTTATCGTCGAAAAACCAAAGGCTTTTATTTGGCAGATGATACAACAGATGCCACAATCATTGGTGATGAACCAAAACAGTTTTACCAACAGTTTAAAGAAGATCAGGTATACATTGCCGTAGATGAGAAACGATACCGCGGAGGGCGCAAACTTCTAAAGAAGCATCCTGATTTGGACGTTATCATCCTGGATGATGCTTTTCAGCACCGCTGGATTAAACCCGGCCTGAATATTTTATTATCCGACTTCTTTAATCCATACCACAGCGACTATTTGCTTCCTACAGGCCGTTTGCGGGAATTCCGTTCAGGGGCAAAACGTGCTGATATCATTGTAGTAACCAAATCAGGGAAGGTATTATCCCCCATCACACGACGCCGCTTTGAAGAAGAAATAAAACCTGCAAACCATCAAAGTTTATATTTTTCTTATATTGACTATGATCCACCCCGCCCCTTACCCGGATTGTCTAAAAAGCCACAATGGAAAAAAACCTATGCCATACTCATGGTGACTGGTATCGCAAACCCCTATCCGCTAGAAGCAAAAATTGCTGGCGAATGCACTGAACTACACAAGTTAAAATATCCCGACCACCATAAGTTTTCACCCAAAGATGCTGAAACTATCAAGCAAACATTTGAGGAAATCGTTAGTCTTAATAAAATTATCATTACGACAGAAAAAGATGCCATGCGGCTAAGCTCTCCTGAAATTTTAAAAATTCTTAAAGATTTACCCATTTTTTATTGGCCAATTCGTGTAGATTTGCATGACGAAGATCGCGAAGCATTTAATCGGAAAATAAAAGAATATGTACAAAGTCATTCAAGAAACCGCTAATTTCATTAAGCAAAAGACAGCATTAAAGCCAAAGGCAGGCATTGTATTGGGAACAGGTTTGGGCAATCTGGCCGAACACATTGAAGTTGAGCTCGCCCTGCCCTATAAAGATATCCCCAACTTTCCGGTATCTACTGTAACCGGACACAAAGGACAGCTACTTTTTGGCCGGTTAAACGGCACAGAAGTCGTAGCCATGCAGGGCCGTTTTCATTATTACGAAGGATATAAGATGGACCAGGTGGTGTTCCCTATCCGGGTGATGAAGTTTTTAGGCGTAGACCATCTGTTGTTATCCAATGCCAGTGGCGGCATGAATCCCGATTTTGAAATCGGTGATCTGATGTTTATATCAGATCACATTAACCTGATAGGAGCTAATCCGTTGATGGGAGCTAATGATGAGCGGCTGGGCCCGAGGTTTCCGGATATGAGCGAAGCCTATGATAAAGATTTGTTAAAAGCAGCCAAAAGCATAGCCCTGAAAAATCAGATTCGTTACCATTCCGGAGTATATGCTGCTGTAAGTGGCCCTACTTTTGAAACACCGGCAGAATACAAATACCTGCGTATCCTGGGAGCTGATGCCGTAGGCATGTCGACGGTCCCTGAAACGATTGCAGCATGTCATCTGGGAATGAAAGTCTTTGCTGTATCGGTGATCTCCGACCTGGGTATTGAAGGGAAAATTGTTGAAATCACCCACGAAGATGTGATTGAGGCAGCAAAGAAAACCGAACCCAAATTAACAATGCTCTTTTCAGAACTGGCCGGCAAGCTATAAGATTTCTGACTTAGCACTACAATAATTGTTTGATGTAATATAAGCCTTTGATAACGCTATGCGAAAAATTATAAAAATCATTGGAGCGGCAGTTCTTATGGCCCTTATTTTGCTAATCAGCTTTTGTGATCAGCAACACAAATCTGAAGCACAAATAGAAGCCACTTTTACACATAGCACAGGCAATAAAGTGTTTTTACACGAACTCCTGCCTGACGGATGGATAAAGATCGACTCGGCTTTTGTAAACAATGATGGAAAAATCAGCTTTACAGTACAGGATACTACTGCAGGGCTTTATACGCTTAGTACAGATCGTGATAACCTGGTTATAGTGCAAACCGTTCCGGGAAAGACCGAAAAGCTAAAAGCCGATATCCGCCAAATTCCGTCCACCTATCAGGTGACTTGCTGTGCAGGCAGTCGCTTGCTGCAAGACTTCAAACAACAAACCATAAAACACCTGGACAGGATCGACTCCCTGGTTTTGGAGCTAAACCGTTATCAAGATTCCAGCAACTACCTAAAGGTGAAGAAACAAACCGATTCTCTGGTGCAGCAAATCCATCAAAAACAAAAACACTATCAAACAGACCTGGTTCGCCAAAATAAAACGACGCTGGCCGTTTTGATTCCGCTGTTTCAACCTTTTGGGCAGGAACCGGTATTAACCATCAGGAAATATCCAGCGCTGTTTAAGGAAATTAACGATAGTCTTTCAGCACAGTATCCCAACAACCCACATGTGCTGGAACTGAACAAACGCGTTGAACGCTATCAGGAACAGGAAAACAGAGCAGCAGCAAGCGAACAGCGTCTTAAGCCTTCGCTTGAGGCACCTGATTTTGCTGCTGACAGGATTGACGGAACACCTAAAAAGCTGTCCGGTCTTCGAGGGAAATATGTAGTCCTGGACTTCTGGTCGGAACAAAATCCACAATACAAAGAACGTCAGAAAAAAATACATACTATTGTCAGACGTTATGATAATGTACATCATTTTACTGTCTATCACGGCACAGACAGGCTAATCTTTGGGCGCAATGCGAAAAGCTATCCACAGCAGAGCACACATACTACGGGCAAGAAAGTAGTCTTGAAAATGTACAACATCAGGGAACAAGACCGCTTATTTCTGATAGCTCCTGACGGAAGTATTTTAGCCCGTGATATAACTCCTGAAACGCTGGCTTCAGTGATTAACGAAAACAGGGACTAAAACAAAAAACCATGAAACATCTTTTTCTCCTATCGGGCATTATCTGTCTGGCCACTATTCAAATAAGTGCTCAGCAAAAAAGCTACTTTCAACAAGAAGTGCGCTATGATATAGATGTTATACTGGAACCCTCTAACGCAAGCTTAACAGGCAACTACCAGCTAACATATACCAACCATTCCCCGGATACATTGAAAGAATTGTTTCTTCATCTTTATCCAAATGCCTATGGTCATAGCGAATCCATGATGGCTCAGGAGCTGCCCATTTCGGTTATGGGATCCAAAGAAATTTACTTTGCCGATGAAGAGAAACAGGGAAATATCACAGACCTTCATTTTACTTCAGCCCGTCAGAAAATAACAAGCCACTATTTGGAACCCGACATCATCAGGCTGCAAATGCAAAAGCCTTTAGCTCCGGGCGACAGCATCCTTTTGGAAACCCCATTCACCATAAAAGTACCGGCAATGGGCTACTCCCGCATGGGCCATGATAATGATAATTATCAGATTACCCAATGGTTTCCCAAGCCGGCTGTTTATGATCGCCAGGGCTGGCATTTGATGCCCAACCGGACCGTTGGAGAATATTATGGCGAGTTTGGAGATTTCAAAATCCGCCTCAATGTGCCCAAATATCACACCGTAGGAAGTACCGGAGTGCTTATCAAAGAAGAAGCATACAAACCCCAACAACTAAAGTCTGAAGAAAAAGCGCCCTCTTTGGAAACCATCCCATACAAAAGCCTGTATATACAGGCACATAACGTACATACCTTTGCCTGGTGCAGCGGAAAAGATTACAGGAAAATGAGCAGAGAAATCGAAGTCCCCGGCAGGGATAAAAAAATAAATGCGCATATCCTATATCAACAAAGCGAAGCAGAAAATGCAAACAAATGGCGTGAGCATTGGGAATCGCAATTTGAGACAATACAAGATGCGATTAACTTTTACAGCGAAAAAGTAGGCCCGTACCCTTATCCACAAGTAACCGTGGCACAGTCTGTTGGCGGCTATGGCGGAGGGATGGAGTATCCGATGTTTACCATCCTCGACCAAACTTATGGTTTATCTCAGGAAGCATTGATCATGCATGAAATCGGCCATAACTGGTTTTATGGCGTTTTGGGATTCAACGAAAGAGAACATCCCTGGATGGATGAAGGAATCAACTCGTTTTATGAAGCCCGCTATATGATGGAAAAATATCCGGACCTAAACTTACAGGATTACCTCTTTGACCCCGGAATTAAGGCCAATCTTTTTGGCACAAAAAATGGCGATTATGTCTCTCAGTCTGAGTTATCATACCTGATGCTGGCACGCAAAAAGCTGGATAAACCAACCAACCTGCATTCCGAAGAATACCAACCATTTGCATATTTTCAACACACCTATCAAAAGCCTACAGTGTGGTTTTATTATTTATTCTACCTAACTGGCAGCGAAGATTTTGACAAATTCATGCACAGTTTTTGGAATGAATGGAAGTTTAAACATCCACAGCCAGAAGACTTTTACGCTCATCTGCATAAACACTTCCCCGATCTCGCCCCCTGGTTTGTTGATGAGGTATTGAAAGACAACAAACGCGTAGATTATGCCATTAAAAAAATGCATTCGACAAAGGACAGTGTGAGCCTGAAAATAAAAAACAAAGGTGAAATGCAGGCTCCGTTTATCCTGCAGGTTCAACAAGCCAATAAAAAGCCACAACGCTATCTGATCAAAGGATTTAAAGACAAAAAAACAATCCGGATTTCAACCGATACAACAGCATTATTTAGTATTGATCCGGACCAACGTCTGCCAGAGCTAAACCGCAAAAACAACGAATACGAAGGCAAGTCTTATTTTCCCAAAAGCGACGGCATAAAGCTCAAGTGGCTGTACCATATTCCTGATGCAGAAAGCCATTACATTTTCCACACACCGGTGTTAGGCTACAACGTTGCCGATTCGTGGATGCCCGGCTGGTTGTTTTATAACGATCCGGTCTTTTCGGTGCCTGTCCATTATCGTTTAGCTCCATTTTTCAGCACCAGCACAGGCGAAATGACAGGCGAAGGACGCATCAGCTATACTCATTATAGCCGTAAGCCCCGCTTTCAGGGATGGCAATTGAGTGTTTATGGCAAGCGCTACAACACCCTTTACAAGGAAGACTCGGACCCACTGACATACAATAAATTAAACCCTGAAATAAATCTGTATTTTTCTTCCAAACATAAAGATGGAAGGAAAGCCTCCCATCGCGCCGGCTTAAGTTATCATTACCTGAACAGGGAAGCCGATAACCCGGGTGGCTGGATTTTTCTCTTGCCGACCGTAAATGCCCCCACCACATTTCATCTCTGGGAGGGCTGGTATCATTTTTCAAACCGCTTCATCAACCGCGAAAATGAAGTAGATGTGAATATGCAGTATCATAAAGGCCACCTGAAGCTCAGCTCAGAATACAAGTTGCGTTTGCAATACGACGGCAATAATAATGCCTTTGAAATGAGACTTTTTGCCGGAGCATTTCTGGCACAGGGGACAGACAAAGACCTGGATATGCGTTTTAGATTAGGCAACTGGAAAGGAAGACAGGATTATCTTTACGATCACACCATGTTATACCGCGGCTTTAACGATAGTGAACAGCTGTGGAGCCATCAGGCAATCATTAAAGATGGTGGGTTTAATGTGATGACCAACATAGGCCAAAGCTGGAAGCACATGGCCGCATTAAACCTGCATGCTGATTTGCCTTTTGGTTCTGTACTCGACCTTTTTGGCGTATTTGCTAACCTGGGTCATTTTGGTGTTCCGGATGGCCTTGACTATGACAGCGACATCTTTTGGGAAAGTGGAGTTACAGCAAGTATTTACCGTGAAAACTTCAGAATTTATTATACCGCTTTTGGCAGCAACGAACTGATGAACCCTGCCGGCACAGAATCACCAGGGCGCCTGCGATTTATTCTAAACTTCGATTTTTTTAATCCTTTTCAGCTAACGACAAGCATCGATCCTACCTATAAATAGATTATCTTTGTCACTATGCCGGAGGAAAAAAGTCACATATATTTTCTTTCTGACGCCCATCTGGGAGTACCTGACCACAGCAGCAGCCTGCTGCGCGAAAGAAAGCTGGTGCAATGGCTGCATCAAATAAAACCTACAGCTAAAGCGATTTATTTCCTTGGCGACATTTTCGATTTTTGGTTTGAATACAAACATGTTGTGCCTAAAGGCCATGTACGCCTGTTTGGGACCATCGCCCAGTTTACAGACGAAGGCATTCCGGTGCATTTCTTTCCCGGCAACCACGACCTTTGGGTTAAGGACTATTTTACAACAGAGATGGGAATGCAGATCCACCCAGCCCCAATGCGGGCCCAATTTTGCGGGCACACATTCTATATTGCTCATGGCGACGGCCTGGGACAGGGAGACCGCAACTACAAACTGCTCAAAAAAGTCTTTACCTGCCCACTATGCCAGTGGCTGTTTGCCCGCCTGCATCCTAATTTTGCCGTAGGCCTGGCACGCTATCTGTCGCGCCGCAGCCGAATGGCCAGCCGCGACGAAGAGGCAACATTTTTGGGCGAAGACAAAGAGTTTTTGATCGCCTACGCCAAAGAAATCCTCAAAACAGAACATTTCGACTATTTTGTCTTCGGACACCGCCATCTACCACTGGAAATTCCACTAAATGAACATTCTACCTACTACAACCTGGGCGAATGGTTCAACCGGTTTACCTACGGCGTCTTCGATGGCGAAAACTTCGAACTACGTACATTTGAATAATTGCCTTAACAAAATCATTTACGACCCAGAAATCGGACCCTCAAATGTCTTGTTATACAGCTTACATTCAAAAGAAAAGCTTCTTAGGTAAGGGAAGTATTATTTATGCATTAAAATTTTTGTTAATTAAAATAAAAGATGTATTTTTATGGTCTGATGAACCGGGCCATGACAAAAACTTTAACACACACACGCATGATTAAATGCGAG
>JBNJHE010000002.1:0-53613 GCA_051748205.1 Bacteroidota bacterium | reverse complement strand
TCCAACTAACATTTTAAGGCTTAAACATATAAAATACCGCACCCAGATTAAAGCGCAATATGTCGGTTTTTGATTCCTCTATGTCGATAATCGGTTTCCCATAGCGATCAAATGATAAATCATCCATCACCGGATAAGCTGTTATCGTAGTCTTGTTGTACTGCACCTTCGCATCGAACTGTAAATATTCATTATATCTGTATAAAAGCCCAAAGGCGCCACCATACGACAATCCGTATCGCGTATCCTCTTCATCATAAATAATTTCATTCCCATTTTTAAACAGCGCAAAGGTGGTAGTTGTGAATTTGATCAGTTGCAATCCGCCGAATACATCAAAATATGGCGATATCAAAGACTCTTTCCAGGGGACAAAGCGAAGGCTGAGATTAACGTTGTTCATTTGGGTCTCAGCCACTCCCTCTACACCCAGTGCTGTTGTACCATCAATAAACTGGATAGTATCATTAATTGTTTTTGAAGAATTGCCCATAAACACGCGGCCTACTTGCAAGCCCACCAGAGAGTTAATTTTCGGAATGCCAAACAAAATATCGATTTGTCCGTTAAAGCGGGGCCTGGGATAGTTCTCAGCAAACTCATCCTGAGGAAATGCCAAACCACCATTTAAGCCAAACTGCAACCACTGTCCTGAGGAGTTTTGCCCATAAATAACAATGGGAAAAAGAAACATTAAAAGAATAAGGGATTTTTTCATCTGTTTATAATTTTTTTTAAATAGGTCAGATGGAGCTCGCCATGACACAGCATCTTTTTACTATACACTTTTCATTTTATTTAATCATGCGTGTGTGTGTTAAATTTTTTGTCATGGCTCGGTTCATCTGTCTAAATTTGTTTGTTGTTCCTTGTTCTGTGTTGGCTGTTGCGCTATCTTATCGCTCATCTCTCACAACTCACCTCTCATCTCTCATTCTCTCAAGTCTCTTCCTTCTCTCAAGTCTCTTCGTTCGCTCTCTCGCATCATCGCATCATCGCATCAACGCTTCATCGCCAACTCGCACCCCTAAATCTCCGCCTAAGGCGGAAATCCTACTGCACAATAACATAGCCTTCTGGCAATTCGCTTCCTCACATTTAATCATCCCCGTGTATGTTAAAATTTTTGTCATGGCCAGGTTTATACTAAAAATATTTTTATTGCCAAGATAATGCCAAACTCGACATGATAGAATATTTTTTAAGTACGAGCAATGTACTGGGAATTCATCCCCACATAAATAGGTAGTGGCGAAGTTACAATGAAAGAAAACAGTGCCTGAATATTTCGAAATGCTTGTCAGCTGAGCGGTTTAACATTTTTTAACAGGCCAGGGGCAGTAGAGTTTTTACTTTTGTCCTAAAAATAGAATGATATGAACAACCAGGTTGACATCAAAGCATTAAACGATAAGATTGAGCAAGAGAGTGCTTTCCTGGAGTTATTGAACCTCGAGATGAGAAAGGCCATTATAGGCCAAAAGTCGATGATGGAAAGCATGCTGATAGGGTTATTATCCAACGGTCATATTTTACTTGAAGGCCTGCCAGGATTGGCAAAGACGCTAACGATAAAGTCGTTGGCCGGTGCTATTAATGCCAAATACAGCAGGATTCAGTTTACGCCGGATTTGCTTCCGGCCGACCTGATTGGAACGATGATCTACAGTCAGAAAAAGGAAACCTTCGATGTTAAAAAGGGCCCGCTATTTGCTAATTTCATTCTGGCTGATGAAATCAATCGAGCACCGGCAAAGGTACAGAGTGCTTTACTGGAAGCAATGCAAGAGCGTCAGGTAACTATCGGTGAGCATACCTTTAAACTGGAAGAGCCCTTTATGGTGATGGCAACCCAAAACCCGATTGAACAAGAGGGCACTTATCCACTTCCTGAAGCCCAGGTCGACCGCTTTATGCTTAAAGTGGTGATTACTTATCCGTCTAAAGAGGAAGAAAAACAAATACTGCAGCAAAACATCACCAATGAGATAGTGCACATCAATCAGGTTATAAAACCGGAAGACATTTTAAAAGCGCGCAGCGTTGTCAGGGATGTATATATGGATGAAAAGATATCACAGTACATCACGGATATTGTCTTTGCTACTCGCTTTCCATCAGAATATAACCTGAACAAGTATCATCCTATGATCAGTTTTGGGGCTTCGCCAAGAGCAAGTATCAATCTGGCTCTGGCGGCCAAAGCTTACGCCTTCATCAAGCGGCGGGGTTATGTCATTCCTGAAGATATCCGGTTCGTCTGCCATAATGTCCTGCGTCACCGCATTGGACTTACTTATGAAGCCGAAGCCGAAAACATTCAGCCCTCAGATATTATCAATGAAGTTTTAAATACGGTAGAAGTTCCTTAATCATACATTTGTGATGCAAACCAGAGAACTACTACAACGCGTTAGAAGGATAGAAATTAAGACTCGTGGATTATCCCGCAATATTTTCTCGGGACACTACCACTCTGCCTTTAAAGGGAGAGGCATGGCCTTTAGCGAAGTTCGTGAATATCAAATTGGTGACGATGTACGCTCGATCGATTGGAATGTGACCGCACGCTTTGGACATCCTTTTATTAAAATTTTTGAGGAGGAACGCGAACTCACCGTAATGCTGCTGATCGATGTATCAGGATCAAATGCCTTTGGCACACGGCAACAGTTAAAAGAACAAATGATTACAGAAATCGCTGCTGTGCTTTCTTTCTCAGCTATTCACAACAACGATAAAGTGGGTGTGATTTTCTTTTCTGACAAAGTAGAAAAGTTTATCCCGCCACTCAAAGGAAAAACGCACACTTTACGTATTATCCGGGAATTGATCGATTTTAAGCCCGACAGCAATCAAACAGATATACGTGAAGCCCTGCGCTTTTTAACCAATGCCATTAAAAAACGCGCTACAGCATTTGTTATTTCCGACTTCATGGACAAAGATTTTGACAAAGCACTGTCTATTGCCAACAATAAACACGATGTGGTGGCTATTCGGATTATTGATCCTGCTGAGCAAGCTCTGCCCAATGTAGGCATGATGAAAATGCAAGATGCTGAATCAAAAGAAGTGCTCTGGGTGGACACCAGTAGCAAACAAGTAGCTAAAAAACATTTTATGTGGTGGCAACAACTTAACCAAAACTATAAGCTTAGTTGCCGGAAGGCCGGTGTTGATCAGGTTGAAATTTCAATCAATAAGGATTTTGTTAAACCCCTGGTTAATCTGTTCAAAGTCAGACAAAGTCGATTTTAATATGAGAAAAATTGGGATAAGCATAGTTATGCTGGTAAGTCTGTTATTAAGCCAGCTATTGTCAGGGCAGGATATTACTGTTAAGGCCAGCCTGGATACCAATAGTCTTAAAATCGGTGAACAAACCATGCTTACGCTGGAAGCCGAAAATCCGTCAACAAAGCTGGTATGGCCTGAAATTAATGACACCCTGACTGCTAAAATCCAGGTGTTGGAAATTAGCGGCAAAGACACTATGGCCAACAAAAAAGATAAACAGTTTACTGTAAGACAACAATACCGTATTACTTCTTTTGATTCCGGTTATCATGTAATTCCACCATTTCATTTTGTCCATCAACAGGACAGCTTTTTTACGGAAGCATTATTACTGGAAGTAAAAACGGTAAAAGTGGATACAACCAAAAGCATCAAAGGCATTAAAGACATCAGGGAAGAGCCCTTACATTGGAAGGATGTCTTGCCCTGGATAGGGATAGGGCTTATGGTAATAGCAATTATTTTGGCAATTCTTTACTTTTTGCGCAGGCGAAAACCATTAACGGATAGCGCACGAGTTGAAGAAAAGCCTTCGCTCCCCCCCTATGATGAAGCCATAACACGATTACAGGAACTGGAAAAGCAACAACTCTGGCAAAAGGATCAAATAAAAGCCTATTATGTAGAACTAACAGCAATAGTTCGCCATTATATCGAACGACGTTATGCGGTGGAAGCTGAAGAGCTAACCAGTCGCGAAACCATCAAACAACTTGAGGAACTGATTGAGGAAGAAAGCCTGGAAGCACTATCAGGCTTATTACAACGTGCTGACATGGTGAAGTTTGCACGTTATAAACCTGTAAAAGATGAACATGAACTAAGTCAACAACAAGCAATACAGTTTGTGGAGCTAACGCATCAGGCATATACGAATCAGGAAAGAAAAAATCAAACAGAAACATGAATTGGGGTGAAATCACATTTGCCAATATATATTTTTTGACAGGGCTTTTGTTACTGCCGTTGTTGATATTTTATTATATACGGAAATACTCACAGCGTCATGCGCCAATTCGTTACAGCTCCCTAGCTGGAGTACGGCAATTAAGATCATGGAAAGCCCGTTTTTACCCAGTATTATTTGTGCTGAGGATACTGGCAATAGCCCTGTTGATTGTAGCGCTTGCCCGGCCTCAAACGAAAAATCAAAAACAGGACATATCGATAGAGGGTATTGATATTATCATCAGTCTGGATATTTCTTCCAGCATGCTAGCCACCGATTTTAATCCCAACAGGCTGGAAGCAGCAAAAAGTGTAGCTTCAGATTTTATTCGTGATCGCAAGAATGACCGTTTAGGCCTGGTGATTTTTAGTGCTGAATCGTTTACACAAAGCCCGCTGACAACAGACCATCAAATGATCACTAACCTTTTTGATGATATCCAGACAGGGATGTTAACGGATGGAACCGCCATAGGCGAAGGCTTAGCTACAGCAGTGCAACGACTAAAAGATAGTGAAGCCAGGTCGAAAGTGGTCATTTTGTTAACTGACGGGGTTAACAACAGGGGATCGATAGACCCGCTGACAGCAGCGGAGATGGCTGATTTGTACGGCATCAGGGTTTATACCATCGGAGTTGGCAGCAATGGCAAAGCCCGCATGCCTGTCGGCATTAACTCGATGACAGGAAACTATGTCTTCCGCCAACGTGAAGTCAACATTGATGAAAAAACACTAAAAGATATTGCCAGTATTTCCAACGGAAAATATTTTAGAGCAACAAACAAGCAAAAGCTAACGGAAATATATCAAGCCATCGACCAGCTGGAAAAATCAAAAATCGATGTGTTACGTTATGAGCGTAAAAAAGAAGAGTTTTTTACCATTGCCCTTCTGGCATTTCTTTTGATACTGCTGGAATGGGGTTTGCGGAAAACAGTTTTTCGAACGGTACCTTAAAGGAGACTATTATGGATATCATACGCTTTGAACATCCTTTCTTTCTGTATGCCCTGGCCTTTGTTCCATTGGCCTTTTTGGTGCATTACCTCCATAACCGCAAAAAACGCCGGGCGCTGAATCGATATGCAGATCAATCCTTACAACCCCTGCTGGCTCCTCAGGCATCCATAAAGCGCAGCAATACCAAACACACGGTGCTGATTTTGGCTATAGCCTCATTAATAGTTGCTTTGGCCAACCCACAGGTTGGATCGCGAATGGAAAAAGCCACCCGCAAAGGCGTTGACCTGGTTATTGCACTGGATGTATCCAACAGCATGCTGGCTGAAGACATTCGGCCCAATCGGCTGGATAATGCCAAAATGGCCGTTCAGCAACTTATTAATACCCTTGAAGGCGACCGTATCGGACTGATAATTTTTGCAGGCAAGGCATACACGCAGTTACCTATCACTACCGACTACACCGCTGCAAAAATGTTTCTAAATTCGGTATCAACAGACATTGTCCCTACGCAGGGAACGGCCATTGGCGATGCTATACAAAAAGCTGCAGAAGCTTTCCCCAAAAAATCAAAAAATCAAAAAGCCCTGATTTTAATTTCTGACGGCGAAAGCCATGACAAACAAGCTGTTGAAATGGCAAGGCAAGTTGCAAAAGAGCAGAATATCATTATTCATACTATTGGCATGGGCTCGTTGAAAGGAGCCCCTATTCCTGTGAATACAGGCTCAGGAACCGGCGCCTACAAAAAAGACAAACACGGCAATACCGTCATATCCCAGCTTAATCAAAAAATGCTCAAGGATATCGCAAAAGCCGGACAGGGATCCTTTATCCTGGCTAACAATACGCGGGCAGGCGTTAAAGCCTTGTATAACAAAATTGATGAAATGGAACAAAGTGATATTGAAACAAAAATATATGCAGACTACGAAGATCGATTTCAATATTTTTTAGCCCTGGCTATCCTACTGTTAATACTCGAAAATTTAATGTTTGACAGAAAAAATCCATGGTTAGCAAAATGGAATTTTTTGAATGAACCTAAAAAAAAACCTTGAAATATGATGCTTATTAAGAAAATGTGCTCCCTGATGATCCTCCTTCCAATAGGTTATGCTGCCGTTGGTCAGGATAGCCATCATTTTTTGAGAGAAGGAAACCAAGAATACTACAATGAAAACTACGGTGACGCGGAAATTAAATACAGAAAGGCCCTGGAAGATGATCATGTAAACTTTAAAGCAAACTTTAACCTGGGAAATAGCTTATATCAACAAGAGAAATTCAAAGAAGCCGAAAAAAGCTTTAACATGCTTGAATCCCTCGATATCAATAAAAAAGACAAAGCTGATGCATTTCATAATCTTGGCAACACCTATATGAAACTCAAAGATTATCCAAAAGCAGTAGAAGCCTATAAAAAGGCATTGCTGAATAATCCAAATGATGAGGATGCCCGCTACAATTATGTTTATGCCCGTCAGAAATTAAAAAAACAACAAAGTAAAGACAAGCAGAACAAGCAGGACCAAAAGGACAAACAGGACAAGCAAGACAAACAGGACAAGCAGGATAAGCAAGACAAGCAGGATAAGCAGGATAAGCAGGATAAGATAAATCAAAACCAAAAAGATAACAACCAGCAAGATCAACAGCAGAACAACAGCAAGCAAGATGAACAGGAGCAATCCGACCGGCAGGAAAAAGAGCAGCAGGCGCCAGGCCCGGAGAGCGGGAAGATGTCAGAAGAACAAGCAGAGCGAATGATGCAGGCACTGGATAATGATCAGAAAAAACTGATGAAAAAGATGTTAAGGAAAAAAGAAGCCAGGACAAAAACGATAGAAAAAGATTGGTAAACATGAAAGCATACGTTCAAAAGTTGCTATTACTCTTTTTTTTGAGCCTGTGCGCAATTAGCGGGCATGGGCAGGAAAAATTTTATGTCGACATCAATGTCAGCAATTCCAGTCCATCGGTGAATCAGCAAATACGCATAGACTATAAGTTAAAGTTCAAGGGTAGCAGCGGCTCATTTACCTTCAACAACATGCGCTTTAATCGGCCAGATTTTGAAGGGTTTAAAATTATAGATCAGGGTGGACGTATGGATATGGGAATGAACTTTGGCATGGGGCGCGATGATATGACTCTGTATGTCTATAGTTTTATTTTGGAAGCCACCGATCAGGGCACTTTTACCATAGAGCCATTCGAATTTATCTGGAGTAACCACAGGGTTAAGTCCGCAGAGCTTAGCCTTGTTGTAGGGAAAGGAGAAAACATTCAAAAACCCGGCAAGAAACAAAAAGATGAACATGGCATTTCGGGTGATGATTTGTTTGCCCGCACAATAATCAGTAAAAACACTGTATATAAAGGAGAGCCTGTGGTTGTCACCCATAAGTTTTATTCAAAAAAAACGATAAGCGGATTAAGTCCTGAAAACATGCCTTCCTACGATGGTTTCTGGGTAGAAGACATCGACATCGGAGAATTAAGTGTTCAGCAAGAGCGCATAGATGGAAGCGTATACAATGTGGTAACCATCAGTAAAAAGGTACTGTTTCCTCAAAAATCCGGCAAGCTAAAAATCGGAGGATTTAGCCTAAATACCACGGTTCAGGTGGAAGACGTACGTAAAGCCAGAAACAGTCACGAGCGGTTTTTTTATGGTGATCGTATCAGGACACGAAAAAACGTAAAGAAAGTGATCCGCTCCCCCGGTGAACAAATCACTGTTAAGGCCTTGCCCGCAGAAGGAAAGACCGATAGCTTCACCGGGCATGCAGGCAGCTTCCGGCTTTCCTCCGAAATCACGAAAGATACGGTAACTGTCAATCAAAGCACTAATCTTAAATTGACATTATCCGGTACCGGAAACATTAACTTAGTTGATCTTGAAGGTCTGGTGATACCTCCTGCTTTTGAAATTTATGAGCCGGATATCGACAAACAGTCAACAGTGAATGCCGGTGGTGTATCCGGAACAAAAACATGGAACTATCTGCTGATTCCACGCAATGAAGGAACTTTTACCATCGAGCCTATTGAGTTTACTTACTTTGATATTCTGAAAAAGCAATATGTAACCTTAAAGACAAAAGCCTTTACGATTCACGTTTTGAAAGGAGACGGCACAACGGCAGGACCATCAATCAAAGCATACGGCAAAGAAGACATTGAAAGACCCGGCACGGATATTATGCATATTTATGAGCCGCCGCTATCGCTGCACCCGAAGAACCGGAATTTTGTCAACACCTTTCGATTCTGGATGTTTTTAATAATCCCTGTTGTGGCTTTTGTGATATTTTATCTGTTTTATAAAAAACATCAACGCATCCAATCAAATGCCGCACTATTAAAAACAAAACGTGCCACACGACTAGCACAGAAACGCTTGAAAAAAGCCAGAAAATATAAAGATTCTGACGATGATACAGCATTTTATGAAGAAGTAAACCGTGCTATTCTGGGCTATATCAGCGACCGTTTTAACCTTACGATGTCTGACCTTAGTCGCGAGACTATAAGCCAGCAGTTGCAAAACAGAGCAATAAAAGCAGAACATATCCAGGAAACAACCCTTTTGCTGGACAATTGCGATTACGCCCGCTTTGCACCTGCAGCCACCCCGGCAGATAATAAAGAATCCATATACCAGCAAGCACTAAGTTTAATATCAAAAATAGAAAAAGACCTGAAATGAAAACACGGATTATTCTAATCGCCCTTTTGATTTGTTCGTTTCAGTCAGGATACGGAACTAATACTGACACCATGCTGCATCAAGCTACAAAGGCTTACAAAGCTGGAGATTACCAGTATGCTGCTGCAGTATATGACAGCATCATACAAACCGGACAAACCTCTGCAGAGTTGTATTACAATCTGGGCAATGCACATTATAAATCAGATCATTTAGCTGCCGCTATTTTAAACTACGAGCGGGCCTTAAAAATAGCCCCTCACAACGAACGTATCCGCTATAACCTGCAGTTTGCCCGTGCTTCGCAAAAAGATGATATCGCGGCTTTACCGGTAATGTTTTATGTTCGATGGTGGCATGGATTATGTCAGCTTTTACCATTAAAGACATGGGGCATTTTGAGCATTGCCATGATATTTCTCAGCCTTATTTTATGGGTTTTCTTTATCACCTCCCGAAATATTGACTGGAGAAAGCGTTTTTTCTGGATGGCTGTTATCAGCAGTTTGTTATTCTTGTTTGTCCTTTTCATTAGTCTAAGAAACTATCATAAAGTTAAGAACAGCAAAGAGGCCATTGTCTTTGAATCGGTAATTACAGGCAAAAGCTCACCCGACTACGACAGCACAGATTTATTTGTCATCCATGAAGGACTTAAAGTATCCATTCTAAACAAAATAGGCAACTGGTATGAAGTTAAACTTCCGGACGGCACTATAGGCTGGCTGCCGGCTAATTCCCTGGAAATTATTTGATGAACTACACCATAATCCGCCTAAGACGAAACACACAGAAGCATGATTATAATGGAATTAAAAAACGTGAATGGCCGTTATTCTGATGTGGCATGGAGAGTTCTTCCTCCTGAAGAATGACGGGGTAAATATCTGAACTATTGAATAAAATTATGACCAGATGAAGTCAATTGGTTTGCTTTCAGACACACATGGTTTTGTCCACCCTTCGCTTCGTGATTTTTTGAAAAAAACGGATGAGATATGGCATGCCGGTGATATTGGCTCATACGATATCATTGCTGACATCAGACAGGATAAACCCTTTAGGGCTGTATATGGAAATATTGACGATATGGATATCCGTAATGAATTTCCGGAATATCAGAGCTTTTGGATAGAAGGTGTAAAGGTTATTATGCTTCATATTGGCGGCTATCCATATCATTATAGCCAAAAAGCAAAAGCATTGATTAACAACCACCAGCCAAATTTATTTATTTCTGGACACTCGCATATTTTAAAAGCCATGTTCGACAAAAAGTATAAAATGTTACATTTAAACCCAGGGGCAGCTGGCAAACAGGGCTTTCATCAATATATAACATTTATGCGTTTTGAAATAGACAACAAAAGGATAAAAAATCTGGAAATAGCTGAACATCCAAGGACATGAGCTATCGCAATCGATCCGCCGACTTCACCAATTTGTCATCTTTACGAATTCCATTATTGGCAAGCACTAACAGTATCATAATTACTAAAGGCAAATATGTTCCAACTTCATATATTGCCTTATTGCCTACCTGGGAAAGATTGGATATCTGATCAGCAGCAAGAAAGACTGTTCCCAAAGTGGCCAGGTTGATAACAACAATTATCATTAAGATACGACGCTGTAGCTTTCGGTTTTTGTATAAGAAAATATTAATAAGCAACAATACCGCCACAATAATATTGGTGATTACGGGGGTTAAAAGCGTCTGCTTTTTTATGCCATAGCTTAGAAAAGGATCAAATACTAAAAATTTCAACTGCAGCTCCTGCCCTTCTATTAATCCAAAACTAGCTAATGGAATAAAAAACATCATGATGGCAACAAGTACCCCTAAAAACATATACAATGATTGTAGTCGCTGTAACATATCGGTTTTTTTTTGCAAAAATACATTATTTGATACTTATATTCCATGATTAAACAGGCATAATTCGAAAAATCGATAACATTTTGCTGAAAGCATGTCATATAACACAAAAAAAATAGCACATTAAAAAAAACAAGGCTTATTTATCAAATATTTGGTTATATTTGTGTGACTAAAAATAATTCATTATCTTTGTGGCAGAAATTCCACTTAGTCCGGCTTTTCTGTTTCTTGCCGGTCTTTTCAAAATAACTTACAGAAGTCAAAAGAAATACAAATCAAATAATCATTTTCATGTACGATATTATTGAGCTGAATGGGAAATTGCTAAAGGATTTACGTTCCATAGCCAAAGACTTGAATATCCCAAAATCACAAGGCTTAAAAAAGCAGGAGCTTATCTATAAGATTCTGGACTATCAAGCGTTACACCCCACATTAACGGAAAAAAAGTCTGAGCCCGTTTCCACAAAAGAATCAGGACAAGCCCAAAAGAGCAGAAAGCCAGAGCCAGAGCAGGAGAAAAAAGCGATAGAGCAATCCCGTCGCCGACGCGGACGCCCAAGGAAAACGGATAACACTGTAAAATCCACCTCCGGCAATCAACCGAACCAAAAGGCTGAACAACAACCTGAAAAAGCATCGCCCAAAAAGCCAGAGCCAGCACCTGCAAAGGCTCAACAAAAGCAAAGCAATAAGCCTCAGGAAGATCAGCAGAAAAGAAATGCACCAAAAAGAAAGCCAAATATAGATAACAGAGATATCCCTCAGAAGGAAAAACCATCTGACAATCAACAGAAAAAACAAGTCTCTGAGGCAAAAGAATCACAAAAGGATGTACCAGAAAAACGGGAGCAAAAGCACATTCGCCTGGAACGCAACGATCGTAATGTAAATCAAAAAGACCGGCAGGATCGAAGAGACTTCAAGGATACTGGAAATCAACGAAAAGATAAAGATAAGGAAAAAGATATCTTTTTTGAGATGGAAGGAATAGCACAAAGCGAAGGTGTATTGGAAATTATGCCTGACGGCTATGGCTTTCTGCGATCTTCCGACTATCATTACCTGAATTCTCCTGACGACATCTATGTCTCACAATCACAGATTAAGCTCTTTGGATTAAAGACAGGAGATAACGTCAAAGGGAGCATTCGCCCCCCCAAGGAAGGAGAAAAGTATTTTCCATTAATAAAAGTTATTGAAATCAACGGACGCAAACCCGAAGAGGTACGTGACCGTATTGCTTTCGATCATTTGAAACCACTGTTTCCGGACGAGAAATTCACCTTAGTATCAAAACGCAGCTCGAATATGTCCACACGTATTGTTGATCTGTTCACTCCTATAGGAAAAGGGCAACGTGGTTTGATTGTCGCCCAGCCCAAAACAGGAAAGACAGTGCTGCTGAAAGAAATTGCTAACGCCATTACAGCAAACCATCCGGAAGTTTATATGATTATTTTATTGATCGATGAACGCCCTGAAGAGGTAACGGACATGGAGCGAAGTGTAGATGCCGAAGTGATAGCCTCTACCTTTGACGAGCAGGCTGAGCGTCACGTTAAAATCGCTAATTTGGTATTGGAAAAAGCCAAGCGCATGACCGAATGCGGCCATGATGTTGTTATCCTGCTTGATTCCATCACTCGTCTGGCGCGGGCATACAACACAGTCTCGCCGGCTTCAGGAAAAGTGCTTTCCGGTGGAGTGGAAGCCAATGCCTTGCATAAACCTAAACGCTTCTTTGGCGCAGCGCGTCAGATTGAAAACGGAGGATCCCTGACTATCCTTGCTACGGCCCTTATTGATACAGGATCGCGTATGGATGAAGTCATTTTTGAGGAATTTAAAGGAACCGGCAATATGGAACTGCAACTCGACCGCAAGATATCCAATAAAAGAATATTCCCGGCTATTGATGTTGTGGCTTCCAGCACCCGACGCGAAGACCTGCTGCTACATAAAGATGTACTGCAAAAAACCTGGATATTACGTAATCACCTTGCTGATATGAATCCGCTTGAAGCAATCGAGTTCCTGAAAGATCGCATGCGATTTACGGACACCAATGAAGAATTTTTGATGTCCATGAACGGATAGCTTTCGGTGAAGAATTTTTGATAAGCGGCAAAAAGAATTCCTTTTGCCGCTTTTTTTATTGCACATACCCATGTTGATAATTCTCTGTCAGAAATCACGTTAAAATTGAACACTTTGGTTTAAATTTGTACTGTTATGAGCAGAAAAATCATGAAACCCCTCAAACCCCTGATAGTCATTTTTATTTTTGCATTATCAGCGTCTTTTAGCTCCGTATTCCCTCAGCAGATGCCACCCGGGTCATCAAATTCCGGTTCACGACAGGCTTTGGAATGGGCTGACTCGGTAATTCAGACCATGACACTGGAAGAAAAAGTAGGACAACTGTTCATGATCAGGGCGCATTCCAACAAATCACTGGCGTATAAACAAAATGTAGGACAAGCCATTGAGCGTTATCAGCCAGGTGGTGTATGTTTTTTTCAGGGAGGCCCACAACGACAGCTTCATTGGGTAAAGCAATATCAACAGCGCTCAACAATACCTCTGCTAATAGCTCAGGATGCGGAATGGGGTGCAGGAATGCGACTCGACAGCACTCTCTCCTACCCCTACCAAATGACATTGGGCGCCGTACAAGACAAGGATCTGTTACTGTTAATGGGAAAAACAATAGCTAAAGAATTGAAAACCCTGGGCGTCAACATGAACTTCGCTCCTGTGATGGATGTCAACAACAATCCTCAAAATCCGGTGATTAATTTCCGCAGCTTTGGCGAAGATCCTGAAATCGTTTATGAAAAAGCTATGCTGTATGCCCGCGGCATGCAAGATGAACAAGTTATTGCTTGCGGCAAGCACTTCCCCGGTCACGGCGATACCGATAAAGACTCTCATTATACCCTTCCGGTCATCCACAGCTCGAAAGAAGAAATGCACAACATCCACTTGCTACCATTTCGAAAAGCATCTTCTGAAGGCCTGGGGGCCATTATGAGTGCTCATATCCATGTTCCCGCTCTGGATTCTTTGAACAACGGCCCTGCCTCACTCTCCAAAGCCATCCTAAATGATCTTTTGATTGAACAATACAACTATTTTGGTCTTATTGTAACCGATGCACTCGAAATGGCCGGAGCACGAAAAGGAATGGACGATGGCGAGCTGGTGGTTAAGGCTTTTCTTGCTGGTAATGACATCCTTCTGATGCCTGCAAACATGGAAGTAGCTGCGAAAGCTATAATTAATGCTGTGAATTCCGGGAAAATATCCCAGCAACGACTGCACCGCAGTCTCCGTAAAATTTTAATGGCTAAATATTTTGTCAAAGCCTGGAAAACACCGAATTATTCGGAAAAGGAGCTCTTTAAAACAATTCACAATACCGATCACAAGGCGCTCATTTATGAATTGTATAAAGAAGCGCTTACTCTACTGGAAAACAAATCGGTAATCCCTCTGGAAAATACCAGCAAACAGAAAATCGCGTTGCTTTCTGTGGGTAAAAGACCCCAGCCTCATTTGGCTGAAAAAATCAACGAATATATCAATACTGACAACTATTTTATTTCTTCTACAGCTTCTCTGGCCGAATATAAAAATATGCTGGTCAAATTAAAAGACTATGATCTGGTAGTAGCAGGTATGCATAGCTCGAGTTTATATCCTGGCTCAAACTATGGCTTTAGTTCCAGCGCTTTCGACCTACTCGAAGCCATCAGTCAACAGACAAATACGATCATTCTCTTTTTTGGAAACCCTTATGCTCTAAAGGCACTACAAGCTGACAACACAAAAGCCCTGCTGCTGGCCTATGAAAATAACAAATATACGCAGACGGCTGCAGTAGAGGCCTTATTCGGTGCTGTTGCTATTAAAGGCAAATTGCCTGTAAGCATAGGAAAGACATATAAAGCAGGACATGGATACAATACAAAAAAAACACGTTTGGAAAGCAGCTCTCCCTTTTTTATGCATATTCAGGACAAATTCATTCAACAAATTGATTCCATTGCCCTGGATGGTATACAAAAGAAAGCCTATCCCGGTTGCCAGATATTGATTGCAAAGGATAACAAGATTTTTTATCATAAGAGTTTCGGCTATCATACCTACGATCAGATACGGCCAGTAAAAGATAATGATTTATACGATCTGGCATCACTCACAAAAATAGCAGCTACTACACTTTCAGTTATGAAGCTGTCTGACGAGGGAAAACTAAACATCGACCAAACTCTGTCGACCTATTTTCCTGAGGCAACAAACACAAATAAGTCATCGATTATCATTCGCGAAATGATGGCTCATCAGGCGCGACTTTCCCCCTGGATACCTTTTTATGTTAAGACATTAACCCGCTCTGGATATCCATCGCCGGAAATATATGCATCCCTGAATGACCCACAATATCCTTTGGATGTTGCACAAAACTTATATATAAAATCAAGCTACAGGGACACAATTATTAAAACCATACTTGATTCCGACCTAAGACGCAGTCGGAGTTATCGTTATTCCGATTTGGGGTTTTACCTTCTTAGTTTCATAATCGAAGACATCACCAATAAGCCACTTAACCAGTATGTACAGGAAAGCTTTTACCAACCAATGGGCTTACAGCACATCACCTTCAAGCCTTTAGAAAAGTTTAGCAATCATAGAATTCCTCCTACCGAGGACGACAAAATTTTCCGGCATCAGTTAGTTCATGGAACCGTTCATGATCAGGGAGCAGCAATGCTGGGTGGTGTTTCGGGGCATGCGGGTTTGTTTTCCAATGCCAAAGACGTGGCAGCACTGATGCAGATGTTACTCAACGAGGGCACCTATGGTGGTCAGCAGTTTTTGAATCCGGCGACAATAAAGGAATTCACCACACAACAGTATCCGCTAAATAACAATCGCCGCGGAATTGGCTTTGACAAACCACTACCCAATGGCTCAAAGGGTGGCCCTACTACTCAGGAAGCTACGAACAGCAGCTTTGGGCACTCCGGTTTTACCGGGACTTATGCCTGGGCTGACCCCGAATATGACCTGGTCTATATCTTCCTTTCCAATCGTATTTATCCGGATGCTGAAAATCGCAAGCTGATTAGCATGAATATCCGTACCAAAATTCAGAAAGTTATTTACGATGCCATTCAACAAAACGGCTAATTGCCCTATATATCCGTTTGCTTACAAATAGCCATATTTTCTGCCATAATCCAGCATTTGCTCAGTATAGTTATCAGGATAGAAAATTTTAATATCTTTGATTTCGCCCTGTTCTCTAATCACGTTAAAATCAGGATTCATAAAGCCACCATAGGGAGCAATACCAAGACGAGCGAATCGCTCCAGAACTTCGTTATGCAAATCCCGATCAACTTTCACGCCGTACTTTTCCACCAGGTTTTTTCCTGCCGGATAATCTCCCTCGGACTTAATGCGCTGTACTTCCGCCAGCAACTGCCCAAACAGTTCGCGTAATTTTTGATGATCCTGCACACGCACATAAGTTTTTCCATGCTCAGTAAACTTCTCGATCACCTGATCAGCTTTTCCTTTTTCATAAACCCATTTAGCAATAATCTGCCGGTTTCTCATATGCGCTTGTTCAATATCTTTTCCGGGTTTTATACGTGTCAGTTGCGTCATCAGGCCATTACGGATATAGGCATTATACTCTGCTTTGGGCAAGTCCATATTCGGTATTAATCCCAGCTTAAGCATTTGGGGGTCCATCATAAAATAGAGAGCATAAAGGTCTGCTCTGGCTTCTTCCAAAGGCGATGCGTAATTCTGCAGTGCATCCGCAGAAACGCCGGGCAGCAGTTGCCCGGAGCCATGTCCAAGACATTCATGCAAGTCGGTATGCAGATTATTGGCTTGAGCCCCATATTTCCTGGATAACTCCCGATCCGCTTCATCGTAAACAAACTCCTCCAGCATCCCACTACCCTGAGTAGCCTTATCATAGGCCATGGTAATGTTTTCCATGGTGACCGATTTGCTGCCATGCTCCTTACGAATCCAATCTGCATTCGGAAGATTAATTCCTATAGGCGAAGCCGGAAAACAATCCCCTCCCAGTTGCACTACGGTAATGACTTTGGCGGAAACACCCTTAACTTCTGCCTTTCTAAAGCGCGCATCTACAGGAGAACGATCCTCAAACCACTGTGCATTATCAGCAATGATCCTCGTGCGTTTTGTGGCCTCTACATCCTGAAAGTTTACTACTGACTCCCATGTAGCCTTCATGCCCATCGGATCTGTATAGTTTTCAATAAAGCCATTAATGAAATCAATATGAGATTGTTGATCGTTTACCCAGGATATGCTGTATGTATCCCACAGCTTTAAATCCCCGGTTTTGTAAAAGTCTATCAAATAAGCAATTGTTTGCTTTTGCTGCTCGTTTTCGGCAACCCCTGCAGCTTTTTCAAGCCAGGAAATAATCGCCCGGATAGGTTTATCATACAATCCTTCTTCTCTATATCGCTGCTCCTGAATTTCCCCATTTTCTTTTATTAGCCTGGAGTTTAAGCCATAAGAAACAGGCTGCTTTTCATCTGACTGCAATAAAGACTGATAGAACCCCTGCACTTCCTCTTTACTTACACCTTTATAAAAATTCACTGCCGAAGCTTTGACTATATCCCGGCTTGTATCCTGGGATACCCCTTTAGGATATAGGGTATTATCGAAAATTATCTCCATCAGATTATGCAAAGCATCCGGTTCATAGTCCGGGTTCACCGGCAGTTGATTCTGATCAGACTGCCGAAGCAGGCTGAGAAAATATTCACGATCAATACCAGGCACAAACTTGTCGCTGGAATAATGATGATGAAATCCATTGGAAAACCAGAATTTCTTGACATAAACCATAAATATCTGGAAATATTCACTGTTTCGATCACCTCTATAGGTTTCGACTATAACATCCAATAATTTCCTGATTTTAATATTGTGTTCAAAATGCTGATCAAAGATTATATCGCGTCCACAACGAGCTGCCTCACTTAAATAATACAACAGTTTTTTCTGTTCCAGACTTAAACGGTCAAATCCAGGTACTTTATAACGCATTATTTTTATATCATCAAATTGCTCTATTTTGTATTGAAAATCATCATGATCCTCATGATCAGGATTATTCTTTAGGCCTAATTTCATTGGTAAAACATTATTTTAGGTTGAAAAAATTATTATTCAGAGAATAGTGTCAAGTCTCTAAAAAGCAAAACGCTTATATAGCATTAGCTATTAAAGCGATAGCTTACTTACATCTACGATTTTATTATTTTGTGAATCGAAGACAGGCACTTTATGCGATTGGTCAGGGGTATGGCAATATTCTATAACATCGTCCAGGCCAAGCTTCTGAAGTCTTTTCTTTTGAGCGGCTTTGAGGATATACGCATAGAGGTTTGGTTTGGCAATACTCCACAGATCCAGGGCCGCTTTGGCTCCATCGCAATCGGTTGTAAAATTCTGATCCTGCAACAGACATTCCACCACAGCACCAGCATGGACAGCATCCTCAAGGCTAAATCGTTTTTTCCAGCCTGCACATAAAATAATGACTTTTCGGTTTTGTTTTTTCAGATACTCACAGCTGGCTTTAAGGTTTAGGTATGATCCAATGACCACCTGCCTGGTTTTGGATGCCATTTGTATTGCCTGAGTGCCATTGGTTGTGCTATAAGCGATGGTTTTTCCTTTCAGCCAGTCTTCCATAAAATAGTAGGGGGAATTGCCAAAATCTGCAAAATCCAATACCTCTCCGTCGCGTTCGGCAGCTACAATAAAGCCCTTTTCCTTATACTCACGCGCTTGCTGCAGACCGGGAACGGGAATAATAGACTTCACATCATGTTCAATAGCTGTACAAATGGCGGTTGAGGCCCTGAGGATATCTGTAACAAGAACTATGGCCTGGGGATCAAAAAAACGGTCAAAAACAGCCGGTGAAAAGCAAACTTCTACCGGCTGTACTTGTCTTTTATCCATGTATTGCTATATTAGCTTTTATAAAAAGGGATTTTTACAATTTTCGCTTTGGCCAATTTTCTGCGTATACGGATGTAAATCTCAGTATCTGCTTTCGCAAATTCTTTTTTTACATAACCCATGCCAATAGCTTTCTTTACATAAGGAGCCATAGTGCCGGAAGTAACTTCTCCGATCAGATTTCCTTGTTCATCACAGATTTCATAGTGTTGCCGTGGAATGCCCTTATCAATCATTTCAAAACCCTTTAGCTTACGGGTCACCCCTTCTTCTTTTTGCTTCTCAAGACTATCGCGATTAATAAAATCATTGCCTTCAGTAAACTTCGTAATCCATCCTAAAGAAGCTTCTAACGGAGAGGTAGTATCGTTGATATCATTACCATACAGGCAAAGTCCGGCCTCCAGACGAAGGGTATCACGGGCAGCCAGTCCGATGGCCTTGATGTCAAACTCTTTTCCGGCATCAAAAATCAAATTCCAAATTTCTTCTCCATACTCGTTAGGGAAATAGATTTCATATCCTTTGGAGCCTGTATATCCTGTTTGGGAAATTATAACATTTTTGCAGGAACCGATCTGCGCAACTTTAAAGCGGAAAAACATAATATCAGCGATATCAAAGCCCACTAACTTATCCATAACTTTAGGAGAGTCAGGGCCCTGAATAGCTAACTGTGCTGTTTTATCCGAAGCATTTTCTATGGCGACTCCTTCCGTATTTTGTTCATTCACCCAGGCCCAGTCTTTGTCGATATTCGAAGCATTGGGCACCATCATCCACTCATCGTCTGAAAAACAATAGATCAGGGTATCATCCACAATACCATCCTGCTTGTTAGGCATGCATGTGTATTGCACCTGCCCTTCAACAAGCTTATTCACATCATTTACAGTAATTTTTTGCATGAATTCCTTTGCTTTGGGGCCTCGAATATAAAACTCACCCATATGGGATACATCAAAAACTCCAACCTGCTGCCTTACTGTATTGTGTTCAGCATTAACACCCTCAAACTGCACTGGCATTTCATAACCTGCAAAGGGAACCATTTTTGCCCCCAATGATTTATGCATTTCGTAAAATGTAGTCTTTTTCATTTATCTATTCTCCAAAATTTTTAAACCATGATTAATAATGTTACAAAGTTACAAATTTCTATGCATAATGCCAAAAATCCAATATAAGACAATCACTCCATAACTTCCTATAATAGCACCATTAGGCAGGTAGGTTATTCATTACCTGTATATTACTATGAGGGGGGTTTATCCCAACAAACCACCACGTTGATAGATCTTATTTTGCACATCGTAAAATGCATTGATATCCGCCGACTTATTATTTTTCAAGTTAGTAATTTCACCCTTGAGAAAGTCTACTTTGATATGGTCACCCTGAGTATAATCAATATGTGTTAAAGCCCCGGGGTCGTAAGTGAGCACCGGCATCGCAGCATTAATAGCATTGCGTTCATAAATAGCCCCATACGATTCAGCAAGGATACATGAAATGCCCAAAGCTTTGAAACAATCCACAGCTTGCTGCCGTGAGCTCCCTGCACCGAAATTCTTTCCTGTAATGATGATGTCTCCGGCATTAGCCTGATCCGAAAAGTCTTCCCATCCCTTAAGGTTATCAAAGGCATACTGTCCCATTTCCTGCATGTCGGTAATATGCAGGTAGCGATTATGGAAGATCATATCTGTGTCAATATCATCCTCCTGGATAAACCAGCTTTTGCCTTCTACCACTGTAGGTCGTTTTTGAGTTTCATCCAGACCACTTTTCACTGTCTTGTTTGTTTTCTGAATTTCTTGTTCGTTTTCAAAGGTAACAGGCTCATCAGGGATTTCGTCTGCTGTGGTGATATAACCGGCCACTGCGCTGGCAGCGACAACGGCGGGAGAAGCCAGATATACTTCACCCTTTCCCTGTTTGCCGGCAAAGTTTCGGTTCCCGGTACTAACGGTAACCTCTCCTGGGCCGTTTTGCCCTACCTGACCTGCGGCACATCCGGCACATCCGGCGTTAGAAACCAAGGCTCCAGCATCCTTAAATATCCTGATCAGGCCCTCACCCATCGCTTGTTGCCAGATAGCATCAGTCGAAGGAACAATCTTAAGCACAACACCCGGAGCTACTTTCCTGTCTTTCAGTATAGCAGCTGCCACACGCAAATCAGCCATACGACCATTGGTACATGAACCAATAAAGGCTGAGTCTATTTTCGTTTGTTTTAACTTTTTCAACGAAATATCATCATGTGGATGCCCCGGGCGAGCTACCATAGGCTCAAACTTGCTGATATCCACTTCATATTCTTCAATATACTCCGCATCAGCATCAGCAGCAATAATATTATAGTCAAATCCCGAGCGTTCCTTAAGCGTTTTGATAAGCTGCTCATTGGGTGTGAACAATAAGCTGATTGCTCCCATCTCTGTTCCCATAGATGCAATGGTAATTCGCTCATCCAGTGTCAGAAGCTCAACTTCATCACCGGCAAATTCCACTGCTCTTCCAAGCAATGTGCTGGCACCAAAGCGGGAGAGCAGATTTAAAACAATATCTTTTGCTGTGACATTGGATGGACGCTTTCCGACAAAGTTCAGCCTCACAGACCCGGGGACTTTATACCATATCGAACCATAAGCCCATACAGCTGCCATATCCTTATCTCCCAGCCCCTGCCCAAAGGCACCCAAAGCACCCATGATATTGGAATGTGAATCGGTAGACACAAACGTACTGCCAGGCCACACCATTCCATTGTCTATAGCCTGATGAGTTCCTATACCCATATTGATATCAAAGACCCGGATATTGTTTTTACGCGCATATATCCGGCAGTATTGCTGATTAGCCGCATATTTCTGATCACTGCCACCAGGATTGGTATCAAAGGTAAAAAATGTTTTATCCCGATCAGCAACTGTCAGATTGTTGTTTTCCAAATTCTTAACCACATTGGCACCACCAAAATCACGTGCTACACGTGTATCTATTTCGATATCAATAATTTCACCCGGACTAACATTATCCTTTCCGGAGTGGTTGGCGAGTATTTTTTCTATTAATGTTTTACCCATAGTTGTAATATTTTGCGTTTTACTCATTGATTATTAATCGCTCTTTAAAGGGCAGAAATGTCATAAAATCGGCATGATGCACAAGATAGGCTTCAGTCGTTCTTTTTACCATATTCCCTTCTCCGGCATGAGTAGCAATAATATGGCAGACTTCTGCAGGTACCCCGGCTTCTTCAGCCAAAGAAACACCGCTAAAAGGATGCCTCAGAAACTTTCCATAATTTCCCTGAATTGCTTTGCCATTGTCATCCAGCTCATATTCGAGCAATTTTCCAACATCGGCCAGGATGGCGCCGGCAATCAAGACATCCATATTCACAGGGAGTTCGCCATGATACATGGCATTAATTTTTGCACCGGCATCTTTGGCAATGTGTACAACCGAACGCTTATGATCCATAAAAGTAACCTTAAGATCAGGGCCTGCCAATAGTGTGAACGGAATCCGTTTAAGATCCCCGGTTGTTAGCACAGAACGCTGCAGAGCCAACTCCCAGGTCTTTGCTGTTGCCTCGCGCAGTGCCGCATCATTAATCCATTCTATTTCGGGCCATAAATTCAATACTTCCTTGTTCATATGTGTATAATTTTAATTTTAATGGTCTACTGAAACCTCCTGCCGCCTTGTTTGCATTGATGCACCCGTAACCAATTAACAAGCAGCTCATATATGCTAAACATCTATCAGCGGGGTTTCAAACAAAGATTCCGAATACTAAAAAAACCGGAAAGTGCTAATGACTTTCCGGTTGATAGTCATTACAATTTTTCTATGACAGCATCCGCCATATCTTCTGTTGTAGCAGCGCCCTGATTAATCACTTCCGGACTACCTTTCAGCTTCATCATATCATAAGTACGCACTTTGCCTTCAGCAATAACATCAGCTATAGCAGCACGTATTTTTTTAGCCATCCCGTATTCTTTAATATGGTCAAGCATCATGCAAGCTGAAGCGATCATGGCAAGAGGGTTTGTAATATTCACCTGGTAATCGGCATATTTAGGAGCCGATCCATGTGTTGGCTCAAAGACACCGATCCCATTATCGGGATTAATTTGTGCTGAGCAGGCGAAGCCCAGGCCGCCAATAAGTCCGGCAAAGCCGTCAGAAACGATATCGCCAAACATATTACCCGAGACAATAACGCCATAGTTCTCCGGATTTTTCGTCAGCCACATCATTTGAGCATCAATATTCGTGTTCCATAGTTCGATATCCGGATAATCCTGCTTTTGGATTTCTTTAGCCATGGCAAACATCATTCCGGATGTTTCGCGTATAACATTGGGTTTCTCACAAACGGTAACCGATTTGTAGCCGAATGTCTTAGCGTGATCAAATGCTGCTCTCAGGATACGTTCTGTAGCCCGTTTAGTAAAAATCCGGGTAGAGACTGAGATTTCATCACGTGGCACCGTACCAAAGTTCTTCTTGAATTTTGGATGTGTCATCAGCGCTTCATACACCTGCTTACCGGGGTTTGACCACTCAACGCCACCATAAAGGCCTTCGGTGTTCTGACGAAAGATAACGGCATCAACTTCGGGCTCTTCAACGCCACCTTTCCCGTCGCTGCGAATAAAGTTTAGAGGATTGCCTTTATAGGTCTTTGTAGGCCGTTGACAAATATCCAGATTAAAATGCTGACGCAATCCAACAATGGGGCTTGCATAAACCAGGCCTTTCCCCTGAAGTTCAGGTGTCAGCTCCTCTGCTGCAGCATCTTTGGGCTTGGATGTGATGGCTCCAAAAAGCGCTACTTTGTGTTTTGCGATTAAATCGATGGTGCGTTCTGGTAATGGATTCCCCTCCTTTTTCCAAAATTCCCAACCAATATCTCCTTCTACATATTCTGCATCAAAACCAGCTGCATCCAGCACGCGGATAGCCTGCTCAAGAACAACTCCGCCAATTCCGTCTCCGGGTAATTTTACAATCGTGTGTTTTGCCATAAATCAATATTTTTTATTTCTGTTTCTGCTCTCAAAGATATGAATTTCATAGTTTTTTTTACGATAATTTGTGGAAATTTTCCCTATTATGATGGATTATCGCCGCTTTTTATGATAAAAAAAGGGCGCATCTCTGATAAAGATGCGTCCCTGGTTTTTAAAATATAGATACTGTTGATTTATTCCTGACCTACAAAAAAGTGAACTGTTTTCGTGGCTTCGTTGCCCAGTTTGTCTTCTACTACAATCTTTACTTCATAAAACTTTTCTTCCCTAAAGTGATCAACCTCGGAAATATCAAGTGTGTATGGGCTGGAATAATCCTCAAAGCTTCCGTCATTGATGGAATAGCGAATCTTATTGTTTCCGCTGTGTTTATCCGTTGCACCAATATACAAGCGTGTATAATTGGGATAGATTTTGTAAGATTTCCCGTCTTTTTGTTTTGAACCTATCGCATTAATGCTGAAATTGGTATAGATAACAGGTGGGGTATTGTCAACAAAGACATTACTTTCTTTGAAGTTCTCTTTGTTGTTGACATTATCAACAGACCGGAAGTTAATGGTATGATATCCTTCAGCAGGAATGGTAAAAGCAGAATTGTAGGTTTTTTCAGCGTCTCCGTCTATCTTATAATGCGTTACCTGAACCCCACTGTGAGCATCACGGGGATTTAAATAGATATTGGTTTCCTTATTGACAAACAAGGTATCGCGGTCAAAAAACTGAGGGTTTCCGTAACGGATGGATGTTGAAGGCAGGCGGTTGTCCATATAAAGCGGGCCGGATGAGGGCACATTAACATAGCGGGCATCATTTTTATTGGTCACCTTATCTTCAGCATAATACTTTACAGAGTGACGCCCGGTAACATCAGGCATAGTAAAGGTATTCGAATAGGTTTGGTATGCATTACCATCGATAGAGTAGCGAATTTCTTTCACTCCAGCCTTATTATCTTTTGCCATCAACTTAACTTTGGTCCTACTTGAAATATAGGTATAAGAGCCTTTGTGAATATCCCCTACTATTTCACTGGAGATATCCGGTGGTGTACGATCGAGATAAAACCGATAGCTTTGTTTTGATTCTTCATTCTTTACATTATCGGTAGTATAATAGTCGATGGTATGATATCCATCACTTAACTGCCACAGGGTGATTGGCTTATAATAAACACTTCCGGTGTTTCCGTCAAATCCGTAGCGGGTTGTTTTTACACCGGCAAGATTATCACTCATACTAAGGGTAATTTTGGCTTTTGGCGAGAGGATATCGTCAAGTTTAGGTTGGCTGGTAGCATACTTTGTGACAGGGGCCGTAAGGTCAACCACATATTCCTTCTTATTAGGCTCCTCGGCATTGCCAACCATATCGCTGGCATAAAAGCGTAAGGTGAATCGTCCTTCACTATTCATTGTTAGGTCTGAGGTGTACTTTTCATAAGGTTTCCCATTAACTGAGGTCCAGATATTTTCTACACCAGAAACAGCATCATTAGATGAAAGCTTAATTTTCAGACTTTTACCATAATACAGGGTTCCACTGCTGTAATAGTTCGGAGCTCCGTAAAAGCTGGATTTTGTTTTTGGTGCAAGACCATCAGCATAAACTTCAAAAACAACATCCTGTTTAGGAGACACCGTTTGTTTTGTCTCCTGATCTACAGCATAAGGGCTGCGTATTGAGTTTTTGCCTTCAGTATCAAAATACATCGGGTTGGTATACTGTGATGAAGTTTTACTTTCTAAACGATGGGCGTCGGAACCATCTTTAGAGGTGGACAGATGCAAATAGACCGGTAAATCTTTGTTGATATAAAAATTGCCTTCAGAATCTGTATATGTACGTTTTTCATGGTTTTTCTGCGTCTGCGCCAGCGCAGCAGATGAAAAGGCAAAAATCATAATAGCAATCAGCGTAATTATTTTTTTCATAGGGTTAGTTTTTGATGATGCCCCAAATATAAAAAAAAATGACGCTATTCGCAAATTTATCACCTCTAAAAGCCTAATAATAAAAAATAAATCGTCGCTATGCTATTGGAGCTGCCGTCGGGATAAGCTGTCTGGCCACTTTTTCGGAGGCACCACCCCCACCAAGTTTTTCATCCAGCAAGGCATAATACTCCAACATAGCATTTCGATAATGGGTATCATTCATCAAACGATCCAACTCTTCAGCCACGGCATCGGAATGACAATCGGCTTGTATAAACTCTTTGAAAATTTCTTTTTGAAACACCAGATTGGCAATGGAAATATAGTTGATATGCACCAACATACGGGCAATTCTGTATGAAATGGCAGAAGTTTTATACATAACAAGCTGGGGCACGTGAAACAGTGCTGTTTCTAAAGATGCTGTCCCGGAAGTTACCATAGCCGCAGAGGCAATTTGCAGTAGTGCATATGTTTTATTGATCAACAAATGGACATCATAACCGTCCATCATGCTGTGATAGATTTCCACATCGGTATCAGGTGTTCCGGCAATAACATATTGATAAGAAGGATGTTTACTGGCTGCCTTAAGCATCACAGGCAACATACGCCGAATTTCCTGCTTCCGGCTTCCTGGTAAGAGCGCTACAACAGGACGATGATCCAACTCGTTGGCTGTTCGAAAATCTGCTTCATCCATATCATGGCGACGTTTTTGTAACTCATCCAATAATGGATGCCCAACATAGGAAACTTCCATCTGATGCTTTTGGTAAAAAGCCTTTTCGAAAGGAAGGATAACAAACATCTGATCTACATATTTTTTGATCTTATGAATGCGACTTTCCTTCCAGGCCCATATCTGTGGTGAGATATAATAAGCTACTTTAATTCCCTGTTTTTTGACAAACTCAGCTATCCTGAGGTTAAAGCCAGGATAATCTACAAGTATCACTATATCCGGATTATAGGCCTTCAGGTCTTTTTTACAACAGGCGAGGTTTTTTAAGATTGTCCGTATATTCACAATCACTTCGGCAAAGCCCATAAAAGCATGATGCTTATAATGCTTCACCAGTTGGCCTCCCTGCTCTACCATGCGATCACCACCCCAAAACCGAAAGTCTGCCTTAGCATCCCTGCGCTTTATTTGTTCCATTAAATTAGCAGCATGCATATCTCCTGATGCTTCTCCGGCAATAATATAATAGCGCATTTTAAAAGGTTTTCCAGAAAACAATAAAAAACACAATAGCGTATGCAAAAGTGGCCATCAATATACCTCTTCCTGTTTTATCCCGCTGATTATTAACCAAAAAATATCGCAGCACAAAGACATTAAGAACAATACTAACCAGCATGATGGTGTTTTGCTTTAAAAAAGATTTCCCGGCCAGGGCTTCAAAGTAATCATTGGCATAAAAAATAATAAAAAACAAAACCACCGGCACAATAAGCCCCAGAATAATTCCCAGCAAAAAGGTATCTTTTTTAAAGAAATCAATCATGATTTTCCCATTTTTTTAAATTCTCTATTGCATGATGTGCCGTAAAATCAAATTGAATGGGTACAACAGACACATAATGATTTTCCAGGGCCCATTCATCAGTATCTTCGCCACCGTCAAGATTTTTAAATTTCCCTTTAAGCCAAAAGTATTCCCGGTCATGCGGATCTTTTCGAATATCAAAATCTTCTTCCCAATAAGCTTTGGCTTGCCGGCAGACCTTTAATCCTTTAACCGGCTTAGCGTTAAATTTCGGGAAGTTAACATTGAGTCCCACATTTGAGGGCAAGCCCTGTTCCAAAACATTATTGGCCACTTTTTGCACGTAATGCCTCAAAAACTCAAAATCAGCGAAGGGCGAGTAGTCAAGCAACGAAAACCCTACAGAAGGGATTCCGGCCATAACTCCTTCGAGCACTGCAGCCACAGTGCCAGAATAAATAACATTGACAGATGAATTGGAGCCATGATTAATGCCCGAAACCAATAAATCAGGCTTGCGGTCAAGAATGCGGTTGCGGGCTATTTTCACAGCATCCACAGGCGTTCCGTTGCATGTATAAATCGGATATTGACACGATTTTGGGAGTAACTGATATTTTAGTGGCACTTCGATGGTGATGGCATGACTTTGGCCCGAGCGTGGTTGATCCGGTGCCACGACCACAACATCACCCAACTCCGACATGAATTCGGCCAGGTAATTAATTCCTGCTGCGTTCACACCATCATCATTAGTTACTAATATTAAAGGTTTTTTTATCATCTGTTCTCTCAATTTTGTGTAACAAAAGTAAACAATTCCTGACGATTTTGTAGAGACTCATTTGACAAAATGAATAAGGTTTCTGATATCAACAGGAATATTGTATTTTTGTTTCATGGAACAATTTAAACTCACCAGCGAATATATCCCTTTAGTGCAGTTGTTAAAAGCCTTAAACTGGGTTGAATCCGGAGGGATGGCAAAGATGGTAGTGGAAGAAGGGCTGGTCGCCGTTAATGGGCAGAAGGAAACACGGAAAAGAAAAAAACTCACCCACGGAGACATCGTAACCATGGATGAGTTACAAGTGCAGATTATCTAGTCTTCTTTTCTGGCTTTCAGTTTTGTATCCTCTATGATATAAAGCGTTTCTTCAAGATAAACATCCTTTTGCAGATCTTTTTTCCAGTTTACAAAGCGATCCATTTTCACAGTGTCCTGACTATACTCAAAGGAATCTTTTTTCAACTGTATCACAGTAAGGGGCGTGCTTTGATCTATGGCTTCATTCAGTTCTTCGGAAGCTTTTTGTAATTCATCCTGGCGCTTATTGAATTCATCAAGCTGCAAGGTTCGGGATGTTATCATACGGTTTTTTTCAACTCGCTTTGCATCCTCTTCAATCAGGTCAAAGACATGACTTTTCCTTACCCGTTTGTTGCTTTTCTTTTGAAGTTCTTTAAGATTATACTGAAACTCCCAGGGCTTATAATCCAGGGGATCTACCTTAGACCATGGCATAACATAATCCATTTCCTTTTCACCCACGTCGACATAAGCATACCTGTCCGGCAGGACAATATCGGGCTTCACACCTTTAAGTTGTGTAGCTCCGCCATTGACCCGATAAAACTTCTGAGTTGTTAGTTTGATTGATCCCAGGGGTTTAAATTCCTCATATTGTTTTGCCCGAACCATCTGATCAAGATCAAAAAAGCGTTGTACGGTTCCTTTACCAAAAGTAGAAGGGCTGCCTACGATGACGGCACGGCCGTAGTCCTGCATCGCGGCTGCCAGGATTTCACTGGCGCTGGCACTACCTTGATTGACAAGGATAACCAAAGGGCCATCATATAAAGCCCCTGCCTTATGGTCTTTCATAATACGCGATTCCCCTGTCATCGCTTTTATCTGAACAACAGGCCCTTTATCTAAAAACAAACCGGCAATCTTCACCACATCAGGTAGCGAACCGCCGCCATTATTACGCAAATCTACAATGAGGCCATCAACATTCTCCGTTTTTAGCTTCTCCAGCTCAATGGCCACATCATCAGAACAATTGCGCCCATTTTTATCATTGAAATCGGTATAAAACTTCGGTAAGTGAAGATACCCTATTTTCGTATTGCTTTTATCCCTCTTCAAAATAGCTGAGCGTGCATAAGTTTCTTCCAGTACGACAACATCGCGGATAATCGAAATATCTTTAATGCTTCCATCAGCTTTCTCGACAGTAAGCGTCACTTCAGTTCCTTTTTCACCCCGGATAAGCTCAACAACATCATCAAGTCGCATACCGATAACGTCTACCGGATCTTCCTCTTCCTGTGCTACTTTCAGAATCTTATCTCCTGATTTTAAGTCTCCCTGCTTCCAGGAAGCGCTGCCAGGAACAATATGAACCACATTCACATATCCATCACGGCGCGTGAGCTGTGCTCCGATACCCTCCAGCTTTCCCGAAATATTGATATCAAAATTCTCCTTCAGTTTAGGCGGATAATATCCCGTATGAGGCCCGTAAGCATTGGCCAAAGCATTGTAATAGGCAGTAAAGCGATCACTACGGTTTAATTCTTCCAGATTCTCAAACCATTCTTTCTGTCTCTTGCTCACTTTCTCCCTGGCTTCTTTTTCCATCTCCGCAAATGTCTTTTTAACATAAGTGGTGTCTTCATCCTCCAAAGCCTTTTCCTGACGGTCGATCATATTATTTAAACGAACCATCGTCTGATATTTTAAGGCTTTTCGCCAGGATAGCGTCAGCTCCTCCATGTTGGCTGCATAATCCTGTTTCTCCGGATCAAGCTCTATCTCCTCATCCTTTTTAAAGTCAAAAGGCTCAGCCAATACTTCTTTATAGATGGGCTCGACTTCCTTTAGCCTTTGCTCTATTATTTCAACAGAAAGATCGAAAAAGGTAAACTCCGCCCGCCCAAGCTGCTCATCTAAACGTGTTCGCCATTCTTTAAGTTTATCGATGTCATCCTTTAACAAAAACTTGCGGGTAGGATCCAAACTTTCAATATAGAGATCAAAAACTACTTTGGATAATTCATCATTGATCTCCTTTTTAAGATAATGCCCGGATTTTAAACCAAACAAAACCGTCTGACCGATAACGCGTTCCCGCTCCCTTTCCTCCTGATCATTATAGTATTTCCAGGCAAATATCGATAGTGATAATAACGGAATTAATAATAACAATATGATTTTTCGCTTCATAACATTTATTGTGTTTTTCACCTTTATCTATAACGCAATATCCTCGTATATGCAGTGTATACTCTTTATTGCAATGATAACCAAACTCAGGTTTTATTGTTTATACTTTCTATTGAAATATGGTAAGCGAAAATACAAAATTATGCCAGGAAAAACTAATGTGCATGGCTGAAAAACAGCTAAACAACAAGCATCAACCTCCTAAAGCCCTATATTACAAACAAATAATCAGTCAAGCTAATCACTTTAATTTAAAACATACAAATCCAGCCTTGTTCGTCAGATTCGCTTATCATATACACTTTAACGAAAACATCCAATAAATATTCTAAGTGTACTATCTATAGCCACAAATTTAGGGCGAATATTGGGCAGATGACTGAAATTAATGGAATAAAAGCATATCAGAAAGACACTTCAATCACAAGCGGTTGGGCAGCTCCACGTAAATAAATCTCAAAGCGGTTTTTATGCTTTTGCGGATTATCGGGAACAACAAGCTGCAAATGCATTTTTTGTTTTTCGCCAGCTTTAATTGTATCAAAAGGAAGTGAATGAGAAAATATATGCTTGTCGGCGTATACATCCTCGATAAAAATATCCTGTTGGGAATCATTTTGAATCGATATTTCGGTCAAAAAATTCGCTCCGCTTTCAAGTGTATCGAGGTTAATCTGCGAAACGCTAAGCTTCACTTTGGAGATATCTATTGCACTATCAGCAGTCAATATTTGTTTACGCACGTCGGTGATAACAATTTTCCGGGCTTTAGCAGCTTTCAGACTGTAGATTGAATTTCGTTTATCATTAGGGTTATCACTAATATTTTGCGAAGTAACTTCTCCCATAGCTTCCTGGTATATTGTCAAAACTGCTGATGAATCTGTTTTAAGATAGGGTCTTAAACTGCCCTGGTCTGCAGAAAGCAGATAATTCATCAACGCCACAATACGGCGCTTGGAGAGCTTAAGATTATACTCCTTTGTAGTCAAAGGGCTGGCATAACCTTTGACAACAATATGGATATCATCTCCTTGTTGTAAGGATTGTTTCAGATAATCGACCAGGCTGTCGAGCAAGATTCCACCATGGCGGATATCCGTAAAGAATGCTTTCATCCGAACCTCATCCTCCTGAGCTCCAGGCGCCCCGTATTGCAGATAATTGGTCAGATAAGTCTGTTCACGTTGAGCATATTCTTGCAGCAATTCATCCAACACAGCATCGGTGGTATCATCCTGCACTGACGAGGCAGGAACATCATTATCAAAATACAAAGTGATGGGTAATAAAGATTTGGCTTTCGACAGTATAAGTTCAGTACTGTCAGCAGTTGTATTGGTATCTGGCTGCTCCGGACTAAATTCATAATAAAAGATATCATTACAACAATTTTGAGAGCTTGTAAAGTATGAGCCCGGGCGGTTAGACGTCAAATAGCCACTAAATCCATTGTCGTTGATGGTAAAATATAGATCATTGGCAGAAGTATTCAGTGGATAGCCAATATTCTGCGGTTTATCCCAACTGGCATACCCTCCTTTTGATTTAAAGATATCGAAACCACCAAGACCGGCATGCCAGTCTGAGCTAAAATACAAAACACTGTCTTGCGCCTGATAAAAAGGCGTGATTTCATCGCCGGGAGTATTTATCAGCGGCCCTAAATTAACGGGGTTGGTAAATTTACCATTCTGACGAACGGAGTACCAGATATCCAGCCCTCCATAGCCCCCTTCCCGGTCGGTGACAAAATATAAGATTTCCTGCCCGTTAACATTTGCCAAAAAGGGATGCGTCGAGTTAACATCCTTTTGATTAATTACTTCGGTCAGTGGCCTGGGATTACCCCACGCTCTTTCGCTTTTCTGACTATGAAAAATTTTACAGACCATCTTTCCGTCAAAGCGTTCGCAACGGGTAAAAAACAGCTCTTGCCGATTGGGACTAAAGTTGATATTGGCCGAATGCGTTCGCTTTTTGTTGATGTCTGTATCCCAAATCTGAGCCTTTCGATATCCGGATAAGGAAATTCCAGACAAATAAATATTGGTCTCAAAATCAGCGGGGATAAGTCCTGAGCTGCCCGAATTAGCTGTAGGGCGAAGACTGGAAAAATATATGCTGCCATCTTCAAGCTGAACAGCTCCAAAATCGGTGTAGGGCGAATTGATTTTTTTTCCGGGTTGTTCTACCTTCACATCAAGAGTGTCCCGAATAATTTCTGGTGCCAGATCGCAGGATAAAAGCTCCTGAGACAGCCTGGCCTGCGAAATTTTCGTGTCCCCGCTAAGGGAATACTGCAAAAAAGCATTCGCGGCTTCCTCATAATATCCCAGGCATTTCTGCATCAAACCAGCATAAAACCATGCCTGTGGGAAAACTACATCATTTTGATTAAGCAGTTGATCATAATATCTCAATGCATTACCACAATGATGAATATGACGATAAGCATGAGCCAAAACTAACAGGGCTGTATCACTGACGGTGTCACGGTTTATACTTTCTGTCAGATAGTTGATAGCCAAATAATAATCTCCCTTACCATAGGCCGAAAGACCTTGCTTTTCGAGTGAGCCACGATTTTGACCAACCAACTGCACCACTGACATAAGCAACAGCACCAAAATGATATTACGCCGTTTAACAATCACAAATAGCCAACATTTCTTTCTTTCCTATGTTCATTTTCAATTAAAAAATCGGACAGGGAATAGCCTCCCGACGATGAATATCTGTTCTGGGCAATTGATACAGTATTGACAATTCCAGGCCACCCATTCCCCTGCTGGCATTATTCAAATCTGAAGTATTGATATCATAACTAAGCCCAAAACGCCAACGCTGATACTCTAGATGTGTAGACAAAATAAGGGCATCACCAAAACGATAATATAATCCTGGCGATAAGCTTGTGTAATTATAGCGGTTATCAGAAAAAACATGATGATATTGGCCTCCGGCTACTACTTCGGTAGCTGTTCCCTGGAAAGCCACCATAAAACCAGGGATTACGCTTTGCTTACTGCTGAAGGGAATGGACAGATCACCATAAACTATCCCTTTAGTTGAAAGCCGGATAGATTCATCATCTAAAAAGGTTTGTTTTGGCCTGTTAAGATGATGGATGCTAAAACCAAAGTTATAATACTGCAAATCCTGCGGTTTATAGCGCCAATGCATACCTGCATTAAAATCATAATAATTATAAGAGGGATCGCCCTGATCCTCTCCGGTGTACAATGAGGGGTCAAAAAATTCTCCGTTAAACTGCCGGTCAAAATACAAATCACGATAGCTCATACTTCGCTGAGCCCAGGAACCCATAAACCCGATACCCAAATAATTATTGTCTTTTGAATTCAAGCTGATGATATAGGATAATGACAAACTGGCCTGAATTGTCCCAAAATCAGAATCTCCGGCCTGATCACCATAAAACCAGAAGCCCAGGCCCAGCATATCGTTTTTGATCAAGCGATAAGCCGGCTGCATATCATAGCTAAACGAAAACGTGCGATAGGGCACTGTAAATGAGCCCCATTGTGAACGATTATTCGTAACAAAGCGATGGGCTCCATTAAAAAAACCTGTTTGGGCCGGATTTATCATTATGGGTGACTGTTTAAACTGCGAAAAGTGAATATCCTGCCCGAAAGCTACCAGGCTTTGAACCATTAAAAATATCCATATGATAATCCCCCTCTTCATCGTATCAAGGTTACATTTCCACTTTCTTCATATACTTCTTTTGTAAAACAGCGAACACGTAAACGATACACGTACACACCAGCATCTGCTTGTTTCCCATTGATTTTTCCATCCCAACCAATATCTTTGTTCGTCGTTTCAAAAACTTTTTCACCCCAGCGATGATAAACGGCAAAATAAACCTCGTCAGCAAACTGTGTCCTCACATATAAGACATCGTTATTCCCATCACCATTGGGTGTAAAAGCATTGGGAACAAAAATATAGGGTGGCCCGCAGCTAACCTCCTTCACAAAGATCGTAATAGTATCGGTAAAGGTACACCCATATTGGTCAGAAACCGTTAAAATATAAGTAGTCGTTTGCTCAGGAGATGCTTTTGTAGAAGCACTATTTGGTGTCTCCAGACTTTCAGCAGGCGTCCAACTATAAAAATAGTTCAAGGTATCCTGTGTATATAAGCGTGTTGACTGCCCCTGATAAATAGTATCTTTTTCGGCATGAGCTGTAAAGTCAAAATTCACTGAAGCATCATTAACATCGACAGTATCCTGATATTTACACCCATGATCATCCGTAATCGTAAGGTAATACTGGCCGACACAAAGTTGCGAAGCAGTATCAGAAGTTTGCCCATCGCTCCAGATGAAGTTATAAGGAGCCGTTCCTCCTGAGGGGCTGGAGGCGGCTTCGCCAATACAAACCTCCTCACAGGGAGCATTAAAAACAGCAAAGCTATTATTTAAAGGAGCGGGATCAGGAATACTGATTGTTTTAACCGCCAGGCAGGAATCGCTGTCATAGACAGTAACTGTATAGGTACCCCCACAGAGATTATCAATTACCGGTCCACTCATACCGTTATCCCATTGATAGGAATACGGTCCGTTACCGCCTACGGCAGTAACTTTTATTCTGCCATCGCAATCGCCATGACATGTTGGTGTCGCTGTTGAGTCGACGACATCAATCAAAAAATCGACATTAACCGTATCCACAGCTTCACACTTACCATCAGTAACTTTGAAATAAAAATCCTGACTATTATTGACAATATGCGTAAGGTCCGGGACGGTCGTATCTGCGTTGAGGGTATCAGAAAAGCTACCCGAAGAGGACCAGAAATAGTACAAGGTATCACTTCCAGCCCCACTACCGTTAAAAGTCACCACACTGTCACACAACAACTGATCGGGGCCGGCATCAGCTAGTAGGTCAATGACTTCGACAGGCTGAATAACAGAATCGACACAAACCTGATTATCAATTGTCAGAATAAAATTTGTATCAGTACGGGGCAGAATCATGGTATTGGGTTTACTAATATTGTTGACCGGCATATAGGTAATTCCGGGGAGATAGGTAGTTGGGCTCCAGTTATAAATTACAGAAGGGTTGTTATAGGAAGGGATTCCGATATAAACTGAATCGCCTTTACATGCTGAGACAGCAGGCAGGGAGTAAGTGGTATCACCCAGGACAAGAATATTGTAAGCTGCTGAATCGGAGATATTGCAGGTAGTAGAATCGACCACCACCAGTGTAATTTGATAAACGCCTTGTTCTGTGTAGGTATGCGCAGGTTCATAAGCCATTGATGTATCACCGTCGCCAAAATCCCAGTAATAATGGGTATCTGTTCCGGAGGAAAAGGAGCGGTTTTCCAATTGCAAATGATACGGCACGCAGCCTGATTCAGGACGTTTAAAATCAGCAATAACCGCTTTTACATCAAATTTAAACTTAACTACAGCCAGGTTACAATTCGAGCTGTTATTCGTCGACGACCAGGCGTTGGGTGTTGTAGGCATGTCGGAATAGCCGCCACAGCCACTACAGATTGCCTGATAGATAGCCCCTTTTTTTGAAAACCGGCTGGTGCCCCCATCCACATGCTCTCCCACATTTTGATTACCGCCAAAAAAGGTTGCATAATGCAGGTCCTGGGCATCTTTTTCAAGCACCATAAAGTAATAATCGTTATTGTCTGTGGTTTTTTGATAAGCATCTGCTGTAACCGGTAATCCGGAGGTGCCGCCAAAATTATTCAGGCCGCCACCCCATCCGGCGATATAAAGGCCACCACAAAAGTCTACCATAAAAGAGGTAGGCGAAATATCAGGACCAGGATTAGACGCATTACCAAAAGCAGTGGAAAAGGTAACTGTTTTCAGGTATTTACTTATCTGGCTCACAAACTGGCCACCGCCAGGCTGATTCCAGGGTGCATTATACACATAAGTATTACCTGATGCCCCGGTTTGCCCAAGGACATAAACGCCATGATCCAAATCTTCATCAACAAAATAAACCTGATCATAAGCCGAAGACCCAAAATAGGTGCATGCTAAAAGCTGATCGCCTGCATTATTGATATAACTAACAAATCCATCAGCGCTGCCACCCTGAAAAGAAGATTGATATGCTCCTTTGCTCACCGGCAGGTTTTGAGAGTTTGTCCCTCCTGCCACATAAAGACTGGACTGCAGGCTAACAGAAATATTGTAAAGGGCATCATCTCCGGAACCTCCCATAAAACTGGACCAATACAGTCCATCCATCATCGAAGACATTTTAAAAATGATTCCGTCCTGTCCGCCTCCGATCGTTTTCTGAAAACCATTGCCCTTCATCGGAAAATCGGATGAATAAGTAGAGGAAGCAACAAAAATAGCATCATAATCATCCACCATCACCTCACCTCTAACTTCGTCGGCATAATTATACTTCAGGTCAGGTGCAGAATTCAATCCATCATTACCAGAGCCTCCTACATAGGTAGAGCTCATAAGCTGTGTTCCGTCTTCTGTAAATTTTGACAAAGTGATATCAGAACCGTTGGCATAATTTATAATGGAAGTAAGTGTATACTGTGTTCCACCGTTAAAGGTTGTATCAAAAGCATTGGTCGTTGTTGGGAAATCACTGGATCCGGTAGTTCCAAGCACAATCAAATGGTCATAACTATTACAGACAAGGCTATGAGGCACATCCACACCTGAGCCGCCGAGGTAGGTGGAGTATATCAGGTTCGATCCGGTTGTATCATATTTGGTAATAACCATATCGCAGCCTCCCCCACTATAATCAACATCGTAGGATCCCATGGTGGTGGGATATCCTGATCCAAAAGATGTACCTCCGCCATAGGCATAACCGTCCGAATCGTATGTCGCCGTATAGCCCCAGTTATCAGAAGTAGATCCTGAATAGGTAGAAAAAACCAGCGTAGGATCAATAAACAATGGATAGTTCTGATTATAGCCGCCAGGAAACTCATAACCTACGGTATGATCATCCAATGTAAAACGACAGGGGATATCAACCGTGTCACCCTCAATAATCTGATATGCATAGGGCTCAGCTTCCACTACATCATGCACACTGGTTTTTATGATCAGGCGTTCATTTTTCAGGCGCAGCCTTTCAATATGATTATATGTCATGGCAATACGCCCGGGATGAACACCGGCATCAACTTCAAAGGTATATTTCATGAAATGATCCACCTGATTAAAGCGCAGGTTAATGCCCGGATACAATTCCTGATACGTGATCTGTGTATATTTCCTGACGTGTGAGGCCCATTTGGCTTCATTATTACCCAAATAATAGTTGTTGTAATCAGGGGTTTTCCCCTCCGGAATCACCCGGGCATTCTGATTAGCTCCTTCAAAAATAAGCCTATAGGCATGATGAGGAATATTGAAATTAGGCTTATTTTCCTGTTTGTATTCATCCGGCTTCATCTTAAAGCCAAGCAAATCACCCATAGCTTCCATATCTTTCACCACGTAAGTGATTTGTCCCGGCTCAAAATATCCGTAGCCACCATGAAACTCACTGCGATAAAATGGCTTATCTCCCCATTGACCTTTATTTTCAACAAATAACACATTCTTTGCTTCATGTCCTTCGTTATGAGCCAGGAGGATTGAAGGGAGAAGAATCAGATGTATCAGAATCAATGAAATAGTTAAATGTTTCATAGCACTGTAGCAAAAATAATTCAAAATACTTTGCATGACAAGGAATAGACAAGTTTTTTTTCGCTAAAGTTGGTTGGATATCTACCAGAATTCACAATTTATAAACAAAACTTCACGAATCCCCTGTCAATAAGTCAGTAAAGAAAGTATTATAAATAATCCCTGCCCATTAACCAGAAACAACTAAGCGCCAAAATCCAATTGAAAGTTTAAGCCAGCCGAAATCCAGCGTCCTGGCTGTGGAATGTTCCCAATATCATAATACGCTGTATTGCATAAATTAGAAACTTTAATAAAGAAATCCCAGGCTTTGGGGCTATACTGAAGCTTGACATCCACCATCCAAAAAGGATCATAAGAAACGGACTGACCATAAGCCCCATCGCTGTATATTATGAATTCACCAGCTCTGTCCTGCCAGGCAGTCGTAATATTAGCACTGAAATTTTTCAGCATCTTCATTTGCAGGGAAAAACTCAATTTATGACGCAAATAATCCAATGCATAACGGGATATATATTCTTCAGTAGTCTTTTTTTGGTCAGCCATAGTATATTTTATCTTCAGCGATGTAAAATAATCAACCGTCATCAGGTCTTCAAGTAATACAAGAGATTGTATTGACAATCCACGTGTAATCAAATGATTCACATTAAGTGTCTGCCATTGTTCCTGCTCGGCTTTTCGGGCCCAGTCAATGATGTTTTCGCCCCAGCGCTGATACAAGCTTATATTCGTTTTCGTAGCTTTTCTAAAATATCGCATACCCACTTCAAGAGTACTTGAGGTTTCGGGTTTCAAATCAGCATTACCTTTATTTACCGGCCCTTCATAGTATAACTCGGTAAAGGTTGGTAACCGTAGACCATTAGCCATAGAGGCATAAGCCTGAAGTTTAGAACTAATTTTGTAGTTTATGTCAAGACCTGGAAAATAAGCCCAGTGATGCGGTTGATCCTGATTATAATTAGCCATTATTCCAGACGAGAAATAGAATTTTTGCCACTGCAGGGAATATTCAGCATAGGCACTAAAGTTATTACGGTTTTTAGCATGTGTAAACCATGCTTCATCTTCACGCGGCACAAGCAAAGAATCATTCAGGGGTTCCCCAAGCACATTGCTTTTAATGCCTTCAAAACGATATTCGAAGCCGGAAGAAAGGCGACCATTGCTCAGGGGAAGTAAAAAATTCACTGAAGCACCTGCAACCTCGGCCAAATGATAGTTATGACCAGTGTACCACGAGGGTGCTTTATGGCGAAACAACTCAAAACGATCGTGATGCCTATTCCAGTAAACTTTAAAATCCGTTTTGATTTGTTTATTTATCTGATAGCGCAAACTACCAAAAGAGGATCGTATAGCTTCGAATTGGTCAGGATATTCTGGTGTGTAAAAGCTATTGGCCCCAAACTGTTTTGCATTTGCTCCCATTTGCCATGAGATACTTTGATTTTTAAAGGGTTTCCATCTGCCCTGATAAAACAAATTCCCATAGATAAAATCAGTATTTTCCCGATATCCCTCGGATAAGGAAAAGGCGGAAGCCACAAAATGCTTTACATTTTTAGTATAGAAAGAGCTTGTTGCAGTGGAATTAAATAGGTGATGCTGCCCGGCAGTAAGGGAAATATTAAGTGAAGAATCTTCAGCAGCGCCGGTAATAAAATTAATAGCACCGTTAAAGGCATTGGGGCCAAAGACGCGTGAAGCGGGACCGGAGAGTATTTCTACACGTTTAACTGCCGAAAGATCAACAGGAAGGTTAAGGTTATGATGCGCTGTTTGGGGGTTTGAAATATTGATTCCATTTAAGAGAATCATCACCTGATCGGGTGATCCGGCGCGAAGAGACACATCAGCCTGGACGCCAAAAGCACCTCTGCTTCTCACATCAGCATTAAGCGCATATTCCAACAGTTGGTCGAAAGTCGTTACCGGCAGCTGTTGTATATCCCGGCTTGTAATAACCTCCACAGTCCGCGCCAGGTCACTGTATAAGACTTCTTCCCTTTGAGCACTAACCACGACCTCCTCCATATCGACAACTTTATGAAGATCCGTGCTATCTTTTTTCTGAGTTTTGCCATCTTTAGGCACCATAACAGCAGCTACAGCTAAGGCAAGGCTTGCGATTCGGACTTCCGATTTTAAGGTATTAAAGACAGCATAAGACTGGCGGGACCAGTGCTTAAAGGTAATTTTTTGGGCTGTAATTCTTTTTGTATTTGTCATTTCTTGCAACTTTTAATGATTTTTTAGAAGCTGCAAAAATACGCAAAGCACCCTGACACAATCAAAAAAAAAGCCCCTGAAATGAGGCTTTTTTCTTTATCGAAATCTTGTACTACTTAGCTTCCTGTTTTTTTCCCAGGAGGACATCATCAATAGCTTGAATCAGGGTCTCTTTTGGAAGGGCACCTTGAGCCATTTGAGGCTGTCCATCTTTAGGGCAGAATAAAATTGAAGGAATACTACGAATTCCAAAAGCAGCAGCAAGCTCCTGCTCTGCTTCAGTGTCAATTTTATATATGTTTATTTTGCCCTCATATTCTTTTTGCAGCTCCTCCAAAATTGGGGCTACGATCTTACACGGCTGACACCAGTCAGCATAAAAGTCTATGATGCATGGAAGCTCGCCTTCGAATTTCCACTCTTTGTTTTGTTCAAAGTTGAATACTTTTTCCAGAAATGTTTGTTTTGTTAAATGCTCCATGTTATTGGTCTTTAATGATTTTGCAATTTATAATTCAAAATGTTTATTTAATAATTCCAGGTACTTAGCCTTTGGAAAAGCACCTTTGTACATATAGGGCCTACCTTCTGCAGGACAATACATGATTGAAGGTATGCTTCTAATACCAAAAACCTGAGCCAGTTCTTTTTCTTTGTCGGTATCAATTTTATAGATCGTAATTTTGCCCTTGTATTCCTCTGCCAACTCATCCATGATTGGCGCTATACGTTTACATGGGCCACACCAATCGGCATAAAAATCGATAATACAGGGACGGTCTCCTCTAAATTTCCACTCCTCTGGATTATCTTCATAATTAAATACCTTTTCCAAAAACATGGCTTTATTCATTTGTATAACCTTACCTGTACTTTCATTATCAGAAACACTTTTTGAGGTTTCGGATTGTTGCTTTTCCTGATTTTTATCCTCACTAGCTGAGCCGGATTGTTTTTCCTTAGGATCTTCATCCATGCTGCCAACCTGATTTGCATCCTGTTGAACACTGGAAACATCCCCTTGTTCAGAATAGGTTTTACCTTCAGACGAAGAATCCGCCGATGAATTGCCGCATGAAATAAACGCAAATAATGCCGCGAATAAAAAGGTTACTTTAAATGTTTGCATATTATCTGTTTTCTAAAAATTTCGGTGCAAAGATAAAAACAATTTTTTAATATAGCGCTTTAATATCACTTTTTTTATTATTTTTGCAACACCAATCTTTATTTATTCGTTTAACAAGTTAATTGCTAAAATGTTTTGAAATCATTATTTGAAAATTTGGAAGACAGTGATTTTGCCAGGCGCTTTTCAACAGAAAAGGCCTGCCTTAAATTTCTTTCCGAATTAAAATGGAAAGATGGTTTCAAATGTCGCAAATGCGGTCACACCAATTATTGCAAGGGCAAAACGCCCTACGCAAGAAGATGCACACGATGCAAAGCAGAGGAGTCAGCCACAGCGCACACCATGTTTCATCGCTGCCGGATTTATTTACCCGACGCCTTTAAGATGACTTATCTGGTATGCAATAAACCGAATATATCAAGTTACAAGCTATCAGAAGAAATGGAAATTCGTCATATGACGTGCTGGAGGTTTAAGACACGCATTATCGAATGCATTGAGAATAACACCTCATTTACCGAACCTCAAAAGGCTGAATTTAAGCGCAGGATGTTAGATTAATATTCTACTGCTTACATTCTATCAGGCACCTGAATACCAAGCAATTTCATTGATGACTTCACCACATGACCAACGAAAACAGACATAGCCAGGCGGAAATGGACAATTGAATTATCGTTTTCCTTTAATACTGGGACATCCTGATAAAAAGCATTATACATTTTCACCAGCTCAAAGGTAAAATTCGCCACCACTGCCGGATTTTTCTCTCGGGCAGCATCCTGTATCACCGTTGGATACTCAGCCAGTTTTATAAGAATATTTTTTTCCACTGTCAGCATTTTCATTGGATCATATAATGAAACATCCGGTACGATGGCATTACTTTTCCTTAACAACGATTGAATACGGGCATGGGTATACTGAATAAACGGCCCGGTATGTCCATTAAAATTAACCGATTCATCAGGGTTAAAAAGCATATTCTTTTTCGGGTCGACTTTCAGAATAAAATATTTCAGTGCGCCCATGCTAATTGTCTCATAGAGTTTTTGGGCATCAGGGCTATTCAGATCGTCAATTTTGCCAAGTTCGCTGGTCATTTTACGGGCTGTTTCCAACATCTCATCCATCAAATCATCGGCATCAACGACAGTTCCTTCGCGGCTTTTCATCTTCCCATGGGGCAATTCTACCATACCATAGGATATATGTTCGATAAGACGGCCCCAGTCATAGCCCATTTTTTTCAGTATTATTTTAAGCACAGTAAAATGATAATCCTGTTCATTGCCTACCACATATAGCATTTCAGAGGGGTCAAAGTCTTCTTTTCGCAATTTGGCCGTTCCCAGGTCCTGCGTCATATACACCGAAGTTCCATCTTTGCGCAGCAGGATTTTTTCATCCAGGTTATGGTCGCTTAGATCAGCCCAGACAGAACCATCCTCTTTTTGCACCAGCACCCCTTGCTCTAATGCTTTTAAAACCATCTTTTTCCCAAGCAGGTAGGTCTTCGATTCATAATAAACCCGGTCGAAGGATATGCCCATGCGTTGATAAGAAACATCAAAGCCATCATAGACCCATGCATTCATTTTTTTCCATAATTGCATTACATTTTCATCACGGGCTTCCCACTTGCGAAGCATTTCACGGGCTTCGCCCATAAGTTTTGACTTTGTTTCAAGCATCTCCTCCTCTACGCCTTGCTTTCGCAGTGCTTCCTTTTCTGCCTTTAGCTTCTGATCAAACAACACATAATACTTTCCTGCCAAATGATCACCTTTCAGTCCTGAACGCTCAGGCGTTTCCTCTTGCCCCCACTTTTGCCAGGCCAGCATCGACTTACAGATATGTATGCCTCTGTCATTGATAAGATTAACCCGCTTAACCTCCCGGCCAGCAGCTTCCAGAATTCTGGCAATACTGTCACCCAACAGGTTATTACGTATATGCCCCAAATGTAGTGGCTTGTTCGTATTGGGGGAAGAAAACTCAATAACCGCTGTGCCTTCAGCTTTTTCGGAAACAAGCCCGTAATTCTTCTGCTTATAGTTTTCCTGTAAAAAATCAAGCCAGACTTCATTTTTTAGTGTCAGATTTAAAAAGCCTTTAATAACATTAAATGAGGCTATTTCGCTCATTGATGCCTTTAGCTTTTGCCCGATTTCCTCGCCAAGCAGTTGCGGCGACTTTCGGGCGATTTTGGTAAACGGGAAAACAACGACAGTAAAATCGCCCTCAAAGTCGGGCAGGGTTTTCTGAACCAGCAGTTGCTTTGGGCTTGCCTCTATGTCATACAGTTCTTTTACAATAATTTTGACGGCATCCTGTATTCTTTTTTGCATATCAAGCAGATTTTAGGCTGCAAAAGTAGATATTTTTTTCAAGCAATGACAAGAAAGTGGCTTGGCCATATTTGGGTCAATGGAATAGAAGCATCTACCGGATTAATAATAAGCTCAAGGATAAAAAAGATAAAACTCAGCAAAAAAAAAAGCTCACCAAAAAGTGTTGACACTTATGGTGAGCGAGTTCTTATAAAATCCCTGCAGTTAGCTGCCTAGAGTAGCAACCATAACAGCTTTAATAGTATGCAAGCGGTTTTCAGCTTCATCAAACACGATAGAAGCTTCGGATTCGAACACATCTTCAGTAACTTCCATACCATTCAGGTTAAATTTCTGGAATATTTCTTCACCAACCTGTGTTTCACGGTTATGGAAAGCAGGCAGACAGTGCATAAATTTCACTTTGGGATTGGCTGTTTTCTCCAGCAGCCCGGTATTGACCTGATATGGTTTCAGGAGTTCAATACGCTCTTTCCAAACTTCCTCGGGTTCTCCCATAGACACCCAGACATCAGTATAAAGGAAATCACATCCCTTAACACCTTCTTCCACCTTATCAGTAACAGTAATGGTAGCGCCGGTTTCTTTAGCAATTTCTCTGGCTTTTTCCACCAGTTCTTTTTCCGGTTGCACCTGCTTTGGAGCTACGGAGCGGAAATCCATACCCATCAGCGCTGCACCTATCAGCAGCGAATTCCCCATATTGTTACGCGCATCTCCCAGGTAAGCAAAAGAGACCTGATGAAGCGGCTTGTCGCTATGTTCCATCATAGTGAGAAAGTCGGCCAGAATTTGGGTTGGGTGAAACTCATTGGTTAGCCCATTCCAAACTGGAACGCCGGCATAAGCTCCCAGGTCCTCTACCACTTCCTGTCCAAAGCCACGATATTCGATTCCGTCATACATACGCCCCAGTACACGGGCTGTATCTTTCATGGATTCTTTTTTCCCTATCTGCGATCCGGTAGGGCCCAGATAAGTAACATGTGCACCCTGGTCCAGAGCAGCCACTTCAAAAGCACAACGTGTTCTGGTGGACGCTTTTTCAAAAATCAATGCAATATTTTTGCCTTTTAATTTTTGTTGTTCAGTGCCTGCATATTTTGCTTTTTTTAAATCTGCTGACAATTCAAGCAGATATTTCATCTCTTTTGGTGTAAAATCCAAAAGTTTTAAAAAATTACGATTTCTTAAGTTGAATGCCATAATTATAAGGTTTTAAAATGACTACTAATTTCTAATGATGGTTGTGCCGGCATTTTCATTACCCAGTTTATCGGCCATGGTAATGGTACAGGCTTTACCGCCTTTATCAATAAAATGCAAGCCTGCTCTTACTTTGGGGGCCATAGAACCTTCGGTAAAGTGTCCCTCGTGTAAATATTTTTGAATTTCATCCGCTTTTACTTCGGACAATGCTTTTTGATTGGGCTTATTGAAGTTGATATAGACCTGCGGGACATCAGTCAGAATATAAAATTCATCAGCTTTGATGTTGCCGGCCAGGTGAGCTGATGCAAGATCTTTATCAATGACTGCATCAATACCAACGGTTTCACCTTGATCATTAACATAAGCCGGAACGCCTCCGCCTCCGACAGTAATCACAATATTACCTTCGCGGGCCAGCCGCTCAATAATTTCGCGATTATTTACTTTAACAGGCACAGGAGATGCCACAACCCGGCGCCATCCTCTGCCCCGGGGGTCCTCATGAAATACCCAGTCGTTTTCTGCAGTCAAACTATCTGCTTCTTCCTTTGTGTAAAATGGCCCTACCGGCTTCGTCGGATTTTTAAACGCCGGATCATTCTTATCTACGATAACTTCCGACACCATGGTAACTATGTTCTTTTTGATTCCATGTTTGGCTAAAACATTACGAAGCTGCTGTTCGATCATCAAACCAATCGCGCCCTGAGTCTCTGCTACACAGATATCCATGGGCATCATCGGAATGCCATAGATCTTTTGGCCGGCCTCATGCTGTAATAAAACATTACCCACCTGAGGTCCATTGCCATGGCCAATGATAATATCATATCCCTTTTCAATTAATTGCACTAAATGCGTAGATGTATCATATACATTCGATTCCTGTTCTTCTATGGTTCCTTTCTGATCTCCACGAAGAAGTGCGTTCCCACCGAATGCAACTACTGCTAATTTATTTTCCATTTTGATTTTGTGTGTTTTATACATTTTTTTTTGAGAACTGCAAAGCTATAAAAGTTTGTTGAATTAGCAAATGCTTTTCTCCTAATATTATTTTGCCATATCATCAGGTTATTTGATGTGAAAAAACGAGCACCAACGCAAATATCGGACATTATAGACCAACACTATAATAAAATACGCTGTTTTACCATTAATTCCATAATCAAATACATGAGTGCGGTCTAAAAAGCCTCAAGACCCCTAAATCCCCTGAAGGGGACTTTTTCAAACTGCTTATTTTTAGCGGTCTCCCTTTAGGGCTTAGGGGAAAAACGATAAAAATCAGCAGTTTGAAGGCTTTTTAGTCCGGCCTCATACATCTTTTAAGTATAAATCCAGGGAAATATTCGCGTCTTATCCTTTGATAATAAACACCCCGGGCAAAAATCACCTTATTTTATAATCAAACTCATTAAACAATACCATTTTAAAAATGTTTTTTCTGCCACAATGAAACCGGGAAAAATATATTTACATAGTTGATTTAATATTATATGTTAAATAATTATAATTTTGTAAAATATTATTTCTAAACGCAAGTTTTAACAAGTAATTTTGTCAGACCCTAAAGTGTCAACAAAAGCACACAAGAAAAAGAAACGAAGAAAACATTATGTTACAAAAAATTTTCATCAGTCTGCTTCTGATATCAGGGATAGCGATACAGTCTACAGCCCAGACCTCAGCAGATAGTGAAGGGGGGCGTATGGCCCAGGGAATAGTAAAAGGAAGCGTCATTGATGCAAGTCATCAGGAACCCATGGAGTTTGTCAATGTAGCGCTCTACCGGGTAAAAGATTCTGTATTAATTACTGGCACCATCACAAAAGAAGATGGCAATTTCACCATCAGCGCAGTAAAGCCTGGCAATTATTATATACAGGTAAATTTCATTGGTTTTCATAAAAAAACCATCGATGATATTACAATAAGCAGAAAATCACCTGTGGTTGATTTAGGTGTCATCCGACTAAGTTCATCCAGCAGGGAGCTTGATGGCGTGGAGGTTGTCGGCACAACAGATCGTATTGAATATGAAATTGACCGTAAAATAATCAATGTAGCGAAAGACTTAAGTTCTTCGGGAGGCAGTGCTGTTGATGTCTTACAGAATACTCCATCTGTAGAAGTCGATATCGAAGACAATGTATCACTTCGAGGCAGTAGTTCCTTCACTGTTTTAATCGACGGCAAGCCGACTTCACTGGATGCCAACGACGTACTAAAGCAAACACCGGCTTCCAGCATCGAACGTATAGAGATTATCACAAATCCATCCGTAAAATTTGATCCTGAAGGCGGTTCAGGCATCATTAATCTGGTGATGAAAAAGCGCAAGCGCACTGGCTTTAATGGTATTGTCAATGCTTCTGCAGGCAACCAGGACACCTATAAAGGTGATTTTTTATTAAACTACCGCACCGGAAACTTCAACTGGTATGTAGGAGCTGAATATAGTGAAAGAAACTATTATTCCGATGCCATCATGGACCGTGAGACCTATGGCGACACTTCAACCATAATGATATCCTCGGAGCGTGACAGAATATGGAGTCGTGGAGGAAAATCAGCCCAGGCAGGAATGGATTATTATATTAATGATGAGCAAACGCTTTCCTTTTCAACCCGACTGGGGGAATACACCTTTGGCCACTCCATGGACTCTGAAACAGAAAACTATACAAGCTTTGACAACTATCCTTCAACATCCCCCTCCTATGCCTTAGATAAAAGCATGTTTGAACGCTCGGGCTTATACTGGGAAGGAACAGTTAGTTATGATTATAAGATCGATGAAAATGGTCAGAAGCTTGAATTATCCGGCTTTTTTAGTCGGCGGGATAATGACGAAATTGACAATCAGGAAACCTTTATTACTGGTGCAGACTACAAAGCAGATGAAAATCCGGATAACAGTATAGAAACATCGGAAGACGAAGACTCGTATCGTTTTCGCTTTAATGCCGACTACACCCTGCCTATCAGAAAAACCGGCAAGCTGGAGATGGGCCTACAGTCGAAATACAATAGCGACAATATTGATTATCATTTAGATGGCTATGATTTCGCAGGAGGAGGCGTTGACATGGGCGAATTTGCCGACCGCCGCTTTGAGTTCCATCAAAACATACAGGCAGCATATATCATCTATTCAAAAAAGTTCTCTTTTATGGATATGAAAGCTGGCCTCAGGGGTGAATATACAGACCGTGAGTTAAGCAACCGGGATACTTCAGAGACTTATGGAATCAACCGTTTTGATTTATTTCCTTCCCTGCATCTATCCAGAAAATTCAATGATGAGAATCAGTTAATGGCCAGTTACTCCAGGCGCATCAATCGCCCCAGAGGCTGGTATTTGGATCCCTTCCTCAGCTATCGTGATCAGTATACCCTGCGTAAAGGAAATCCAGATCTGGAACCCGAATATACAGACAGCTATGAGCTAACCTACCTGCGTTATTTTAAGAAAGGATTTCTTTCTTTCGAGACTTTTTTCCGCCAATCCAATAACCGCATTGAACGTGTTCCGCAACTCTACCCTGATGATCCAGGCATTATTATGATGACCTTTCAAAATGTCAACAAGGATCAGTCCCTGGGATCAGAACTAATGCTGAACCTTCCCATTACAAGCTGGCTAAAGATCAACACTTCCGGAACTATCTACAATTACAAGATCTATGACGATAAGGATGAGGTACGACAGGACAATACCTGGAATATAAGGGGTAACACTGACATTAATATCTCGAAGTCGATGCGACTGCAACTTACCGCTTTTTATTCCGGACCTTCCATCACCTCAACCGGAACCCGTGGGGATATGTTTATGACTTCTGCAGCTCTGCGTCAGGACTTAATGGATGACCAACTAAATCTGATTTTTCGTGTACATGATATCTTTGGAACCCGAGGACGTGAGATTATCACCGATCAGGAAGCTTATTACGTTAAAATGGAACACATTAATTCGATTCCACGAATATCCTTGGGGGTAACATACAAAATCAACAATTACAAACGCAAAGCGCAGCAACGTCAAGAACAGGGCGAAGACATAGACATGGAATTTTAGCACATATTCCAGCACATTTTTTCTCCGTGGAGATATCTCAAGATTAAAAATCAATGGATATCTCCACGTTTTTTTTATTTTTAGTTTATTTGTCAAAAAAAAATAGTATCTTTAATGAACAAATAAGATACCATGGAAAGCGAACAAACAACAGCCTCTATAGCTGCGTCCTACGTTAACAACACCAACCGTCATATTTTTTTAACGGGGAAAGCCGGAACGGGAAAGACGACATTTTTAAAGGATATTGTCAAACGAACGCACAAAAATGCCATTGTGGCAGCCCCCACAGGAGTAGCCGCTATCAATGCCGGTGGTGTTACCTTACACAGCTTATTCCAGCTACCGTTTGGATGTTTTCTTCCTACAAACCAGGGGCTTTTTCAGGCCGAGGTCAATGAACGCATCAACACGGCAGATAGTGTAAGAAAAGAGTTTCGCATGAACAACAGTAAAAGGCAAATGCTACGAGAGATGGAACTCCTTATCATAGACGAAGTGAGCATGCTCAGAGCCGACACCCTGGACGCTATTGACCTGGTGCTAAGGATAGTCAAAAGACAGGCGCACACCCCCATGGGCGGGGTACAGCTTTTAATGATTGGAGATATGCTGCAGCTCCCCCCGGTTGTCAAACATGATGAATGGCCCTACCTGTCAAAGTATTATAAAAGTGCCTACTTTTTTGATGCACTTGCCTTGCAGCAAAGCAAGCCGATTTATATTGAGCTGGAAAAAATATACAGACAAACAGACCAACAATTTATCGAGCTGCTGGCCCACCTCAGGGAAAACCGCCTCGATCAGAATGACATTGCCACGCTGAACCAGTATCACTATCCTCAACTAAAAAAGCAACAGCAGCAAGGGGCTGTTTTCCTGACAACACACAATCGCCAGGCCGATACGATCAACCAGCAACGGTTAAATGAAATTGCAGGGAAACACTACAACTACCATGCGCGTATAGAAGGTGATTTCCCGGATTATTATTACCCTGTGGAGGAAACCCTGAAGCTAAAAAAAGACGCTCAGGTGATGTTTCTCAAAAACGACTACAGCGGCGAGCAGCGCTATTACAATGGGAAAATAGGCAGGGTAGAAAGTCTGAACAACGACTCTATTACAGTAGCTTTTGATGATGGTAGCGAGCCTGTGGATGTGGAAGAGTACACCTGGTATAACAAGCGCTATTCTTTAAATGAAAACAGCGGCAAAATTGAGGAAGTAGAGCTGGGGAAATTCACGCATATTCCTCTGAAATTAGCCTGGGCCATCACGATCCATAAAAGTCAGGGACTCACCTTTGATAAAACCATCATCGATGTTTCCAAAGCCTTTGCCCCGGGGCAGATTTATGTGGCCCTCTCGCGCCTTCGCAGCCTGAAAGGCCTGATACTACTAAATCCTATCCCCTCGACCGGAATTGAACCAGACCGGCGCCTGAGAAAGTTTAGTCAGGAAAAACGCTCTACCGAACATCTGTCCGAAAACCTAAGACAGGAATCGTTTAGGTATATGCAGCGCTTTTTGCTGGAAACCTTTAACTTGAGCTACCTTAAAAGTGCTTTATTTGAACACCTTAAGTCATACAATAAAACCAAAGGGCTGTCAGTAAAACAAAATCATCAAGCGTGGGCTGCTGATTTAATAAAAAAAATTGAACCCCATCAAAAAACAGCAAACATCTTTCAAAGGGAAATCAAAAGGCTGACTTATCAGGCTGATGAAACCAGGCTTCCTGAGATAAAAGAACGCTGTGAAGCAGCAAAAAACTATTTTGAAAAAGAACTCAATCAATTTTCTGATGCAATCAACAAACATATTAGCACGCTGGAAAACGCCAAAGGGACGAAAAAATACATAAAGGAGCTTACATCGCTCGAGAGCACATTCTTTCGGCAGATAAAAAAACTTTATAAAGCCACCGAACTAATTAAGTCGCTTGAACAAGACAAGGAAATGACGCGTGAAAGCCTCGACACCATACAAAAAAAGCTGGAAAACGAGCATCAGCAACGAGAGAAACAAATATCTGTTAACCTGAAGCAAAAAAAGAAGAAACAGGTCAAAGGTGCATCTGCAGCCATTAGTTATGAGCTTTATCAGGAAAAGAAAAGCATAGAAGAAATTGCTATAGAACGCGGGTTAGCTATAAGCACCATTGAAAATCACTTGGCACAACACGTAGCCAAAGGATTAATTCCCGCCACTGATTTTGTGGACAGGAAAAAATACAAACAGATAATTTTAGCTTACAAGGCCGTTAACGACTCTCAGGCTGGCGCAATAAAAGCCGTATTGGGGGATGAATTTTCCTACAGTGATATTCGTTTTGCTATGGCAGGCTTTTTTGCCAGTGAACAAACTTCCTAAAGCCTTATAAGCCTGTCTTATTCTTCCTTGCTTTTTTGTCCGGTTCGTTTATAAAAATGTTTTGGGTTCCCTTGCTCCTTCCAGGCAATTTCGTCACCGGCCATATGAATCCTGGCTTCAAGGCACGATTTACAATCTTCAGCCTCTTCATCCAGACAGGGTTTATCTTCGTAAAGCAGATAACCTTCGCGATAGCGCACGGGTGTGATATTGGGCATCATCACATTGGCACCTACCTTTAAAGCTTTCTCGCGCCCCATTTTATCCAGAGTTTGCATTGCTGTGGTGGCAGCAATATTGACATCTTTCATCATAATTCTCAACAAAGCAACCATTTTCAGGCTGAGGTCGAAGCGCTCTTGTTGAGGAAGCAGCTGATTCTTATACGCATACAGCGGAGTATGTTCATGTTCGATATAAGGGCCCATCCCTACCATATCAATATCAAAATCCTTAAAAAACAACAAATCGTCAGCAAGATTATCCAGACTTTGAAAAGGCAGTCCGATCATCACCCCTGTCCCTGTCTGATATCCTGTCTTTTGCAGTAACTTCAATGCTTGCAGGCGCTTTGTATAGCTATGGATTTCATCATGGGGATGGATTTTATGATACAGTTCCTGGTTGGAAGCTTCGATACGGATCAGATAACGATCAGCGCCAGCCTCACGCCAGCGGTTATAGGTTTCTTCCGTCTGCTCTCCCATCGACAATGTGATGCCCAATTCATGATTCGTCGCTTCGGAAATTTTTTGCAGAAGGTCAGTAATACGGTTGACAAACCATTTATCTTTACGTTCGCCCGACTGTATCACCAGTGAGCCATAACCTTCTTTCCATGCAAACATTGCTGCCTCTACAACCTCTTCCGTTGTCAGGTAATAGCGGTCTACAGAACCATTTCCACGACGAATGCCGCAATAGAAACAATTCTTGGCACAGATATTTGAAAATTCGATTAAGCCACGGAAATAGACTTTATTCCCAACATAGCGTTTTTTAATTTCGGACGCACGGGAAAAAATTTCTTTGCGCTCCTCTCCTTTTACTCCCAGCAGGTAAACCAGATTTCTATGGCTAAAAGCTTCCTTTTCTATGATTTCTTTCGTTTTACTCATGGTTGATCATTCTTAGGGCACGAAAATAGAAAAGAAAAACCAATTCAAGGAGGTTACACACACAATATACTTACTTTTTCTCTTTCTGATCAGACGAAGTACCGTTAGTAGGATTGGTTGAATTTTTCTGCTTTTCCTTCTCTTCTTTTTCTTTCTGACGATTAAATAATTCTGAAAACTTATCAAACTCCTTCCTGTAGAAAACCCCAACACCTTGTGTATAAGGGCCCTTCTCCTCAAGATAACTGGAACTATTATGTTGATTAAATGCTCTGAGCTTGATTTTATCATTGATAGTGTATTCTACATTAACATCGCCAACGATATTGGATGTTTCTTCGCTTTGTGCAGCCTGTTCGCTTACTTCATTTCCACCAACCCCAACATTAGTACTAATGGAGACTTTATCATCAAAGAGCTGAGTAGATAAGGCCACCTCCAGCTGTTCGGTTGAGATATCATCACCAGAACGATAGTTAACGCCAACATTAACATCACTAATCTGAGAAAGCCAGTTCCCCAGTTGATTAGTCAGGATATCGGTAGAGTTGGTAATTCCGAGGCCGGCATAATCTATATTTGCCCCACCGGATGCTCCTGTTAAGTCGGCAGGCGGAAAAAAGCTATTCAATACCAGCAATCCCACAAACTGCCGGTTCATCTCCTGTTGATTAACCTGGTTTTGATTAACATACAGTACGGTACGCAACAATTGCCGGGTAATCTCATCAGCCTGGGGCAGTTCAATATCCGGAACGATTTCAGGGTTGGCGAGGTTACCTTCCAGATGAATAATGCAATGCACCGGGCGCGATTTTTTATA
>JBNJHE010000001.1:0-60024 GCA_051748205.1 Bacteroidota bacterium | reverse complement strand
CATTTAATCATCCTCGTGTATGTTCCGACTTAGGCGGATCATGGCTCGGTTCATCAAGCTTGTTTATTATTATTTTTTTTGATGCTTCTACTAATCATGTGCGTTAACCTTTTATCATCATGCTTTCACAGCGATAACTTATTACCTTTACAACAGTTTGTAAAACAACAATGTTCAAGCCAACATCCGGATTACATTAAAAAACAAAGAGAATCCAAAAAGAAGTTATGTATACTGAAAAGATTTCTATTTTTGCAGCCAAATGAAAGGCTTATGAAAAACGATTACGTTTAAAACACTGAAAAAAAACATTATGCAATATTCTGTGCTGGTTGTTGACCATGACCAACAGGCCCGGGAGGAGCTTACGGAAGCGTTGGTTGTTAGGGGATTGAAGGTTGTCAGCAGCAATAACTTTGAAGAAGCCAGCGACTATTTGGTCCAGGATGGCAGCATCCATGCTGTTTTATCCGAATGGCAACTACCCAAACGTGCTGATAGCAAACAATGGGTTAAAGGCCTGGACATTTTCAATCATTTTTTAGAACTGAGATTTGAGATTTCGCTCTTTTTGTATACATCAATCAGTGATACGCGCAATTTGACTAGCGGAGGAATTATTAACGGCTATTTTCTGAAAAAGGAAAAGGTATATGACGACATTGTGCGCAAGATACAAGCTGAAATTGATGAAAAGAACCATGCTCCATTTTATGAAAAGCTGGTACGTTATGCCCGAAAAGCCAAAGATTCCTGGCACACACCTGGGCATGCATCAGGAAACTCTGTAAAGCATTCTCCATATGCTCGTGACTTTTACGAGTTTTTTGGTGAGAATTTATTTCTTGCTGATGTCTCTGTATCTGTCCCTGAGTTGGATTCGCTGTTACATCCTGAAGGCGTGATAAAAGAGGCACAAGAATTGGCTGCCAGAGCCTTTAATTCCCGATACACTTTCTTTTCTACAAATGGCACCTCGACATCAAATAAAATACTTATCCAGAGCTTATTAAAGCCCGGTGATGCCATTTTACTTGACCGGAATTGCCACAAATCCGTTCACTACGGTGTGATTATTGCCGGCGCAGAACCGCTGTATCTAATGCCGTCTGTTAATAATCAATATGGCATTTTTGGACCGATACCCAAAGAGCGGATTATTCAATCCATGGATGATGCCATTGCGCAAGGGAAAAAGCTAAAAGCCATCATGCTTACGAATTGCACTTACGATGGTTTGATGTATGACATTGAATCCATAGTAGAAGAAGCCCACAAACGCAACATAAAAGTGATCGTGGATGAAGCATGGTTTGGCTATGCTATTTTTCATCGTGAGTTTTACCCCAGTGCGATGGCTGCAGGAGCAGATTACTCAACCCAGTCAACCCATAAAACGATGAGTGCCTTTTCGCAGGCATCAATGATTCATGTAAACGATCCGGATTTTGAGGATATTGAAGACCTTTTCATAGAAAACTTCAATATGCACTCTTCCACTTCACCCCAATATCCTATGATTGCTTCGCTGGATGTGGCTACACGACAAATGGTCATGGAAGGCTATTCCTTACTTCAGCGGGTATTGGACTTATCCAGCCAACTTAAAGACTCGATTAATTCCCTGAAAAAATTTCGTGTCCTTGAAAAAAATGATTTGATTTCAGAAGAACTTAGTAATGATAATATACGCCTGGACAGAACAAAGATTACGATTGATGTCTCCAAATCAGGGATGACATCCAAACAGATTGAGCACTTATTGCTGAATAAACACAATATACAGATCGAAAAAACTACCTTTAATACCATTACTATTTTACTGACAATAGGAGCCACACACTCCCGGATCAACCGCTTGTACCTGGCGCTGGAAAACATTGAAAAGCACAGTGGCAACCGTCAAAAGCACGGACAGGACAAGATCATGAAGAATTTCCGCCTGCTTTTATCGCCGATATTATATCGCCCCAGGCTGGCTTTTTATGCTGAAAATGAAGAAATCCCCCTCCGAGAAGCAACAGATCGCATTGCTTCCCGCATGGTAACTCCCTATCCACCAGGGATTCCTTTGCTGGTCCCCGGACAAATTATTACGGAAGCAATCATCAACAGTCTTACTACCTACCGGGATTACGGCGTGGAAATCCACGGCATGGAAGGGAGTTTACTAAAAGTAATGAAACAATCAGAAGAAAAAGCCCTGGATATCGAGGGATATAAAATTTCGCACGAATAAGGAATAATCAGCATGGAGGATTTTGCCTGGCTTTCATTAATTCCGGCGTTGGTAACCATAGTGTTTGCCCTAACTACCAAAAGAGTGGCACTCTCACTTTTTCTGGGTATTGTTGCTGGTGCTTTCGCCTATCATCATGGTAAGCTTTTAGAATCAGCACGTGGTTTGTTCAATTACTTGCTGGATGCTTTCACCGACCCGGAACGCATTTCTATCGTTGTTTTCATACTTTTAATCGGAAGTTTATTAGAGATTATAGCAAAAAGCGGAGGTTATGAGGCCTTCGCAAAAAAGCTTGAAAAACGACTCCATAATGGAAGAAAATCCCGCCTGACAACCTGGGGGATTTCCATGCTACTATTTTTCGATGATTACGCCAACGTATTAATTTCGGGTGCATCCATGCGAAACATCAATCTAAAAAACGGTGTCAGTCCGGCTATGCTGGCATATATAGTAGATGTTGTCGCGATTATGGCCAGTATTATGATCATCTCCACCTGGGCAGCTTTTGAAGGCTCGGTTATGGTTGATGCTGCCACTACAATCGGAAGAGAAGGGTCCTTAAGTTTGTTTTTTCTGGAATCGCTTCCCTATCATTTTTACACCTTCCTGGCCATTACACTGGCGCTAGTAGTAGCATATTCCGGAAAATGGTTTGGTTATAAGCTGGATAATCAACCTATCCCCGACACACAACCTCAGGCCGCATCCCCAAAAGGGAAAGCCAAATATGTTATCGTGCCTGTCTTAACCCTTATTGGCTTTGCGCTTGTTGCTTTATTTGTTTCCGGCACCTGGATCTTAACGCAAAGAGGAGAGCCTTTGACCCTGATCAGCATTTTGGGTGAAGCTCCTTCGGTTGAAATATTAATCATTGCCACGCTGTTGGCTATCCTGGTTTTGATTTTGCTCTTACAAAAGGAAAAAGCATTAAGCAGCAGGCAAACAGCCATAGGAATGCTTAAGGGAGGCAAAGGAATGGTGGATGTAAGTCTGGTTATTTTTATGGCAACAGGCCTGGCTGCCGTATCTTCCGATCTTGAAACAGGACGCTATATATCGGATTCCTTATCTGGCTATATCACACCTCAAATATTACCCGCTGTGATCTTTATCATTGCCATGTTGATTACGGTAGCCACCGGATTCAGCTGGTCCTCTATGGCTATTGTCATGCCTATTGCCTACCAAATGGCTATTATGGAAGGTGTCCCGGATTTGATTCCTGTGATTTCTGCTGCTGTAATTAGCGGAGCAGTATCCGGAGAACATATGATCCCCTATTCCGAAAAATGTGTCATGACTTCAGCTGCCTGTAAAATCAGTCCTGTTTACCATATCAAAACACATATTCTGCAAACACTTACCGTTTTTTCGGCTGGAATTATTAGTTTTCTACTTATTGGACACCGGCAACCCCTATGGTTAGCATTTCTTGCAGGATTAGCTTTTATCCTGTTTATGCACAAGGCCTTCGCCCGAAAGCCTGTGATGAAAACAGAATAAGAAGAATTCTCAAAGGCAGATCCTAACAATTCATCATAGGACTTTGTTAACCTTTTAAGATATGATTAAAGAAAATCTTAACTATTTTAGTCGGAATAAAATTATACCGGAGGATATCGTAAGGGCTGCACTAAAAGCATTATCCTTTTACCCCGAACTTGTGAATATAAAAATTGAGTTTCGGTTCAGTGAAAACATCCGCAAATCGGTAATGCAGGCTCAGCCTCTTTATATCACTATGTATAAGCCGCGTAAAAAGCGCAGCTATCTGATAAAAATCAGCCGCTATTTCTTTTTAAAAGGAAAGAAAATGCATCTGCATGATTTACCGGAAGATGTGCTGGTAGGTTGGTTGGGGCATGAGCTCGGCCATATTATGGATTACAAGCGCCGGGACGCATGGTCGATGATTTTGTTTGGCATTGGTTACATCACATCAAAAAGCTTCATTATGTCTGCAGAACGCTTTGCTGACACCTATGCCGTCAACCATGGGCTGGGCGATTACATCCTGGCCACTAAAAACTTCATACTCCATCAGGCCGGTATGCCAAAAGAATATATCCGTAAAATCAATAAGCTGTACCTTCCTCCGGAAGAGATTATTGAGATGATAGAGGAAAAAGAGTTGCTATAGATCAGATTCACAGGATAAGAATTCAAAAAGATATTGACTATAAGGCATTTCGCCTGATCAACAACACCCCAAAACACCGAAAGAGTTACCCCGTCTTCGCATCCACAAACATCTCCCACCTTCTGAATTCTTCTTCTTTCATTACTTTTGGCATTTTCACCTGTCCGCCTTTCTGTTTGGTTTTTTCTGTCCATTTAGTGAACATTTCAGCAGGCAGCACACGCGCTTCCACATATTTCAGTGCCTTGGTCCTGGCAACTTTATAGTTTTTATTGTTTTCCTGAAGTATTTCATCCAAGCGTGCAGCAATTTTTTTATTATCAGGCATAGACCCATCGGCAACGCCCACATACCAGCGATGCCTGTATTCTGAATTTTCTCTCACAGCCGCTACCGTATACTCTTTGATATCACAATCAAACTCCTCCTCTACCTTTTCCATAGCATTATCCATCTGTATCACGGACAGTTGGGATCCGACTACATTCAAATAGTGCTTTGTCCGGCCGGTAATTTTGATCTCCTTTCTTTTAGCATCCGTAAACACGATAGTATCGCCAATCATATAACGCCAGGCACCGGCTACTGTACTTATGATAAGAACATATTCAACACCTTCCTCCACTTCTTCAATATTCAGTGCCTTCGCTCCCGGCTTTACATTGCCCTCTTTATCAACATTTTCAGAAACAAAAGGCACAAATTCAAAATAAATGCCGTTATCCGTGATCAATTGCATGGAAGTAGTTTCTTTTCTTGTTTGCGTGGCCAGATAACCTTCCGAAGTAAGATAAGTATCGATTATGATAAGTGGTTTGGAACTGAGTTTTTCAAAACTCTTTCGGTATGGTTCAAACGCAACACCACCTGAAGTAAACACACGCAAGCTCGGCCAGATATCATGAATAGTATTCACTCCATGATATTCGATCACTTTTTTTATCATCAGCTCAATCCATGAAGGAATACCAGAAATGCTGCCAATATCCCACTTTGGAGCCTCTTTAGCCAATGCTTCAACACGCTCATCCCAATCATTAATTGAAGCGATATCATGGCCGGGCTTGTAATACCCTTCAAACCAAAAAGGAATCTGAGAAGCGCTGATACCGCTGATCTCACCTTCCAGGTGGCCATGCACTTTCTTAAGATCAGTGCTGCTGCCAAACATAAGAATTTCTTTTTCAAAAAACTCCGGAGGCAGATCAAAGTCAGCAACACTTTTAATTTGTTGTATTCCGCCTCTTCTGATAGAACTCATCATATCGTCTGTAACCGGTATATGCTTTTTTTTGCTTGTTGTGCCACTGGAAACTGCAAAATAATCCACAACTCCAGGCCAGGTGATATCCTCCTTCCCTTCGATTACCCTCCGCCACCATTCATTATGCATTTTATCATAACTATGGTAAGGTACTTCTTTTGCAAAAGCCTTACGGATATCCTGACTTTTCATTATTCCCCGGAAGTCATAATATAAGCCGAATGAAGTATTTCTCGACCTGGATAATAACTCATAAAGCACTTCCTTTTGTGCTTCAACCGGATCAGAGTTTGTAATAAATCGATCAGCAACTTCTATTGTACGTTTTATAATTTCTCCAATAACTGCCATATTAATATTTTGATTTTCTATAAAAGCAACAATGGCGGACAATTAATGTTTTTCAATATTGAGTGCCGTCTAAAAGGCCTTAAGACCCCTAAATCCCCTAAAGAGGACTTTCCAAACTGCTGATTTTTAGCGGCCTACCTTTAGGGTTTAGGGGTAAAAACAATAAAAATCAGCAGTTTGAAGGCTTTTTAGACCGGCCTCTTCCATTAAATGGTTAAAATCATCTCTTGTATAAACCAGATTTTTATTAGCTTTACACTTCATTTTCAAATTTTCAAAGTATGCGTATATTATCATTACTTATTGTCTTATTTGTAAGCCACTTCCAGTTATCCGGTCAAGATATTTTGGATAAAGTAAATCAGGAAAAATATCAGGATTATGATGCTGTCACCATTTATGACAGTACAACAGTAGAAGTAAAGCCCAGTGGTTTGAGTTATGTCAACAACCACAAATTAATCAGGGTCAACACCCTGAAAGGGGCCAGGGAAAATCATACGATTCGCTTCGATTATGATCCTCAATCAGCTTTTGTAAGAGTAGATGAAGTCGTCATTCATCGGGCTGATGGAAGTAAGGAAAAGATCGATACATCAAAAGTTAAAGACTATCCTGCAGCAGCCCGTATGATTTATTGGGGTGCCCGCAAAAAGATGGTTCCGGTAGGACGCTTAAATCCGGGCGATATGGTAGAATATAAAATGTTCCGAAAGGGATTCACCTATGCATTACTCAGGAGTGATGATGACCGTTATGTACCCCCGATGAAAGGGCATTATTACGACATAGTAGAATTTTGGAGTCAGCAGCCGGTTTTAAGAAAAGTTTTTGAAGTAGCTGCTCCTAAAGACAAACCTATGCAATATGAGTTTTATCACGGAGAAGTAAAAGTTTCCTCCCGGTTTACCAATGATCATATCGTCTATAATTTCACTAAAGAAGACATCATGCCTATTAAAAGGGAGCCTCATATGGTAGCAATGTCAAATGTAGCACCCAAACTTCTTTTATCCACCAGCCCGGATTGGGAAGCAAAGGCAGTGTGGTTTTATGGTGTGAATGAAGATTATGGAAGTTTTGAAACCACGCCGGAAATCACAAAAAAAACCAATGAAATACTGGAGGGTGCCACATCCGAACTGGATTCCATCTCCCGTCTAACACATTGGGTAGCAGACGAAATACGTTATTCCGGCATTTCTATGGGAGAAGGCGAAGGCTATACATTACATAAAGGGGAAATGAATTTTCGCGACCGCTGTGGCGTGTGTAAAGATAAAGCCGGAATGTTGGTAACGATGTTGCGCGCTGCCGGTTTTGAGTCCTATGCCGCTATGACAATGGCAGGCTCACGTATTGAAGATATTCCTGCGGATCAGTTTAACCATAGTATTACTGTTGTTAAATTATCCGATGGCTCTTATAAATTGCTTGATCCTACCTGGGTTCCATTTGTCCGGGAACTATGGTCGAGCGCCGAGCAGCAGCAAAATTACCTGATGGGTTTACCCGACGGTGCCGATCTTATGAAAACACCTGTTTCTCCGCCGGAAGACCACTACATTAAGCTAAACATACAAACAGAAATCCATTCAAACGGAGATTTAAGCGGCACCCTGATTTTAGAAGCCGAAGGCCAATCCGATGCAGCTATCCGAAGAGCATTTACTTCCGGACCTGTGAATACATGGAACCATTACCTTAAAAGGCAACTAAAGCAGCTTAATCCTAAAGCCCAAATCCAAAGTATGGATTACGGAGACCCTTATGATTATTCCAATCCGATTAAAATCACAATGCAATTTGCTATCCCTGAATATGCTGTTATAATGAATGAGAAACTATACTTAAATCCCCTTGGCACTCAAAAGTTATTCAATTCGGCCAGTTATCACCGTTATTTCAACACAAACATCAAAAATCGGAAATACCCTTTCAAGGATCGCTGTTCAAGGCTCGTTCAAATCAATGAGACAATAAAACTACCGGATAATGCTGTTATAATCAGCAAGCCTGCAAATTTACAAGGTCGTTCTCAGGCTGCAGATTATGATTTATCGTACACAACTGAAAAACCAGTTTTGCATCTTTCGCAAAAGCTCAGCTTTAAAAAGCGGGTTTATAATGCAAATGAATGGGCTGGATACAAGGCAGCCGTTAAAGCACAAAACGAGTATGAAAAACAACCGGTTATTATTAATCTAAAATAAGGAACATCATGAAGCGTATATATTTTAAAATAACAACAATCATTGTATTTCTTTTAGCCAGTGGTCAGAGTATAGCAACAAACTATGATTATGATGCGGTATACCATAAACTTGTAAAGGAATACACCCTCAATGAGGATGGAAGTATTGAATTTCATTACTATAAAAAACTGGAATTAAAGACCTATTATTCTTTTCATCGAGCATATGGTGAAACCTTTATTGTTTACAACCCGGAGTTTCAAAAATTAAAAATCAACAAGGCTATAACGACTATGGCCGATGGTAAACAAGTACCCGTACCGGATAATGCTTTTAATGAAATTCTTCCACAAAATGCTCAAAACGCACCAGCATATAATCACTTAAGAGAAATGGTTGTCACTCATACCGGATTGCAAAAAGGCGCAATCATAGAGCTGGATTATACCATTACCACAAAATCCGGGTTTTATCCCTTGCTTTTACACCGTGAGATTCTTGCGAAAGAAATACCAATTAAACAAATGATCCTGAGAGCAGAAATACCCAATAACCAAACACTATATCATCAAACAGAACGCATCAGGACAGCACCGGAAATCAGAGAGACAAAAGCTACAAAACACTACACCTGGACATTTAGCAATCTCAAGCCAAAGGCAAATGATGCTTATCTGGCGGAGCCCCACACTTACTTGCCAATGGTTGAGTTCTCTACAGGCGATATATCAATAGCACTCGCCAGTCAGTATAAAAATACCATAGACAACTCATCATCTGCAAAAACAAAACAATATTTTGAATCCATTTTTGACAATCTGGACATTAATCCAAAAGCCAGTGAGGAAAAACTCATTAAATCAAACATCAAAAACACCTTAAAATATATAGATCAATCGATTAACCATTATTCTATTGATCCATTTCTTTATGGTTTCAAACCGAGGGCAGTTAAAGACATTATCCATTCCAATGGAGCAACAGCATATGAAGCAGCACTATTAATGGATGCAATGCTAAAACGCCAGGGGCTAAAATCGGACGTAGTATATGCTTTTTCCGGTGACAAATCTAAGAACTTGTTGTTTCCCGAATATCCGCTTGTCAGAATGCAATATGATAAGCATACTTTTCTGATAGATCCATTCGATAATAAGCGAATTAACCCAATGATTATCCATGGCAATTACACTTTTTATTCGCTTAACGAGAACCAGGTGATAAAACACAATAACCTGCGAAAAGAAAGTGACAATAAATTTGATCTTGAGATGGAACTCAAGGTAAACGATGATGGTAGCATCAGTGGAAAAGCTGAAGTGGAATTAACCAACGGGATAAATCCGTTTTTTCAATTTTGGTTAGACCCCGAAGAAGCGATAAAGAATTTGGGGCAGAAAACTGGTCTTAAATTTTCGAATGCAGAAATTGAAGCAAATCCAAACAAAACAGAAATTAAAGCAAATGTCACTGCCGGTTCTGTAGGTTCGTTTGGTGATTTACACTACATTTCGATTGAAAAGATGAGCCCCTGTCTTAAAAAAATCAAAGCAGCAAGGTTGCCCGAAGAAACTAAAGGAGTATTTGATATCGGTATGCCTGTTAACGAAAAAATAGACATAGAAATAAATCTCCCGGACAAATATAAGTCGCATTCGGATAAACGAAAAAAAATGATAAAATCTAATAAGGGGTATTATCAGGTTGAATTAATCAGCAAACGAAACAGGATTGAATTCGAACGGGAAATCAGATTTAATCAATCCAGGTTTAATCCTGATGGAGAATATGAATATGCGAGAAAACTAATTCTTGAATTTAATGACAGAAAATCCAATCAAATTCTGATTCCTTAAGTATTATTTTAATTAAAAACTATACTTTTGTACCCTTCAAAAAAAAGATATGGTTCAGCAAAAGCAATACATTTGTCCTAAATGTGGTAAGCGCGAATACGAATTAGATAGTTTTGCTGCCACTGGAGGTGGTTTTGCTAAATTATTTGATGTCCAAAATAAACGGTATACTACAGTAACTTGCAAAAATTGCGGATATACAGAAATCTACAAAAGAAAAACCAGCCAGATGGGTAATATTATCGATTTTCTGGCAGGTGGTTAAAACAAAAATTGCTATGGGCAAAGACAAGAATGACGATTTATTTAAAAAGATTATAGCTCACGCTAAGGAATACGGATTTATCTTTCCATCCAGTGAAATCTATGATGGGCTGAGTGCTGCCTACGATTATGGACAGTTTGGTGTTGAATTAAAAAATAACATTAAAGAATACTGGTGGAAGTCCATGGTTCAATATCATGAAAACATCGTGGGACTGGATTCTGCTATTTTCATGCATCCCTCAACATGGAAAGCTTCCGGCCATTTGGATGCTTTTAACGACCCCATGATCGACAATAAGGACTCCAAGAAACGATACCGTGCCGATGAGCTTATTGAAAACCATATCGACAAGATAAAGTCTAAAATCGACAAAGAAATAAAAAAAGCAGCCAGGCGCTTTGGTGAAGCTTTTGATGAAGCACAATTCACAAACACGAATCCCAGAGTACTCAAATACACAGAAAAAATCCAAAGCCTGCAGGAGCGCATGGTAAAAGCTTTGGACAATGACGAACTCCATGAAATCAAGCAGATTATTGAAGATGAAAATATTTCCTGCCCGGTTTCCGGTTCCTCTAACTGGACCGACGTCAGGCAGTTTAACCTGATGTTTTCAACTGAACTGGGCTCTACTGCAGAAGAAAACAGTAAAATTTACCTACGACCGGAAACAGCTCAGGGCATCTTTGTCAATTACCTGAATGTACAAAAGACCGGGCGAATGAAGATTCCTTTTGGCATAGCACAAATCGGCAAGGCGTTCAGAAACGAGATTGTAGCCAGGCAGTTTATTTTTCGCATGCGCGAATTTGAACAAATGGAAATGCAGTTTTTTGTTCGTCCCGGAACCGAAATGGAGTGGTTTGAATTTTGGAAAAATGAACGGATAAAATGGCATAGCGCTCTTGGCATAGCAGAAGACTATTATCGCCTGTATAAGCATGAAAAACTGGCACATTATGCCAACGCTGCCTATGATATTGAATTCCGCTTCCCCTTTGGGTTCAAAGAGCTGGAGGGCATCCATTCGCGTACCGATTTTGACCTGAGTGCACACCAAACCTACTCCGGAAAAAAATTACAATATTTCGATTCAGACAACAATAAACAATATGTTCCATACGTTGTTGAAACATCCATCGGATTAGACCGTATGTTTTTAGCCGTTCTTACATCTGCATACACTGAAGAGCAATTAGAGGATCAATCTGAGCGCGTGGTGCTAAAAATTCCGCCCATGTTATCGCCATATAAAGCTGCCATTTTTCCACTCACAAAAAAAGATGGCCTGCCGGACAAGGCTCGTAATATCATGGATGAGCTCAAATATGAATTCAATTGTCACTACGAAGAAAAAGACACCATTGGGAAGCGCTACCGCAGACATGATGCCATTGGTACTCCCTATTGCATCACAGTAGATCATCAAACGCTGGAAGACAATACAGTTACGATCCGCGAACGAGATAGCATGAAACAAGATCGTGTCAACAAAGACGAACTGAAAGAAATAATCAAAAAGCGGATAAATTTTCTTTAAGCCTGAATTTTTTTGCAACCCGCTTTTTAGCTGTTCTTTATAGAACAGCTTTTTTTTTATTGGTAACGGGCATCTGCTTCGCTATCAGGATCAACCTCAAGCAACTTATAAACCTTGTCTGAACGCCGAACCATCGCATTGACAGGGAAAGAGCAACTTTCTCCTTTAATAGCACTGTCCACGTTACGGTCGTCGACACGCAATTCGTCTAGACGGGTTTCAACGACTCCTGTTGTCGGCCCAACAATGATAATGTTGTCGGAAAGGTGCAGGTCTTTTGTTTGTATAGCTACTTCGACCACCTTTTTGTTTGAAAAATAATTAGTGATTTTTCCAATATAAACTTTCTTTTGTGTTGCCTGAGATCCGGGTTTTTGAGACCATTCCCCAAGTCTTCTGCCAAGATAATAACCATCCCAAAAATCGCGGTTGTATACTGTTTTTAATTGCTGTGTCCAAAAAGTGGTTTTATCAGTCGTAAATTCGCCATTAAAATAGGCTCTTACAGCCTGCTTATATGTTTTTACTACCGTTTTAACATATTCAGGAGCACGCCCCCGACCTTCAATTTTAAGGATTTGCACCCCGGCCTTTAATATTTTATCCAGAAAGTCTATCGTTTTCAAATCTTTAGGAGACATAATATATTCATGGTCAATCTCCAGTTCAACATCATCGCGCTTATCTTTAACTGAATATGCTCTCCGGCAAGGCTGCAGGCAGGCTCCCCGGTTTGCAGAAGAGTTAAGCAGGTCAAGGCTCAAATAACACTTTCCGGATACGGCCATGCATAAAGCTCCGTGAACAAACATCTCTACCTGTACCGGCTTACCGCCTGGCCCACAAATATTGTCCCGGACAATTGCATCTGTAATATTCTTTACCTGTCGGATATTCAGTTCGCGGGCCATAACCATCACATCAGCATATTGCGCATAGTATTTTACCGATTCTATATTTGTGATATTGGTTTGTGTTGACATATGCACTTCCATTCCCTGTTGACGGGCATATTGAATCACAGCCATATCTGAAGCGATAATGGCTGATATGTGATGTTCTTTTGCAGCATCAACAAGTAGTTTCATTTCATGCAGCTCGTCATCGTACACAACAGTGTTGAGTGCTAAGTAGGCCCGCACACCGCTGTCAAGGCATCGCTCTGTAATCGTCTTTAGATCATCCAAAGAAAAATTATGGGATGATTTTGAGCGCATATTCAAATGACCGACGCCAAAATATACCGAATCGGCGCCAGCCTGAATGGCTGCTGACAGTGATTCAAATGAACCTACAGGTGCCATTATCTCCGTATGATATTGCTGATTCCTTGTGCTCATGCTATACTAACAATTGGAAATATAGGATATTTTATGTGATATTCCGTTTACAGTTTTCGTTTTTTCTGCCAGCTAAAAAACAACACCTGTATCAACATAATAAAAATTATGGTAAAGATTGAACTTAGTACAGCGCGCCATAAAGTAGCAAAGAACTCTGATAACCGGAATGCTTCAATATAAAAAAACATTAAATGGTGAATAATGACCATGATGGTGTTAAAAGATAAAACCTTTCTAAAGCCCAAATTTTGAATTGTTGGTTCTGCATCTATTTCATCATCTTCGCGTTTTCCAATAGTATTAAGGAAAAAAGGCCTCAGGAAAGCAACAAAAACAGTAGCGGCAGCATGCATTCCGGGTGTTCCGGAAAATAAATCCACAGAGTATCCCAGTAAAAAAGCCAAAACCAATGACCACGGCCGGGAAAAATCAAATGGCAACAGCAAGATAAACATAATATACAATAACGGATTCAGGTACCCGCTAATATTCATATGATTGAGCACTAAGCCCTGTAGCAAAACCAGAATTACGAAACGTGCTATGTATATTATGATCTTATTGGGATGCATCTTCAGATTTTTTTAATAGCTCCTCTTGTTCCTGTTTCATTATATTCTTGACAACATAGACATACTCTGTCCGGTTATAGTCTTCAGAAAACCTAATTTGAATATCATAAAAACTACTTCCTTGTTCAATCTTAGCATCAAGTACTGTACCTACCAGGACATTTTCAGGAAACATCATAGAGTTTCCGCTGGTAACGACGGTATCACCCCGGGCAACATTAACGTGGGCAGGAATATCATTAAGCACTCCTGTTCTATAGTCTCCTCCCGGCCAGGTAATAAATCCTTTATGCTGATTTTTTTTCAGCTTCACGCTTAAATGAGTACTTTTGTGTAACAAAGGATAAACCAGGCTAAAATCTGCAGATGTCTCTACAATAATTCCAACAACTCCATTGGGTGATATGACCGCCATTTCAGTAGATAAGCCCTGATCTGTTCCTTTATTGATCATCCAGTTGTTGCTACGCCGGCGCACTGAGCCCGAAATAACGCGAGCAGGGATATATTCCAGGTGCCTGCGATACAGCGTGTCTTCCCGGGTAATCGAATTCATGTTAGTAACCATAAAAGCTCTCCTTGATGCACTTCTTAACCGGGCATTTTCTTCAGCTAACTCAGCATTTTCACGATTCAGTGTAAAATAACCCTTGATGGCATGTGTGAATTCATATAATTCTCCTGTTACGCTGTTGGCAGAATGGACAAACACATTTTTATGATAGTAATTTTGCTGCACGATAAGAAAGACTGCCAGGGTTTCCAACAACAGAAACAGCAGAAAAAAATTGTGCTTCCACAAAAACAGGATGAGGTTACGCATACAAAGAGCCTGTTTCTTTTGTTACTAATGATTTTGCTTTCATCCAACCATCAATTGCTGTCTGGCAACTCCTTTTCCGTGCTCCAGGGGTATTACTTAATCAGGAAAGTAAATTTATCAAAGTTTTTCAGGGCAATACCAGTGCCCCGGGCTACGGCGCGGATAGGGTCTTCCGCCACATGAACCGGCAGTTTAGTCTTCATCTGAATACGTTTATCCAGGCCGCGAAGCATAGAGCCTCCTCCGGCCAGGTATATTCCAGTATTAAAAATATCAGCAGAAAGCTCCGGTGGAGTCATTTCCAATGCATTTAATATTGCCGTTTCTACTTTTGATATTGATTTATCTAAGCAATGTGCGATTTCAGCATAGTTGACCAGAATTTCTTTCGGAATCCCTGTCAGCATATCCCTTCCATGGACAGCGTAATCTTCCGGAGGATTATCAATTTCAGTCATTGCTGCGCCCACTTGAATTTTTATACGCTCAGCGGTTCTCTCGCCAATATTGATATTATGCTGTTTGCGCATATATTGCATAATATCCTGAGTAAAGTCATCTCCGGCAATACGTATAGACTTATTGTTGACAATTCCACCAAGGGCAATAACAGCAATTTCGCTGGTACCGCCTCCGATATCAATAATCATATTCCCCGAAGGCTCAAGTACATCTATCCCAATGCCGATAGCAGCAGCCATAGGTTCATGAATAAGGCGTACATCACGCGCGCCGGCTTGTTCTGCCGATTCACGTACTGCACGCTCTTCCACCTCCGTAATCCCGGATGGAATACAAACAACCATCTTTAGTGATGGAGGAAACAGAGAGTTTCGCGATCCAATCATTTTAATAAACTCACGAATCATATATTCCGCAGCCTGGAAATTGGCAATTACCCCATCACGCAACGGGCGGATTGTCAAAATATCCTGATGCGTCTTTCCGTGCATCATCATCGCCTTCTTCCCCACAGCAATAATCTTTTCCGTTCTGCGGTCTATGGCAACTATGGAAGGTTCATCTACAACAACTTTATCATTGTGGATAATTATAGTATTCGCCGTTCCCAGGTCGATTGCAATCTCTTTGTTAAAAAATGAAAACAGTCCCATGTGTTATTTATGTTTGCTTGGTATTATTTTAACGGGTAAAGATACAACAGCTTTTGCTATTTTCTGTAAATTTAATGTTTAAAATGTCGCTTTCCAGTAAAGACCATAGCCATTTGGTGTTCATCACAAAAGCGTATCGAATCCTCATCGCGCTTTGAGCCCCCTGGTTGTATCACTGCCGAAATCCCATACTGATGAGCTATTTCAACACTATCTGCAAAAGGGAAAAAAGCATCACTACCCATAACTGCACCCTCAAGATCAAAGCCAAAACGCTGGGCCTTTTCTATGGCCTGCTTCAGTGCATCAACCCGGGATGTTTGCCCAACGCCACTCCCCAGCAATTGGTTTCCTTTTACAAGCACAATGGCATTTGACTTGGTATGTTTGACTGCCTTCATGGCAAAAAGCAAGTCACTCTTTTGATTTTCTTGCGGTTGTTTTTGGGTTGGCAGTTTCCAATCCACAGCCTCGGTTAGTGCCACATCACGATCCTGAATCAGGACTCCATTCAAAGCACTTTTCATCATTTTCGTTCCCGAATAAGGGCGCTTTTGCTTAAGTAAAATTCTGTTTTTCTTTTGCTTCAAAACTGCTAATGCCTCCTGATCATAATCCGGAGCAACCAGAACCTCAAAGAAAATTTTGTTGATCTCCTCAGCAACAGCTTTGTTGATAACGGCATTGGTCACCAGAACACCTCCAAAGGCCGAGACAGGATCTCCGGCCAGAGCTTTTTTCCAGGCTGTTGTAATATCCTGGTCTACCGCTAATCCACACGCATTTGTATGCTTTAAAACAGCAAATACTGTCTGATCAAATTCTGATATCAGTTGTACACCGGCATCAATATCTACGATGTTATTGTACGATATTTCCTTTCCGTGCAATTGTTCTAGCAGTTCTTCCAAAGCGCCATAAAACACACCGTCCTGGTGAGGGTTTTCACCATAACGTAAGGTTCTGGATTCATCTTCTGCAAAGCGAAGTCCAGGGTGTTCAACACCGGCATTCAAATAGTGAAATATGGCGGTATCATAAGCTGAAGAAATCGCAAAAGCAGCAGCAGCCATTTCCCGTCTTTGCGTTTCTGTGGTTCTTCCTTGCTGTTCATCAAGAATTTGCAGCAGTCTGTCAAAATAATCTACTGAAGGAACTACCATTGTATCATGATAGTTCTTAGCCGCCGCCCGAATCAAGGAAATCCCCCCTATGTCAATTTTCTCAATACTCTCCTGGTGCGTAGCTTGTTGTGCTACTGTTTCTGTAAACGGGTAAAGGTCAACAATAACCAAATCAATATCCGGAATCTGATATGTTTCACTGTCTCTTTGGTCTTGTTCTTCATGCCGACGCTTTAAAATACCACCAAACACCAAAGGATGCAGCGTTTTTACCCGTCCGCCCAAAACGGAAGGATAGCCCGTTAATTTCTCCACTGCCTTTGCTTGATATCCCATTTCCTGAATCGCCTTTAAGGTTCCGCCGGTAGAAAAAATCTGTATATTATGCTTTCGTAGTGTTTGTATTAATGGCTTTATTTTCTCTTTATGAAATACTGAGATAAGGGCACTTTTGATTGGCTTCATGAAAATAGGTTTTTATATAACTCTTTGCAACAGAAAGTTAAAGATTTTAAGCTACTCTTTTTAATGCTTGCAATTTTAAGAAAAAAGTTCAATAAAAACAATAGCCCCTGTTTAAATAAAATCTTATACCTTTATCGTGCAGTTATGATCATATTCAGACTTATACGGGACAGCTCAAGGTTTGCTATTCAGGCTTTGACTAATAATAAATTGCGGACCCTTTTGTCATTGCTCGGCATAACAATTGGCATTTTTGCTATCATTTTTGTTTTGACGACAGTAGACTCGATGGAAAAGACGATTAAAGACAGTATGCGCTCATTGGGACGCAGTACTATTTTCATCCAAAAATGGCCATGGGGGTTTGGAGGAGAATACCAATGGTGGGAATATATGAACCGCCCAGTGGTGACATTAAAAGAAATGCAGCAATTGGAAAACCGTGTTCAGGGCGCTGAGGCTTTTGCCTTTTTGGCTGGAACCAATGGAGTCCCAAAGTACCGCGACCGCCATATCGCTAGCGTCGATATCCTTGGGGTTAGTCATAATTATAATAAATTAGAGGATTTAAATCTGAGCGAAGGACGATATTTCACTTTCGCTGAAAGCCAGCGCGGAGGCAATGTCTCCTTGCTGGGTTTTGATGTTGCTTCGGAATTATTCCCCAACTCTAGTCCCATCGGAAAACAAATTCGTTTGTATGGACGAAAAATTACGGTGGCAGGAGTAATTGAAAAAAAGGGACTGAGTAATTTTGGCGACTCCCCTGACGAACAAATTCTGCTTCCCGTCAATTATTTGCGAACCATTTTTAACCTGAAAAATGAAAACCTGAATCCTACAATAATGACACGCGCCCGCAAGGAAGTACCGCTTGAATTTTTTAATGGTGAACTCACTGCTGTAATGCGCTCTCTAAGAAGCCTTCCACCTAATGAAAAAGATAATTTTGCCATTAATGAAGTAAATGTAGCAAGCGAAAACTTAAACAAAATGTTCAATACAATGAGCTTAATCGGGTGGTTTATCGGAGGTATTGCCATCTTTGTAGGAGGTTTTGGCATTGCGAATATCATGTTTGTCTCTGTTAAAGAACGTACAAAAATTATTGGCATCCAAAAAGCCATTGGAGCAAAGAATTATTTTATCCTTTTGCAATTTCTATTCGAATCTGTTATCCTTTCGCTCATCGGAGGGCTATTAGGACTGTTTTTTGTTTGGATAAGTACAGTCGTACTTGCAGATATTGATGTGGGAGGAATGGAATTTACACTTTATTTAAACCAATCAAACATTTTGCTGGGGTTAGCCGTTTCTATAACTGTAGGAATACTGGCAGGAATTACGCCGGCTTTACAAGCTGCCCATATCAATCCAGTAGAAGCAATTCGAACCGGAAATTAACCTATCATGACATTTAAAATACTAATCATTAGTTGTTTCCTTTGGGGTTTATTTAAGACCAGCCCGGTTGAAATTAACCAGGCCTCTGTTCAAAAAGTTTATGGTGGGGTCCAGGGATCCGGAATCGCCTCCGAATACCGCCTAAATGTTAGCATAAAGAAAAAACCGAAAAAACTTAGCTTTTCCGGTGTCATTATTAACGGAAAATTTATTGAAAATATAAAAATTATTCCGCAAAACCACCCCCAGACACACTTCAACATTGATAATCAGCATAACTATTTAACAAAGGCTGAAAAAAATGACACGGTCACTTTAAGTTTTGCAATTCACCAAAATAAAGGCAACCAGGGCAATATGATTCCGCCCCCAAAAAATGACTTTGACATTCCCAATTCACTGAAAGGAAAAGACTTGTTAATTGTACAATGGCGCAACAAAAACAAGTTTATCGAAATTCGCAACATTGCAAGCAAGGAGCCCATTTATATGCCCTAAGGTCCTGTTTCATTTTTATCCTGCAACGACCAGCATATTCTTCTATTAATCTATTTTTCGACAGAGTGAACTGAGATTCCCTGCAAACCCTGCCGAAAATAAACACAAGGCTCCGGCAATTAAGCCCATTCAGTTTTTGATTTACAACAGATAAGATGAACCAACACATCCAGAAAAACAATTTCGCACTTCGAAGAATTCCAAACCGAAGACACAAAGTTGTACTCTTTGCCTTATCTTTGTCGATGCAATCAATATGAATAAAAAAAACACCAGGCTTTGATTATGAATAAAAAAGCAATATTAATAATTATGGATGGCTGGGCTGAAGGGCCCAAAGAAAAGTCCAATGTGATTTTTAATGCAGATACACCATTCATTGATAGTTTATACCATCATTCCCAAATAGCATATACTACCCTGACGACTTCGGGCGAAAAGGTTGGTTTGCCAGAAGGACAAATGGGCAACTCTGAAGTAGGCCATTTGAATATTGGTGCCGGAAGAATTGTCAATCAAGATATTGTCAGAATAAATAAAGCTATTGAAACCGGCGAGATAAAGCAGAATGAAACACTGTCTCAGGCATTTCACTATGCCGAAAAAAATCAAAAGGCTGTTCATTTTATAGGGTTGGTCTCTGACGGAGGCGTTCATTCATCCACCAAACATCTGATGAAACTAACAGATATGGTGGAAGAAACAGCTATAGAACGATCATTCATCCATGTACTCACAGACGGGCGTGATACAGATCCCAAAAGCGGAGCAGGATATGTAAAACAACTACAAAACCATCTGCAGAAGCAAAAGACCCGGATTGCTACCATTTGCGGACGGTACTATACGATGGACAGGGATAAACGATGGGAGCGGATTAAAAAAGGCTATGACCTGATGGTGAAAGGAAAAGGAGAAGCTTTTTCTGATCCTGTAGAAGGGATACTGGCTTCCTATGAAAAGGGAATCACCGATGAGTTCATCAAGCCAATAGTGATTCGTAATAACCAAAACCAGGCCGATGGTCAGATTCAGGACGGAGATGTCGTCATTTGTTTCAATTTCAGAACCGATCGCTTGCGGGAAATCACAACAGTACTTTCTCAGCAAGATATGCCTGATCATGAAATGCATAAGCTCAATCTTCATTATGTAACCATGACACGCTATGATGAAGAATTTAATAATGTCCATGTTGTATTTAGTAAACCGGACCTGAAAAATACAATGGGAGAAGTAATCGCTCAACACGGGCTTAAGCAACTCAGGATTGCAGAAACTGAAAAGTATGCCCATGTCACTTTTTTCTTTTCCGGAGGACGCGAAGGAAAATTCAAAAACGAAGACCGCATATTGGTTCCTTCACCCAAAGTACCAACCTATGACCTACAACCATCCATGAGCGCTTATGAAGTCCGGGATAAAATTGTAGAAGCCTTAAATAAAAAGTCTTCGGATTTTGTATGCCTGAATTTTGCTAATCCTGATATGGTTGGTCATACCGGTGTCTATGAAGCAATCGTCAAAGCAGTAGAAACTGTCGACCAATGTGTAAAAGACGTAGCGGAAACAGCAATAAAAAACGATTACGCGGTTTTTATTACAGCCGATCATGGCAATGCTGACCATGCAGAAAATAAAGATGGAAGCCCAAATACGGCACATAGCACCAATCCTGTGCCTCTGTTTTTGCTAAACACCAAATATAAAACATTAAAGTCAGGAGGAAAACTGGCCGACATTAGTCCTACGATACTAAAAGTAATGGGGATTGAACCCCCAAAAGAGATGACCGGACAAATACTGGTTGAAGACTAGATGCTCTTTATCTTTGAAATCCTGCTAATTAACCAGATTAAAAAAGCGCATTCCGGGACCGTCATTTTTTATTAACTTTACCTAAATTTTTGATCAATTTATATGAATAAACGATGGGTACAAAAAGAACAAGGGAATAAAGAAGCAATTGACCGCTTGATCAAAGAATTAGGTGTTGATTATCAAATTGCCAATCTTTTAGTTCAAAGGGGCATGGATAATTACGATAAAGCCCACCGTTTTTTTCGTCCAAATATCAAGGACCTTCACGATCCATTTCTGATGAAAGACATGGATAAAGCTATTGAACGCATTGATACAGCAATAGACAATAACGAAAAAATTCTGGTTTACGGAGATTACGATGTCGATGGGACCACATCCGTGGCATTAATGATTTCCTTTTTACGTAAGCATCATCAAAACATCAGCTTTTACATTCCTGACCGCTATGAAGAGGGTTACGGGATATCGTACAAAGGAATCGATTATGCCTACTCCAATGAGTTTACCCTTGTTATTGCGTTGGATTGCGGCATTAAAGCGGTGGAAAAAATTAGCTATGCCAGCCAGAAGCAGATCGACTTTATCATCTGTGATCATCACCTGCCCGGGGATGAACTGCCGGAGGCTTATGCAATCCTGGACCCTAAACGGCCGGGTGATGAGTATCCCTATAAAGAGTTAAGCGGTTGTGGTGTAGGATTTAAGTTAATCCAGGCTTTTTCACAAGTTCATGACAAACAAGACCCCAACAAACCACTCGCACAACTTTACGAATACCTGGATCTTGTCGCTGTTAGTATTGCCTCAGATATTGTTCCTATTACAGAAGAAAACCGCACCCTGGCTTATTATGGGTTAAAACGTATCAATCAAAATCCCCGCCCGGGCCTGGAAGCGATCCTTGAATATAGCAATGTCAAGCGTCTGCCGATACAATACCAAAGCAGCGAACAGGTCTTTAATAAAAAGCTAACCATCAGCGACCTGGTTTTTATTATCGGCCCCCGGATCAATGCTGCTGGACGAATGAAAGATGCTAAACAGTCGGTAGAATTATTGATTTGTAACGACAAAATGTTTGCACAACGCATTGGCAGGGAAATCAATAAAAACAACACAGATCGTAAAGAGCTGGACACCATCATCACCCAGCACGCCAATCAGATCATCACGGAAGGAGAAGAATTTAAAACCCGGAAGTCGATTGTCATCTACAATAAAAACTGGCACAAAGGCATTATAGGCATTGTTGCCAGCAGGCTCATTGAGAAATTTTACAAACCAACCATTGTACTCACGTTATCGAATAATGGACTAATAACAGGATCAGCCCGTTCGATTAAAAATTTCGATATTTACCAGGCCATATCCAATTGCAGCAATTTACTTGAAAACTTTGGTGGCCATAAATATGCTGCCGGATTATCCTTAAAGCCCGAAAACCTCGACAGTTTTGTACAATGTTTTGAGCAATATGCCTCCACACATATTAAAGATTATGAGCTCACCCCTGAAATTGAAATAGATTCAGAGCTACCATTAACAGAGATTACGGATAAATTTGTCAGAATATTAAAACAATTTGCTCCTTTTGGGCCGGGCAATGCTGCTCCGGTATTTATTTCCAGACATGTAGTCGAAAGTGGCCAATCCAGAATAGTAGGGAAAAACCACCTGAAATTTAAGGTTGCCCAACCGGATAAGTACCACATTCACTTCCCTGCCATAGCTTTTCAACAAGGGCATCAGCAGAATAAACTTCAAAAAATGATCCCTTTTGATATCTGTTATCACCTGGAAGAAAACCACTGGAATGGAACCACAACCCTACAGTTGAATATCAAAGACATCAAATTCCCTAATGACTAATTTTTTCGGCGGTGATAAAAAAAGAAACCATAGAAGAGATTAAAAATGCAGCCCGCGTTGAGGAAGTAATTGGCGAATTTGTTACCCTAAAAAGGCGAGGTGTCAATATGATTGGCTTATGTCCCTTTCATAATGAAAAAACGCCTTCATTTACGGTCAGTCCATCCAAAGGAATCTACAAATGCTTTGGCTGTGGTGCCTCCGGCGATGCCGTTCGTTTTTTGATGGAGCATGAAAAGTACACTTACCCGGAAGCCCTTCGCTACCTGGCCTCCAGATATAATATCCCGATTGAAGAAACAGAACTAACACAAGAACAAAAAGAAGAAGATAAAGAACGCGAAAGCCTTTATGTCGTCAATCAATTTGCAGGCAAATTTTTTAAAGATAAACTGTGGAATAGCAACGAAGGCAAGTCCATTGCTTTATCCTATTTCCGCAATCGCGGCTTTACTGATGAGGTAATTGAAAAATTTGAGCTAGGCTACAGTCCTGAACAATGGGATAACCTGACAGCAACAGCACTGAATCAAGGCTATAAATTAACCTATCTGACACAAGCCGGATTAACAGTTTCAAAAAACAATTACAATTACGATCGTTTTCGCAATCGTGTAATTTTCCCCATCCACAATATTTCCGGACGAATTATCGGTTTTGGTGGTCGCATTTTAAGCAGCGACAAAAAAAAACCCAAGTATGTTAATTCACCCGAAACGGTCATTTACAATAAAAGCAAAATTCTTTACGGCATTCATTTTGCCCGTACAGAAATTTCCAGGCAAAACAACTGCTTTCTGGTAGAAGGATATACTGATGTTATCTCACTCTATCAAGCTGGTCTTAAAAATGTTGTTGCTTCCTCCGGCACTTCGCTAACAACCGACCAAATCCGGCTTATCAAACGTTACAGCGAAAACATAACCATTTTATACGATGGAGATGAAGCCGGGATTAAAGCCTCATTCAGAGGAATTGATATGATCCTGGAACAGGGGATGAATGTTAAAATTGTGTTGTTTCCCGAAGGAGAAGACCCTGATTCCTATGCAAGCAATCACCGCTCTCAGGAAACACAAGATTTTATTCAGCAACATGCAGACGATTTTATCGTATTCAAAACCAATCTTCTTCTAAAAGAAGTCCAAAACGATCCTGTCCGCCGAGCCAATATGATTAAGGATATCGTGGCAACTATCAGCAAGATTCCGGATCAAATAAAACGCACTATTTATATTTCAGAATGTGCTAACCTGCTGGATATGCAGGAGCAAACACTGATGAATGAGCTGAATACACTACTACGACAACAGTATCGAAAAAAAATCAAACAGGAAGAGTCGAAGCCAGCAGTAGAGTCAGCAACGACAAAAACTACGGAACAGAAATCTCCGGAACAGGTAAGCATCATTACTCAGGAAAAAAACATTATCCGCATCCTGCTAAACTATGGTCATCAAAACTTTGTTCCCTCCAATCAGAATAATAGCCAGGCTGTGAATGTGGCTCAAGCCATTGTATCTGATCTCACAGACGATGAAATATCATTTACTGTCCCGGTTTATCAAAAAATATTTGATGTTTATAAAGGCTTTGTCGATGAAGGCGTTATTAAAGAAAGCCATGTGATCACTCAACATGAAGACAAGCATATTGCTGATGCAGCCATTGACTTGCTGGCCAGCCATGCAGAACTAAGCCATAACTGGAAAAAGAAACATAAAATATTTATTTTAAAAGAATCGGATATCCTCGAAAAGACAATTATTCATTCAATCCTGGCATTTAAGCTCGACAAGCTTCAACAAAAGAAACACCAACTACAAAAAGAACTCAAAGATTCACAGGGCGCAAAAAAAATATCGGAAGATGATTTTATGATCACCCTAAAGCAAATTACCAATATTGACAAAAAGATTCAACTTATTGCAGAAGAACTTGGAAGAATTGTTTTAGAATAGCTCAAGTCTTCTTTTGTATATGTAACAACGAAAAATGAATTCATTACACACCATAGTTTTTTTCAACAGCAACAAAGCCTGGGGCGGTGGTGAAAAGTGGCATCTGGAAACAGCACTATGGTTAATGAATAGAGGATACACTATTCATGTAGCGGCTCATCCCGAAGGCGTTCTCTTTAAGCAATGTCAGCAACAGGGAATACCGGTTAGTCCGGTAAAAATCAGCAAGCTTTCATTTTTAAATCCTTTTGAAATCAGGCGACTCAAGCGTATGTTAATTCACCTTCAGGCTGACACCATCATTTTAAACCTGCCATCAGATATGAAAGCAGGAGGACTGGCAGCACGGCAGGCAAAATTATCCCGGATTTTTTATCGCCGCGGAACAGCGCTGGCAGTGAATCCACATCCAATAAACCGCTATTTTTTCAGCAAGGTAATTGATGCTGTAATTGCAAACTCTGAACAGACAAAACATTTAATCAACAAAAAAGGAGATTTAATCGACAAGGATAAGATACATGTCGTTTACAATGGCGTCCCTGACGTTAAAAAGTCGCCAAAACCAAAAGCTGACAGTCCGCGGTTTATTATAGGGAATGCAGGTCGTTTTGTCACTCAGAAAGGGCAGGACTTACTAATCCCTCTGGCCCGTTCCTTATCTGATGCGATAACGGATTTTGAAATTCATCTTGCCGGAGATGGTCCCCAAAGAAACACTCTTAAAGCAAAAATCAAAAAGGCCAAGCTGGAAGACCACATCAAAATGTCTGGCTTTATTAAGGATATAAGCACTTTTTATTCCGGATTACATGTATTTGTTCTGCCCTCTCGCTGGGAGGGGTTTGGCTACGTATTAGCAGAAGCCATGTTGCACGAAATTCCGGTAATCGCTTTTGATGTCAGTTCCAACCCGGAAATTATCACGGACGGAGAAACAGGTTTCTTAATTCCTTTTGGAGACCTTGAAAAGATGAAAGAACGGATACTGTATTTATATCATGAGGCTGAAGCACGCCAGACAATGGGAAAACAAGCCCGCGAGGATATCCTAACCCGCTTTGCACCAGATTCTTCTTATAAACAATTAGAAAAGCTAATCAATCGCGGTTGAAAATACTCCTTCTGCCCCACAACAAAAAGGCATAGAAGAAAGCAAAGAATGTAGCTCCGGCTTGTGTTTCCAGCGTATCTTCAGTAATCATCGACATCAAAACAATAATCAAAAAGGGAATAAAAAGCGCTTCTTCCCAGGCTTTGGCAGCAATTACCGGATAGAAAACAAACAAAAGAAAAAGGACTAACCCAGGAATCCCGAGTGTAGCAGCTATTCGCAAATACTGGTTGTGTGCCCGCAGTTGAAATTCTTTATCAAGGGGCGAATCCATAATCTTATATTGCTGATCGAAAGCCTGATTAATATCCCCGGTACCCACACCTTTCAAAGGATTAGCTTTGATAATCCCCACAGCAGCCTTCCAGTATTCCAGACGCTGCATCACGGAGTGTCCACTTGGATCACCGTGATGTTGATAGTTCTTATACTCATAAATTATCTGCGAAAGTCTTGCCCGCAAGGAAGACCGGTTGATATAGTTAATATTGGCGATGCCGTTTTCAACCGCTTTAACTTCTTCCTCTGTCAATTGATTCACACCATCGGCATCTTTACGCAATCCTTTAGAGTTCAAAAAACGAATAAGTGTATATTTCAGAATCTGTCCTTTATTATCCTGACCCGAATAGGCATAATCACTACGTTTTTCCCAGGCATTTTTAAGTTCAGGTTCGCAGATATACAGATAGATATAATGTCCGTTTTCATGCCATGTATTCGTTGTATCATGGTAATACATATTTCCTTTGCTCGTGGTTTTCTCCAGTTGTGCATAGTCGATTTCCGGGTCTTTAAGTTCCTCGTCGATAATACGGTCGGCAGAAAAAACGGCTAAGCCAGCCAGGACTACCAGGCTGGCAAGACTACTTAATCGAATCCAAAATTTCCCTTTTTTGAAGATGACGTATAATAACATCATCACACCTAACACCAGCGTGATTCCCAAACCAGTTACAGACTCTAACAAAATCAAAAACACCAATAGCCAGGAGGCGACAAGTATCATCAATAAACGGACATACCAATACAGGGTATGCCAGGCAAAATATACAGATGCAAAAAACGCCAGACTGATCATCAGGCCAAAACGAATATGAGAGATAAACGGAGAAATATTGCGAGTATCCATCACTTCGGTAGTGGCTAAAATATAGGTAGAGATTCCCGAAGACACCAACACGGCGAGAATAAAAATGGCAATCACATAAATCCATTGCCTTCGGCTAATAGCAGGAGCGGTGGAAATCAGAAAAGGGAGCAACAAAATCGGCAGTTTAATACGTAATTCTTTCAATCCATGCCCAAAATCTACGGAATACACCATCCCCACCACAAAGAGAAGATATATGGCCGAGGTCATCCAGGCACAAGGCTGTTTGAAAAAATGCCGCATGCGCAGCCCCAATTTGCTACTTAACAACCAGCCGGCTACGATAACAAACTGGGATACACTGCAGGTAAATTTGGATAAAGGCAATGAAGCTGCCAGGAATATTAATCCAAAAAGGTATATCCGCTCTCCGGCTACTGCCCTACTGAATACTGTTTTCACTGTGTTTCCTGTTTTTCTTTTTGTCCTTTTTGCTGCTCCAAAATTAATTGATATAATTTAGCATACCGCAAAAATCGTGAATATGCTGCATTTCGACAAATAATATACCCCCTTAATCCATCCCGAAAACCACTTTTTAGAAAATAATCTCTAAAGAAGCGAACACCGGGGCTAAAAATCATTTTTAACAAAACCAGACTTTTTGGCCTTTCAACCATTTCAAGGGCTGAAATTGTAGTAAATTTATTTATCTGCGCAATATGCTCATCAATAGAATAAAACGAATAATGGAGCAAATCACCTTTAAGCCTGACAATCTTTACATTGCTATCCAACACCACTTTATCATGAGGATTAACACCACCCCATTCTCCGGATAACCGATTCCACAATCTGATTTTTCTATCCGGATACCATCCACTATGATAAATCCATTGTCCACAATAGTTCGTGCGCCGGTTCATAGCAAAGGCTATTTGTTCAGCCTTTTTGTCATTCTTTATTTCCTGTATCGATTTCTTTAGTTCATCCGATAATGCTTCGTCCGCATCCAGCGATAAAATCATATCGCTGCCAGCCTGATTCATTGCATAATTTTTCTGTTGAATATGCCCTTCAAAATTATTTTCCAGGAATCTAACCTTATACTGCAGGCATATTGACTTTGTTTGATCCGTTGAGTATGAGTCGACAACAAGGATTTCATCAGCGACATCCTGCAGGGAATCGAGACAACGAGCAATATTTCGTTCTTCATTAAAAGTGATGATGACAGCAGATAGCTTCATTATTCATACCAGAATTTGGGTGACAACAAAATCAGAACAGTAAACAATTCCAGGCGACCGAGCAACATCATAAAAGACAAAAACCATTTGCCTCCTGTAGGAATGGCAGCATAGTTATCCACCGGCCCAACATCACCAATAGCCGGGCCAATATTCCCCAATGTAGCAATGACAGAGCCTATAGCCGAATCAAAGTCTAACCCAATAACGACCATAATCAAGGTTCCAAAACCAAAGATCAGCAAATATAACACAAAAAAGGCCAAAATATTAGAGACAATATCCCTTGGCACGGCTTTATCATTAAGTCGGACGGGGATAAAAGCTCTGGGGTGCAAGAGTCTGCGCAACTCTACGGCACTACTCTTCAACACCATCAGTTGCCTGACAGCCTTTAACCCGCCACCGGTAGAGCCAGCCGAGCCACCTGTAAACATAAGAAAAAACAAGAGTATCCAGATAAATACAGGCCAGGCCAGATAATCTGTTGTCACATATCCTGTGGTAGTGGTAATGGACACAACCTGGAACAAAGCATCCCGGATTGCCTTTTCGGGCAACACATTGGCTTTAAAAATCAACAAGAGAGCCACCACCACTGAAAAGGCGAAGAGGAGTTTGATGTAATAGCGAAATTCTTCATTCTGCCATATTTTTTTCAGCCGTCCGCTAAGGGCCAGATAATGCAGGGTAAAATTCGTTCCTGCCAGAATCATAAAAACAATAATCACGTATTGAATATATGGTGAATATTCAGCAATGCTGGCATTTTGAGTAGAGAAGCCTCCTGTAGCAACAGTGCCAAAAGTATGGCATAAGGCATTATAAAAATCCATACCACCACCCATAAGCAAACCCGTTTCCAGTACTGTAAGCAATAAATAAATACCCCAAAGGCGTTTGGCCGTGCCGGCGATTCTGGGATGCAGCTTATCCGGCGTAGGACCGGGTACTTCTGCTACAAACAATTGCATGCCTCCAATACCAAGTATTGGCAAAATGGCCAGGGAAAGAACAATAATTCCCATCCCGCCGATCCAGTGAGTCAGGCTGCGCCAAAACAACACACCTTTAGGCATAGCTTCTATATCACTTAGGATAGATGCACCAGTGGTTGTAAAGCCCGATATTGTTTCAAAAAAAGCATCAGAAAAATTTGGGATGCTACCACTTAAAATAAACGGCAAACTGCCAAACAATGAAATCACTATCCAGGTAAAAGAAACAATAACATAGCCTTCTCTTTTGCCAATAGCAGTGCGTTTCTCACTGCGGCCCAATAAGTTAATCAAAATACCGCTAGCAATTGTGATTGCTGCCGAGACCAGAATCGCAAAAAAATCCTCACCTCCGTAATACCGCGAAAAGCCCAGTGCCGTGAGCATAAAAATCCCTTCAATAATCACTAAAGCCCCTAGCACTTTAAAGATTGCTTTAGCATTTATCTTATTCCAACTGGCCATGATGTTTCGGTTTCAAAAGACAAAATAACAAAATTTTGAGGGATTCTCCTACCTAGTGGAAAAAACGATTGACTTTTTTGATTGTCTCGGGAAGGGCAAAAACTACCACGCGGTCATCTTTTTGTATCTGAATATCTCCGGTAGCAATCAAGCTATCGTCTCCGCGAATAATTCCTCCGATAATGGCATTTTCAGGAAAATGCAGTTTTTTAATCGGCTTTTTGGTTATGGGCGTTTTTTCCTTTACAACAAACTCTAAAACTTCGGCATCGACACCGCTAAGACACTTAAGATTAGCTACCTCCGCGTCCATGGTGAAACGGGTAATATACGAAGCTGTAATCAGCTTTTTGTTTATGATAGTATCAATACCAATACTTTGAGCAATATCGATATATTCGATGTTTTCCACCAGGGCAATAATCTTCTTTACGCCGTATCGTTTGGCCAGTAAAGAGGTCAAAATATTCGTTTCAGAATCATTACTTACAGCAATAAAGGCATCAATATTTTGGATTCCCTCTTCCTCCAATAATTGCATATCCCGGGCATCTCCATTGATGATAAGAGTGTTATCCAGGATATCTGACAAACTTTCACATCGTTTAGGATCCTTGTCTATAAGCTTAACGGAAATTTTTTCTTCCAGCTTTTTAGCTGTAAACCGTCCTATTCGACCTCCACCAATAATCATAATCTTTTTAATGGGTAAGGTTTCACGACCTGAGAGCTCAAACACCTGCTTAATAGAATCTGGTTTTGAAATCACATAAGCCTGATCATTGATTTCAAAATGATCATTCCCTTTAGGAATAATTGTTTTTCCCTTGCGGTGAATTGCTACAGCACGAAACCCTAAACTACCATATTCCTGATCGATATCAACCAGCGATTTGCCAATAACGATAGCATCATCAGCAAGAGGAATAAGAAAGAGAGAAAGCTTTCCGTGGGAAAACTCAAATGTCTCACTTACAGCTGTTTGATTTAACAGATTGATGATTTCACGAGAAGCTATACCTTCGGGGCTAACAACGGAATCAATGCCCAATTCTCTGAATAAGGCTTTATTTTTATCCAGCAGATATTCAGGGTTATTCACCCGGGCGATAGCCTTTTTTGCGCCCAGCTTTTTACCTAAGAGGCTGGTTACAATATTTGTTCTTTCTTCATGGACAACTGAGATCAACAAGTCTGCACTCTGCACTTTAGCCTGTTTCAATATCTCTATGGATGTAGCATTGCCTGCAATAGTCAGCAAGTCTGTGTTAGACTCTACCTGCTCCAGCATCTCCCTGTTTTGATCAATTACAGTGATATTATGACGTTCATTTGTAAACATTTTAGCCAAATGCAGCCCTACTTCACCATCGCCAACAATTATAATATTCATACCAATTCGTTTTTCTTGCACTAATTACAAGCTATTTTTCCGGTGCTAAATTAATTTATCTCGGTCATAAAAAACAATTTACACCCATATTTTTTATATCAGTAGACCAATAATAGCAATAAGGACACCATCCGGCTAGTAAAGAAAGTCATCATAAGGATAGCGTTGAGTGTGAATGGCTCTTACTCTGCGATATAGTACTTCTTTAAGTTCATCCATATTTAGGTTTTGCTTTGCTGAAACAAAAATCACCGGATAAGGTTCGGCGGTCAACCATGATTGTTTCAATTCATCCAGGGGGACATAATCCTGTTGATCGAGGTCTACAAGTACTTCAAACTCCTGGTCGTTGGTTGGATAAGCATCCATTTTATTAAAAAGCAGGATATAATCTTTTTCTTCATCCTGGATTTCAGCCAGCGTTTCATTAACCACTTTGATTTGTTCTTCAAAATTTGGATGGGAAACATCAACCACATGCAAAATAATATCAGCTTCTCTAATTTCATCCAGGGTTGACTTAAAAGACTCGACCAGCCCATGCGGCAATTTGCGGATGAATCCAACGGTATCCGAAATCAGGAATGGCAGGTTTCCAACCACAACTTTCCTCACGGTAGTATCGAGGGTTGCAAAGAGTTTATTTTCAGCAAACACATCCGACTTGCTGAGGCGATTCATCAGGGTGGATTTTCCAACATTCGTATAGCCTACCAAAGCCACCCGCACCAATTTACCGCGATTTTTTCGCTGAGTAGCCATTTGTTTATCAATCTGTTGCAGGCGCCGCTTCAATCTGGTAATTTTATCTCTGACAATTCGCCGGTCGGTTTCTATTTCCCTTTCTCCGGGTCCTTTCATCCCAATGCCTCCTTTTTGTTTGGACAGGTGTGTCCACATACCTGTAAGCCGTGGAAGTAAATACTCATACTGAGCCAGCTCTACCTGTACTTTTGCATGGGCAGTACGAGCGCGACGGGCAAAAATGTCCAGAATCAGATTAGTACGATCCAGCACCTTACACTCCAGCTCTTTTTCAATATTGCGCAATTGCGAAGGAGAAAGCTCATCGTCAAAAACCACAGTATCTATGTTTTGCTCTTTAATGTATTGGCTCATTTCAATGATTTTCCCCTTGCCCATAAACAATCCGGGATTAGGTGTCTGCAGTTGTTGAACAAACCGCTGATAAACCTTGCCTCCAGCTGTCTCAACAAGAAATTCCAACTCATCAAGATACTCTTCAATACGATACTTGTCCTCGCGATTAGAGATTAATCCTGCCAAAATAACTCGTTCTCCTGTTTGTTCAGTATTCTTCTTTTCTATCATAGATTTAGTTAACGTTTATCATTAAAGTATATGCCTGAATCATATCAGGTAAAGTTTAAACCTGGTGAAGCTGCTTATCGCCATAAGTTCATCTGTCTAAATTTTATTAATTAGGTACGATTTTACCCCGTCTTTTTTTCGGGGGAGCTCGCCATGACACAGCATCTTTTAACTATACACTTTTCATTTTTTTAATCATGCGTGTGTGTTAAAGTTTTTGTCATGGCCCGGTTCATTTGCAAAACTCATTTAATATACCAGCAACATGCCAAAACACGAACAGCATGATTAATTTTTGGACTGCAAAGTTCAAAAAAATATCATAGTATCGACTCCTTCTAACATTTACGCGTAGAATGCTAATTTATTTCTTGCTTTTATGGTATAAATATATCCGGGTTAACTCATAAAATGAAATAAAAAACAAAAGGATAAAAACACTCATTTTGCCTTGAATTCCATCATTATAAAGTATTAATAAAAGTTTGAAAAATGAAGATATCCCAAGCAAAAAGAAACTAATAATTCGAAATACACGTTGTGATGGCAAAGTAACAATCAAAGCTATTACAATCCAAAGCAGAAAATAAAGAATATTCAATATCTCTCTCCAAAAGTCCATGCAAAAAAGATCAAAATATTCGCCGGGAAACATTAAATACAGAAAATAAACGACTAAAGAAATTTTAAACAGCCATTCAGAAAATAGGGCAATGGGCTTTCTGGATACCATAACGAATTAGTTTCTCCAAAGATAGCATGAAACATCCACTTTGTCAAAAAAAAAAGAAATGAATCGAGGGATGCTTATTACTTTTTATTTCCGGCACCTACGAATAATAACCCAACTGTAGCAAGAAGCCCATAAAAAGCCAGGGGTTTTCCGATCTGAAAACCCAGTTGCACCATTTGATATACAGAAAGGGCTGCCAACAAGAGGCCTGAAAGGATTGTGAGGGTATGCTTGCGAGCAAAACCTCCAACAATCAACATTATGGCCAACAAGACAAAAGCAGCAGCCACAAAAAAGCTAACAGAGGAAGTATCAAATACTTTTACAATATTCCAAAAATGCACATACACCGTAAACATAATTATTAGGCGTAGCAGCCAATAAAAAACAGGCAATAAGTTTTTTGCTGGGTTCATAATAATGGTCTGTTGTGAAATCCAATAATATCTCTGACTTCGCGTATTGTCCTGCCTGCACTTTCGCGAGCTCGCTCTGCACCCTGATTCAAGACTTTTTGCAGATAAGCCTCATCCTGATGCAATGCATCAATTTTATTCTTAATCGGTTCGATAAAATGAATAACATCATCGGCCAATTGCTTTTTTAAATCGCCATATCGGATTATTCCCTGGTTGTATTGCTCATCAAAACTAGCAACAACATCAGGGCTCGAAACAATCTTCAGCAAATCAAAAAGGTTTTGAACAGCTTGTGATTTTTGCTGATTCCGCTCATTCGGTCCGGAATCCGTCACCGCTCTCATAATCTTTTTCCGGGTTTTTTTCAAGTCATCCGACAAGAAGATTGCATTATTTCCACTTTCAGATTTCCCCATTTTCCCGGATCCATCCAGGCCGGGAACCTTCACCAGTTGCTCTCCAAAGTTAAATGCTTCGGGCTCCAGAAAATAATCTGTTTTGTACAAATTATTAAATCGCCTGGCGTAGTTACGCGTCATCTCCAGGTGTTGTTCCTGATCTTTGCCTACCGGCACTTTAGAAGCTTTGTGAAGCAGGATATCAGCAGCCATCAGCACAGGATAGGTAAGCAAACCGGCATTCACATTATTGGGTTGCATCCGTGCTTTTTCCTTGAAAGAAGCTACACGCTGAAGCTCTCCCAAATATGCATTCATGTTCAATAGCAGATATAACTCCGCTACTTCCTGTACATCGCTTTGCAGGTAAATTGTTGCTTTTTCCGGGTCCAGGCCACAAGCCAGATATTCTACCAACACATTTTTCACACTGTCAGTAAGATTTTCTGGCGTGGGATGTGTCGTCAATGAATGATAATCTGCAATAAAAAAATAGCAGTTATGCTCCTGTTGCAAACGCAGAAAATTTTTCACCGCACCAAAATAATTCCCCAGATGCAGATTTCCGGTTGGCCGTATGCCGCTGACAATTTTTTCCATTTTTAGCTGTATTTTAAGATGCGAAAATAATAAAAACCACGCTACCGCTCCGCTGCCTTTTTAAAATAATAACCCCGCAAATGCATTTCAATAATATAATGAGCGACAGAAAGTTATCCTCAAGAGAATCCACACTATTGGGCCTGATCATAGCCAGCAACATTCAGAAGATCCTGTATACCGATGATATTCCGAACAAAGAAATCCGAAAGCGACTTAAGAAACGTGTGAAAGAAAATGAATTGAGCAATGATGTAAGCAAAAGTATAGAGGAAGTACAATCAGCAATTGCCGGAGCAACTGCCAGCTATGTTGCAATAACATCCTCCGGTAGTTAATTTGACTATGCCCGGTACTTCAGGACAAAGCTCATAATGTTTGAATCCTGCTATTAAAAAACCATTATTTTTGGCGCAAAATTTTAGCAGATGATTGTAATTGATGATGTATTGGTTTCAGACTTTTTAGCAGAAGAAAAGTTTTGCTGTGATTTGTCGAAATGCAAAGGGAACTGTTGTGTACTTGGAGATTCTGGTGCTCCTTTGGAAGACGGGGAAGTTGGAATTTTAGAAGAGATATTTGATACTATCAAACCTTTTATGCGCAAAGAAGGCATACAGGTGATAGAAGAAAACGGAATGATTGACTATGATGAAGACGGCACCTTTGTTACTCCCCTGGTAAATCATCAGGAATGTGCATTTGTATATTTTGAAAACGACATTGCCTTTTGTGCCATAGAAAAGGCCTGGAAGGAAGGCAAGATATCGTTTCGCAAACCAGTATCCTGTCATCTTTATCCCATTCGCATTTCCACGTTCAACAATCGTGATGCGGTGAACTATCATCATTGGGACATTTGCGATCCAGCACGATATAAAGGTCGCCACCACGGCATTCCGTTATACAAATTCACCAAAGATGCACTGCTGAGGAAATACGGCAAAGAATGGTATCAGAAACTGGTGAAGCTTATTGAACAAGAAAAAGAATAAACCTTAGCCTTTAGCACATGGAACAATACTATGGGGAAATAGCCGGAGTTGCAACAGCCATTTGCTGGACAGCCACTTCCATGTTTTTCGAAGCAGCAGGAAAAAGAATTGGTTCGCTATCGGTCAATTTAATCCGTTTGGTTATGGCTTTTGCCTTGCTGGGAACCGTAAACTGGATAAGCCGTGGTTTGTTTTTACCCATGGATGCAAGCATGCATAACCTGCTCTGGCTAGCTTTATCTGGTATTATCGGTTTTACCATTGGCGACTTATTATTGTTTCAGGCTTTTGTAGTTGTAGGAGCCAGAATATCCATGTTGGTAATGGCTCTCTCGCCACCAATAGCAGCTATTGGCGGATGGCTTATTCTTGGAGAAACAATGGATATAAAAGCTATTATGGGCATGGCCATCACCTTGTCCGGGATTATGATGGTGGTATTAAACAGGCCGGTAAAAACTGTGGACGGAAAGAAAGCCCGCCTGAAAGACTGGTTTACAAATCCTTTGGGCTTGTTACTGGCCTTTGGCGGAGCCACTGGACAGGCCATCGGCCTGGTACTTAGCAAAAAAGGCATGATGGATTATGATGTGGTGGCCTCGACACACATCCGCGTTATGGCTGGTGCCATCGGTTTTATGATTGTCTTCTTCTTTATGAAAAGATGGCACAAAGTATTTGCTGCGCTGAAAAATGGAAAAGGCATGTTGTTTACCTCCGGAGGGGCTTTTTTCGGACCATTCCTTGGCGTAACGCTATCGCTGGTTGCCGTTAAGTTTACCTCTGCCGGAATTGCTCAAACCTTAATGTCTCTCACACCAGTAATCATCATCCTGCCTTCTGTACTGATTTTTAAAGAAAAAGTGACCCTGCGCGAAATCATTGGCGCTTTTGTAGCCGTAGGCGGAGTCGCCTTTTTCTTCTTCTAAAAAGTTTTACTCTTCTTTGGTTTCATCCACAAACTGACGTCCGGCCAGTTCTTTGTCAATCATCATAATAGCATGAGGCTTACCTTCGGTCATTTCCACTTTCCCAAGCAGCTCATCAACGCTGGCTTCTTCTTCAACCTGTTCTTTGATAAACCACTGCAGCATATTATTGGTAGCGTGGTCTTTTTCTTCTATAGCCAGGTCAACAAGGTTATAGATAGATTGAGATACAACCTTTTCGTGATTCAGGGTTTCTTCCACGATAGTCTTTGTATCATTCCATTCCGAAGGGACTTCGCTAATAGGTTGAAGCAACACACGTCCACCACGTTCATTGACATAGTCAAAAATTTTCATTCCATGAGTAACTTCCTCCTGTGATTGCACACGCATCCAGTTGGCAAAGCCGGGAAGGTTTTGCTCTTCAAAATAAGCTGACATGGAAAGATACAAATAAGCAGACCATAGCTCTTTGTTAATCTGCTCATTAAGCATTTTTTGCATTTTTTCTGATAGCATAATACTAGATTTTAAATTTACTTTCTAAACAAAACAAGTCGTCTAATGTTCAGGCTTAGCTTCTGAGGGCATCGGCACCGCTGGTAATTTCGATCAGCTCATTAGTAATAGAAGCCTGACGGGCTTTATTATAGGCAAGCCGAAGATCACGCAAGAGTTCTATAGCATTATCCGTAGCTTGATGCATGGCTGTCATACGAGCTCCTTGTTCAGCAGTATATGAATCCAGAAGCATTTTATATAACTGCACTTTTAAGGTTTTAGGCAGCAGTTCGCGCAGGATAGTTTCCTGGTCTGGCTCATACAAGTATTCAATTTCAGCTTTGTTTTTCTGGTCTTCATCATTTTTCACATCCACCACAGGCAAAAACTGCTCAACAGTTAGTATTTGATTAGCAGCATTTTTAAAGCGGTTGTACACAACTTCTATACGATCGTATTGTTTATGAGCAAACTGCTCCATAAACGATTCAGCCAATTCGCGCAAGGGTTCGAACGCTGGTTTTTCAATCAGGTCTTCGTTGCATCCGGCCATGTTATATTCAGTTCTACGAAAGTACTGAAAGGCTTTCTTTCCCAGGGCAAAAATATCCAGTGTTCCGTTGGCTTTTTGTTCGCTAAAGGCTTCTTCAATGCGTGCTTCGGCTGTTTTCATCACATTTGAATTAAAGGCACCACACAGTCCGCGGTTTGAAGACATAACAATCAGCAGTACGTTTGTCACTTCACGCTGTTCTGAAAAAACACTTTGTGTTTTTTTCTGATTCATATCTTCGGCTATATGTAGCAAGATTTGCTGCAGTTTGTGATCGTATGGTCGCATTTTCTGAATCGCATATTGTGCCTTTCTAAGCTTAGACGCGGACACCATTTTCATAGCACTGGTAATCTGCTGTGTACTTTTCACAGAGGTAATGCGATTTCGAACTTCTTTTAAATTAGCCATAACACCAGATTATTCAAGTGATAAGAGAATTTAGTCTTTTTTTTGATATGTAGCTGCCACTTCGCTGGCTACTTTTTCCAGGATTGCCTTCACCTCATCATTTAAATCACCACATTTCAATTTATCGAGGACATCCGCGCGATGATTTTCCTCTAATACACCAAGGTATGCTATTTCAAAATCTCTAATTTTATTGACAGCAACCTTTTTCATCAGGTTGTTAGTTCCGGCATAGATAATGGCGATTTGTTTTTCAACAACTACAGGAGAATATTGCGGTTGCTTGAGTATTTCCACATTTCTTTGTCCCTTTTCAAGTACTGCTTTGGTTGCAGCATCCAGGTCAGAGCCAAATTTCGCAAAGGCTTCCAGCTCACGAAAAGATGCCTGGTCCAATTTCAGAGTACCGGCAACTTTTTTCATAGCTTTAATCTGGGCACTACCACCGACACGTGAAACAGAAATACCAACATTAATAGCGGGACGGACACCGGCATTAAACAAATCGGATTCCAGAAAGATCTGCCCATCGGTAATAGAGATAACATTGGTAGGGATATAAGATGAGACATCCCCGGCTTGTGTTTCGATAATAGGAAGGGCGGTAAGCGATCCTCCCCCTTTAACCTTATCCCTGATGGCCTCGGGAATATTATTCATTTGCCTGGCCACCTCATCCGATTCGATGATTTTGGCGGCCCGCTCCAGCAGGCGGGAGTGCAGGTAAAACACATCACCAGGATAGGCTTCACGTCCTGGAGGCCGGCGCAGCAGCAAGGAAACCTCTCGATAAGAAACAGCTTGTTTTGAAAGGTCATCATAAATCACCAGAGCATGTCGTCCGGTATCCCGAAAAAACTCCCCTATAGAAGCACCTGCAAAGGGAGCATAAAACTGCATGGCAGCAGGATCAGCAGCAGTAGCTGATACAATAACTGTGTAATCTAATGCTCCTTTTTCACGCAATACTTCCACAATCTGTGCCACAGTTGAGCCTTTTTGTCCAACAGCAACATATACACAATAGACGGGTTCGCCCCTGTCGTAAAACTCTTTTTGATTTATAATGGTATCAATAGCAATAGCTGTTTTACCAGTCTGACGATCGCCGATAATCAATTCCCGTTGACCACGTCCAATGGGAATCATGGAGTCAATGGCTTTGATTCCGGTTTGCAGGGGTTCTTTTACTGGCTGGCGGTAGATTACCCCGGGGGCTTTTCGTTCCAGAGGCAAGTCAAAGCGTTCACCTTCAATCTGGCCTCGCCCGTCAACGGGTTCTCCCAGGGTGTTAATAACACGCCCCAGCAATCCTTCGCCCACTTTGATTGATGCAATATGTCCGGTACGTTTCACTTTGTCGCCTTCCATCACTTCATTGGCACTTCCCAACAATACGGCTCCGACATTATCCTCTTCGAGGTTAAGCACAGTGGCTTTTAAACCGGTTTTGGTAAACTCCAGAAGCTCTCCGGATTCGGCATTGCCAAGACCATAAATACGGGCAATTCCATCGCCAACTTCCAGAACACTTCCTACTTCTTCCAGTTGATCCTGTTGATCATACCCACTCAATTCTTTTCTCAAAATGGCTGATACTTCAGCTGGTTTTATTTCTGCCATAATCTTTGTTTTTTAGCGCGTTTAAATTTTTCCCTGATAGAGATTATACTGAAATTCTCTGGCCAAGTCATTAAGTCTTTTCTTCAGGCTCATGTCTATTTCCTGATCGTCAACCTTCAGCACAATGCCTCCGATCAATTCCTGCTGCAATTCTTCCACAAGTTCAATATCGGCATTCAACTGCTCCTTTAAGGTTTGAACAATTGTTTGGCGGATATCGTCCTTCACTTCAGCAGCAGTAGCCAGATAAGCTGTTTTAATATTTTTATACTCTTTATAGAAAACGACAAACTGCGTTGCAATGTCGCGAATATAGACTTCCCTGTTCCTTTGCAGGATAATCATCAAATAGGTCAGCACTGTTTTGCCAACATGAGATTCAAAAATAGCTTTGATAAGGGATTTTTTCTTTTTGTGTGGCAATAAGGGATTTTTCAACAACAGCTGCAGTTCCCGGCTTTGTTCAATGGTATTATGAATCAGACTCATATCATCCTTCACCTGTTCCAGTTCGTTTTGCTCCAGCGCAAAGCTAAAGAGAGCTTTAGCATATCGTTTGCCAACTTTTGGAATGTTTATCATCATTAATTGAATTTAACTTTTTCAAGCTGTTGCCGGATCAATTCCTGATGCTTATCTTTATGAGAAAGCTCCTGTTGAAGCACTTTTTCAGCAATTTCAATAGACAGGGTGGCGATTTCATTTTTCAGATCAGTCATTGCCGCCATGCGTTCAAAATGAATTTGCTTTTTTGCATCTTCGAGTATACGACCCGATTCCAGCCGGGCAGTATGGTTGCCTTCTTCAATAATTTTATCAGCCGATTGCCGCGCTTTTTTCAGAATTTGTTCCCGTTCGATTTTGGCTTCTTGTAAAAGTTTTTCATTACCTGCTTTAAGATTTTTCATCTCTTCACGGGCTTTATCGGCCTGATGAAGCGCTTGATCGATGGTTTGTTCTCTTTTTTTCAATGAATTCATGATTGGTATCCAGGCATACTTGCCCAAAACCCATAGTACAATCAAAAATGCCAGGGTCATCCAAACAATGAGTCCAAGATCGGGTGTTACGAGTCCCATAATGTTATTTATTTTTTAATTCATGAACATCAAACATCTTTCCCACAACCAACCGTTGCGGGAAAGATTTACTCCCTGTTTACAATACAACGATCAACAGAGAAATCACAATAGCAAAAAAGGCAACCCCTTCAATCAGAGCGGCAGAAATAATCATGCTGGAACGAATATCGCCGGCAGCTTCGGGCTGACGAGCGATAGACTCCAATGCACTTCTACCAATGTTCCCAATTCCAATTGCTGCAGCCAAAGCTGCAATAGCAGCACCCAGGCCTGCACCCATCAGGGCGAAAGGGCCTAAATCGACAACTGCTTGTTGTAACATCACACTTAATAAGGTCATAATAAATTAAACTTATTGGTTTATATTTCAATGAATTAGTGTGGCTCCTCTGTGGCCATGCCAAGATACAATGCAGAAAGCAAAGTAAAGACATAGGCCTGAATAAAGGCTACCAACAACTCTAAAAAACTAATAAATATCGTAAATATCACAGAAAATATGGATACGCCGTATCCGGCTATGGCATTGCCAATACCAAAAATAAAGATCAAACTGACAAAACCCAGTATAATAATGTGTCCTGCCAGAATATTGGCAAACAAACGCACCATCAAGACAAACGGCTTGGTTATCATTCCCAGCAGTTCTACAATAGGCATCATTGGCAGAGGAAACTTCAACCACCAGGGTACTCCCGGCGTATTGAATGTATGCTTCCAGTAATGTTTATTCCCGCTAAAGTTTGTCACCAAAAAAGTAAATAGTGCCAACACCATAGTGACAGTAATATTTCCTGTGACATTAGCGCCACCAGGGAAAAAAGGCACTAAGCCAAGCAGGTTGGCAAACAGTATAAAGAAAAACAAGGTTAATAAGAATGGCATAAAACGGCCATAGTTTTTTTCTCCAATAGAAGGACGAGCTACATCATCCCTGATAAAAAGGATGAGGGGTTCCATCACCGATTGCAATCCTTTTGGAGCCCGATTGGCTTCTTGCTTATATCGTCTGGCTACTGTCAAAAAAACCACCAAAAGCAAGATCACCGTGACAAATATCCCGGCAGCTGTTTTAGTAAAAGAAAAATCCAGCGGCGGCTTTCGGCTTTGATCAATTTCCATAGTACCGGGTTTTACGGCCACTATTTTTTCATCTTGCGTAAGCTTGTAGCCTTTGTAAGATTCATGTCCGTGATGAAACTTTGAGGACATAAATGCGTGGAGTTTTTTTTGCTCCTGATCATACAAAATAATGGGAAGCGGGATGGTGATATGATGATCCCCGACAGTAGCAATATGCCATTCGTGCACATCTTTTACATGTTCCAGGATCATTTCCCCTGCATTAAAGTCTTCTTCCTGTGATACCTCACTATGAATATCCTGTGCGCCTTCCTCCTGCTTTGATCCATGCTCATTTGTAGCATGTGCCATCCCACTGGCCAAAAGCAGAAAAGCTAAAGCAAAGACACCATAAACCTTTTTATATCTGCACTTTATAGACATATTTATTATCTTTGATTGCGAATCAAGTGCCCAAATTTAGTAAAATTTTCGGGAGTAAGGCAAGAAAACATGCATTGTAAAAGGCATCAGCTTGACTTATCTTCGTCGGATTTTATCCGGCGTGTGGCTCTGACAATAAAGACAACCTCGATGGCTGTATATAACAAGTAGAGTATCAAAAAGGTGACCAAAAAGTTAACCGCGTCGCCCTGATTAGCAAAGACATACGCAATCATAATAACCATAAACAGCAGCAGCTTAATAACAGTAGAAAGCATATAGCGATTATTAAAATGCACAAAACGCTTGCTACTGGCCTGTACCAGAACAGCATAAACAATGAGAGAAACAATATAAAAAAAGGGAATGATATAAAACAAAGCGGCTGTTACGATTTCCTCTGGTGCCAGCCACCAAAAAAAGAAAGCTGCAATAAGAATCACAACAGTGAATAGGGTCAGGTATTTCAAGTATTCACGCACATGGGTGTTTAAAAATTTATTTGTCATTTTGTTTTGTATTTATAAAGTCTTTAATTCCAATATAAACAGCACCACCAACAGAAACAAACGAGAGCAGGATAGTAAATACCGGAAATCCAATACGCAGCCATTCATCAAGTTTCACACCACCCCAAACGCCAACAATGATGACAGCCATCATCTGAAAAGCCATTGAGGAGTAGCGCGCATAATTATGCAGGTTGGTGTTGTGCTTGTTTTTCTTTTTCTTTTTTGTCATTCACAATATTCGGTTTAGGACCAGTATTTGACGGATTATCTGTCATTTTACAACTAGCATTAAAAACAGCACCCGGTTCAATAGCCAGTTTTTTGGTTACCACTTCTCCTTCCAGCTGCGCTGAAGCTGTTAACGACAGAAGTTCTTCAATCACTACTTTTCCTTTTAACTTTCCAGAAATTTCGGCACTTTTACAATGTACTTCTCCCTCTACAAAACCACTTTGTCCCAAAATAACTTTCTCCTGAGAACGTAATGTGCCAATAATTTTCCCGTCGATACGGAGCCTTCCTGTTGATTCAATATCACCCCGAATCACTGTACTTGAGTCCAGGATATTAATTGCACTGTTGTCTTTCTCTGATGCTTTTGCCATAATATAAAATGTATTGCTGAATTAGTAAAAGGTCAAAAATAGGATTTATTTTGCTGCTTGTCAATGATTCTGTTTATCTTTTCAGATAATTCTTTTCAAAAAACTTAAGGTACTCATCCGTTTTCTTTTTCTTATAGAACCTGGAATAATCGTTAACAGAGAGGATAAAGTGTTTACCTTGCTGCTGATCAAAGTATTTTTTCAATCGCTCACTGGCCTGTACCGTTTTATAATATTTCAGAGCTGCAGCAGCATTGTCGAAGCGGCTAATAGTCAACATTTGTCTTCGGCTGTCAAGATAAACACTGTTGACGGAAAGATTTTCTAAGCTGGCCGATTCTTTATTAAAGTCCGAGTAATCTCCTTTAAGTTCATTCACCTTCAGCCCTTTGACGTCAAAAACAGCAATATAAAGCTGCATAGATTCGGGCTGATACTTATAGTAGCTTTCCGTTGTCTGGCTATCTTCTTTATCTTTTTGTGTTAGTTTTCCGTCAGATTTTTCAGGTTCCAGATAGTCGAGAATCTGTTGAGCTGCATTGGCTGAAGGAGTTTTTCGATAGTTAACCGTAACATAGCGCAAGGCATCAGTATAGGCTGAGGAATCAGCAACATGTCCTTTAGCAAAAGCCCTGAGCAAAGCCAGTCGGGAAGCAACTTCATCGTCCCCATATTTTGAAATTCCTGTATCGGCCAGTGTAATAACCTGACTATATTGTTGATTTTGATATGCTGTCCAGGCTTCCTTATAAAAGGCCTCCTCGGCATTGAGCTGTTTTTCCTGTTTTTTAAAATAATCGGGGTTTTGAATAATTTTAGCATAATCACTATCCGCATACTCATTAAGTATACGCGATTTCCATTGGTTTGCCTGGGCGGTATCGCCAAGCTTCTGGTAATTCTGATACAAGTGATAATATGCTCTTAGGGTATATTTTGATTGTGGAAAGCGCTGCGTTAATTCTTCGTAGGTATCCACTGCTTTTGAGTAGTTTTTTAAATCTTCCTGATAGATAAGTCCCAGATCGAATAAGGACTGTTTGATGATACTGTCCGAAACAGCCATGAGGGAGTCTGTAAGGGGCAAGTCTGCCAGATAATAACCCACATCTTTTGCCGTAAACCCTTCCTTGCTAAGGCTATCGCGTATCATCTGATCCAGCGGATCTGAGCCATCACCAGCAAAACTCATGCTTGCTTTATTGCTCAATCTCCAGTTGTCTTCAAGCTTGCGTTCACCCCAGCGTTTTTGAAACTCAGTAAAGCCAAAAGATTTTGACTGATTGTTATAAAAATACCACTCCCCTTTCCCAACGGTTTGTTGTTGGCGTGCCCGGTCCATCTCCGCTTCGCGCATGGCATTGAGGCGTCGTTGCTCTTCTTCTCTTTGTTTTCGTTCATCCTCTTTAATTTGCTGAATCAGGTCAAGAATAAAGGTTTCCCTCTCGGCTTGCGGCATAGCTGCAATACGCTGAAGGCTGTCCTGTCGCTCAATATTCATCAAATTATCCACCAAAGCAGAAAGTACATCATGACGCATTTTTAACGAATCTGCATCCGGGAACTTTTTAGGCAGAACATTCATCGCACTGTCATAATAATTCTGCGATAGCTCATACTGCTTGCGATCAAAGTATACATCGCCCAATTCCAAAGCAGAGACAGCTTTTTGGCGATTGTTATTAAGACTTTTGCTAACAGATTTTTGCAAATACTCGATACGAGCGGCCATATCATTTTCCTGAAGAGCTATCTGAGATAAAGCATAATAAATTACATCTTTATACTCTTTGTTTTTAGCATCTTTCAGCATTTCTTGCAGCTCTTCTTTAATGTCATAATCCGAATTTTGCCCTTTTTGGTAAGACTTGGCAATATTGATTTTGGAGTAAAAGGTAAGATCGTAAGATGGATTTTTATCAATAACTTTACGAAAAGCCTTTGTTGCTAATTCTTTTTGGCCGTCTGCAAGCAAAACCTGGGCTTTTATAAACATCAGTCGAGTAACAATGTCTTTTTTGTTATTGACTTTTATAGCCTGGTCTAGCCATTGAATCGCTTTGGAGTGATTTCCGGTTTCAATATACAATTGAGCAAGAACTCTGGTATAAAGCCGTTTACTTTTTTTTGAAACGCGTCCCCGGCGATCATAAAAGTGCACTTCCTCCAGCGAATTTAAAGCTTGCTCATAATTCCCTCTCAACACATCCACACGGGCTTTCCAGATCATCGCATTATACACCTGGTCATGATTGCGATATTTCGACATCACAAAATTAAACAGCCTTTTGGATAGCAAATATTCCTGCTTATAAAATTGTGCTTTCCCCATCAGCAGATAAGCATCATCAATCCAGTTGTTATATTCTGTTCCATTGAACTCCATGGAGTGCTTTTGAACAACTTTGGCTGACTTTTTAATTGCCCGGTCAAAGTCAGGGCCTGCAGCTATTGAAGCCGCTTCATCAGCCAGACGAAATACCGGCAAAATCTCTTCGTAGTTATCCACATGTGCATCTCTGATCTGATTCACACCTTGTTTAAGCGCTTGTTCACCATTGAAATAAGCATTGTAATGTGCTGTTAAATTATGAAATGCTCTTCGGGTCATCGTATTCTTTCGGGTAGAACAGCCAACCGCTAATAACACCAAAGCCAAAGCTATAATGAGAATTCCCGGTGATAGTATGATAAACTTTCTCTGCAAAATAAATCCCTGTTTCCAATTATTTGATGTCATGCTAGTACATAAACTTAAAAGAAGCAAAAATATTTTATTTTTTCATTCCTTCTACATATTCCTTACCTTCTTTTTAACTGTTTATAATTTTATTAAAAAGGTCAGGTGGAACATCCAGTATAATCATGGTCGTGTGTATTTATCATAATTGTCATGGATGTTTTGTTTTATACTATCATCATTTTATTCCACACCATCAAAATCATTATCTTTGCGCCTGTATTCGAAAGCATAGTTCAACCAAAAATGGTAAGAGCAAAAACAAAACATTAAGCTATCCGAACTATTTGATTCTGTATGAACAAAGACAAAAAAAAAGAAAAACACTGGGCAAACCGGTTTCGGCATAAGTACCGGCTGGTAATTATGCGGGATGAGACTTTTGAGGAGAAATTGTCTTTTCGTTTGTCCCGCATGAATGTTTTTGTTTTTGTCACTGTTATGGCCTTCATATTAATTTTGTCCACCATCTACCTGATTGCATATACTCCCTTAAAGCAGTATATTCCAGGATACAGCAATTTGGAGATTCAAAAAGACCTCTATCAGCAAGTTCAAAAAACAGATTCTTTGGAACAGCTTAGCCGCCAGCGCGATTTATACATGTACAACATAAAGAACATCTTAGAAGGAAATGAAGACGCATTGCGGGACACGGGCATTTTTTCAGCAGACAGCAGTCTCAATTCCGAATATGCTAACATCCGTTTCGACCGTAGTCCGGCCGACTCTTTGCTTCGCGAGGAAATCCAGCGTCTGGAAGAGTATAATTTATTGTATTACGCGGATGAGCCCTCACGCTCTTCAGTGTATAATAATCCGGCATCCATCCGTAATTTTTTCTTTTTTACTCCCCTGAAAGGACAAATCACCAATGGCTTTAATGCAAAAACAGGACATTACGGGGTGGATATAGTCGGAAAAGCCAACGATGCTGTAAAAAGCACCCTTGACGGCAGGGTTATCTTCTCCAACTGGACCATGCAAACAGGGTATGTGATTATGGTCATGCACGAAAAGAATTTAATCTCTGTTTACAAACACAATGCTTCTTTATTAAAGAAACAGGGTGAAAGTGTAAAAGCCGGAGAACCAATAGCCATATCAGGCAATACAGGAGAATTATCTACCGGGCCTCATCTTCATTTTGAGCTCTGGTATAATGGAAACCCTATCAATCCAAGGGAATATATGAGTTTTTAATTATGCTAAAACGAATTGCCATATTAGGAAGTACGGGCTCCATTGGAACTCAGGCTTTGGAAGTTATAAAAGAACATCCGGATATCTTTACGGTAGAGATATTGAGTGCTCAAAACAATGCATCTTTACTCATCCGTCAGGCTCAGGAGTTCAAACCCAACACCGTGGTCATTGGCAATGAACAACATTACAAAGCTGTTTTTGAAGCACTTGACCCCTTCGACATCAAAGTATTTGCTGGTCGCGAAGCGCTCATTCAAGTTACTGAGATGTCTTGCTTTGATGTAATTCTTATAGCCCTGGTTGGTTATGCTGCTGTTCAGCCCACTTTAGGTGCAATTGAGGCCGGAAAAACTATTGCCATGGCCAACAAAGAAACCTTTGCTGTGGCCGGTGAACTGGTAACTCAAAAAGCGAAAGAAAAGCATGCCCGCATACTGCCGGTAGATTCAGAACACTCAGCAATTTTTCAATCACTGCAAGGGGAAGAACAGAATAAAATCGAGAAAATTTACTTAACGGCTAGTGGCGGCCCCTTTCGGCTATGGCCAAAAGAACAAATAGCCAAAGCTACAAAAGAAGATGCCCTGAAACATCCCAACTGGAATATGGGCTGCAAAATCACGATCGATTCGGCTTCGCTGATGAACAAAGGGCTGGAAGTAATTGAAGCTCGCTGGCTTTTTGATTTGCAGGCCAATCAAATTGATGTTATTGTCCATCCTGAGTCGATAATCCACTCCATGGTACAATTCACTGATGGTTCGATTAAAGCTCAGATGGGATTGCCGGATATGCGACTACCCATTGAGTACGCTTTGTCGTATCCAAAAAGAAGACAAAACACACTTCAACGATTTAACTTTGCCGATTATCCCAACTTAAGTTTTGATCTGCCGCGCCGCGAAGTATTTCGAAATCTCGACCTGGCCTATCAGGCGATGAACAAAGGAGGAAATATGCCCTGTATCCTGAATGCGGCGAATGAGATTGCAGTAAATGCCTTTATGACGGACAAACTGGGATTTTTGGATATGAGCCCGTTTATTGAAAACGCTATGAATACAATTGACTTCATCCAACATCCTTCCTACGACGATTTAGTGGAAACAGACCATTTTACCCGCGAAAAAACAAATGATTGGATTAAGATGTTTAAAAAATCTATTTTATAAAGAAAGTAAAGTTGCAGCAAATGGAAGTAGTTATTAAGATATTACAATTATTGTTAAGCCTATCCATACTGATAGTATTACACGAAGGCGGACATTTTTTATTTTCACGTTTGTTTCATGTACGTGTTGAAAAGTTTTATCTCTTTTTCAATCCCTGGTTTTCGTTATTTAAGATTAAAAAAGGAGATACAGAATACGGTATCGGCTGGCTTCCTTTGGGTGGATATGTCAAAATCGCCGGAATGATTGATGAATCGATGGATAAGGAAGCGATGAAAAAGCCTGCTAAGCCCTATGAATTTCGTTCCAAACCGGCCTGGCAGCGCTTGCTGATTATGCTGGGAGGGGTGCTGGTGAACCTGATCTTAGGGTTTCTGATCTATTCTGCCGTACTCTTCACCTGGGGAGAAAAATATCTGCCAAATGAAAACATCAAAGATGGCATTTGGGTTACCGATTCGCTATTGATGGATATGGGCCTTCAAAACGGTGACAAAATCCTGAGTATTGACGACAAAGAAATAGAACGCTACTCCGACATCACCCTGAGTATGCTTAACGGAGGTCACGTAACGATAGAACGCGATGGCGAAAGACAAACCATAGATTTACCCCGCGATTTTGCCGGCCAGCTGGTAGAAAACAAATCGCAACTTGTGGTATATCCCAGAATTCCATTTTATATACAAAAGGTACCAGACAGCTCTGTCAACGCCAATGCAGGCCTTAAACCCAAAGACCATGTAACTGCTATTGCGGGAGAGCCTGTAAACTATTATGATCAGGCGAGTACAATACTGAACAAGCACCGCGGGGATACAATTCCGCTCACCATAGAAAGAGAATCCGGCATAAAGGACATTGAGGTTTTTGTTAATCAGGCCGGACACATACAGGTTGAAGTAGCTATTCTACATCCCTCTGATTTGGAACGCCTGGGCACCTATGATTATCAAACGGAGAAGTACGGATTCTTTGAGTCTATTCCGGCAGGATTTCATAAAGCATGGAGCACGCTATCATCATACGTTGAACAATTTAAGCTAATCCTTCAGCCAAAGACCGGTGCATATAAAGGGCTGGGCGGTTTTGGCACCATTATGAATCTGTTCCCTACAGCCTGGGACTGGCAATCATTTTGGGAACTAACGGCTTTCTTATCTTTGATTCTGGCGTTTATGAATATCTTGCCTATCCCTGCTCTTGACGGGGGCCATGTTATGTTTCTGCTCTATGAAATCATTGCCGGGCGTAAACCCAACGAAAAATTCATGGAATATGCTCAGATGATTGGCATGGTGCTTTTACTGGGGCTGCTGCTCTATGCCAATGGCATGGATGTTTTGCGTGGCTGTGGTTAAAGGATTTTTCCTTTCTGATTAATAATCCGGTGTTTCTGCTATCTTCTTTTCAAGCGGCTTAAAGCCAGCGCCAAGAATTTCATTAGCATTAATCACCGTCATAAAAGCATTCTCATCAATTTTATAGATAAAGTCCTGAAGGATCGTTAGCTCCCTGCGGTTGACCACGGTAAAAATGATGGTTTTTTCTTTCCCCTGATACATCCCTTCTCCTTTAATGAACGTACCCCCTCGTTGTAAGTCAGTAATGATTTTGTCCCTGATCTCAAGGGCATGATCACTCACAATAAACAAGGTCTTTTCATAGCTAACCCCCTCAAGCACAACATCAATAACACGACCTGTAATAAATATGGTAATCCATGAAAACAAAGGTATTCGCCAATCCTGAAATGCCAGTAAGCCACCAAGCACAATAACCGAGTCGACATAGATTAGTAATTGCCCCAGTGACTTGCCGGTATATTTATTTAGAATCATGGCTATAATATCAGAACCGCCTGAAGTAGCTTTTGATTTGAATATTAAACCCAGCCCCAAACCAAGCAAGACTCCGCCAAAGACAGCAGAAAGCAAACCTTCGTTCTCGACAAGTTTTTGACCCTGCCAAAAATAATTCAGTAAATCAACCCAACCTGCTGTCAATAAAAAACCCACAACAGTCTTAATGCCAAAGCGAGGGCCCAAAACTTTATAGCCTATAATGGCTAATGGAATATCAATAAATAAGGCGGTTAAACCTATCGGGGTTCCAATCAAGTGGTGAAGAATAATTGCAATGCCATAGGTCCCTCCTGGTGCCAGCTTATAGGGTGAAATAAAAAATACAAAGCCCGCAGCCAGTATGAAAGTCCCGATAAGTATCAAACTATACGCTCTGAACCATTCCCTGGAAAAAATCTTTTCATGTGTTACTAAAGCCATATTTCTTACGTTTTTGATGATGATATCATGATGCAATATTAGCTAAAATCATTTTGCGAGTCACAAATCATACCATGTCAAAATCCATTTACACTTGCATTTTTGAGTGTAGTCTAAAAAGCCATAATAAATTTATCTCATCGAACATTTGTTTAGCCATGGTATCATAAATTTCAGACCTTTGTTCTCTCAACCGGACAAATTTACGCTGCAGGTATATGAGTAGGATCAATTTGTATTATATCATCCTTTTCGCCGTCATGCTAATCTCAGGGTACAAGCTCCCAGCCCAGCAGCTTTCCCTTAATCGGAACAAAACCCTACAAATCACTGACGACACAACCCGTATTGACAGCCTTAGCATTGTGCCAGGAAGTTTGGAGTTTGCAGATTCTCTTCATAAAAACAGTTTTATTCTTGATGCACCAAATGCACTGATGATTGTAAAAAATCCGGAAAAATTCTTTTTGCAACAAGATTCCATAAGCATAAAAATTTCTTACCGGGTATTTGCTCAACAGTTCAACAGGCAATGGAAAGCGATCTATTCTGACACTATAGATCGCAAAGCACAAACCGTTGACGAATTGTTTATTCGTAGTCAGAACGAAAAAGAAGAAGATTTTTTTGACTTTGGCGAACTTCAAAAATCAGGAGCGATCAGCCGGGGTTTTTCAATTGGCAATCAACAGGATGCATCATTAAGCTCCGACTTAAATTTACAGCTAAACGGAGCCTTAACCAATGAGATGAATATACGCGCAGCCATCACCGACAACAACATCCCGATTCAGCCCGAAGGCAACACACAGCAGATCCAGGAATTTGACAAAGTCTTTATTGAAATATCCCAGAACAAAACAATCTTTACTGCGGGGGATTTTGAGGTTCGTGAACAAAAAAATCATTTTTTAAAATACAAGTTAAAGGGACAGGGAGTAAAGGCACAAACTGTTTTTGAAACTCCTGACTCCAAAAGCCTGGTCAGTGCTTCGGCGTCAGCGGCATTATCCAAAGGCAAATATGCCAGAAATCAAATCCAGGGACAAGAAGCTAACCAGGGGCCATATAAACTGGAAGGCAATAACAACGAGCGCTTCATTATCGTTTTTGCCGGGTCTGAAACCATTTATCTCGATGGCGAAAAACTTACACGCGGCGAAAATCAGGACTATACGATCAACTATAATGCCGGAGAAATTACCTTTACCCCAAAGCATATAATCAACAAAGACAGTCGCATCATAGTAGAATTTGAATATTCCGACCGCAATTATGCCCGTAGTTTAATTACTGCAAATACCGGCTACCGCACCAAAAATCTCGATGTCCAAATTCAATACTTCAACCAAAGTGATTTAAAAAATCAGCCATTTGAGCTTGAGATGAATGACACAACACGCAGCATTCTGTCTCGCGCGGGTGATGATATGAAACAAGCCGTTAGAAGTGGCATAGACTCAACAGGCTTTAATCAGGACGAAATATTATATAAAATGACAGATAGCCTGGGTTATGACTCCGTTTTGGTGTATTCCACAAATCCGGACAGTGCTGTTTACCGTGTAAAATTCTCCAAAGTAGGACAAGGCAATGGGGATTATACCAAGACTCAATCCTCAGCTAACGGAACTGTTTATCAATGGATAGAGCCTGTAGGAGGACGCTCTCAGGGGAATTATGCACCGGTCCAGGTCCTTATTCCCCCAAAAAAACATGAGTTATTTTCCATAAAAGGGCAGTATGATTTCAGTAAATCACTCAGCTCCGGCCTGAATTTCACAGCATCGAACCAGGATCTGAATTTATTTTCGGACAAGGATGCCAAGGACAATAAAGGATATGCCACCGAGCTATGGATAAAACATCAGCAAAGCCCGGGACAAACAAAGGACAGCAGTCGATTTAAATGGGTCAGTCATGGTTCTTTTCAGGTCATTCATAGAAATTTTAATGCTGTTCAACGATTTCGTTCTGTAGAATTCAACCGCGACTGGAACCTTGAGCAGGTCAGAAATCATCAGGAAATACATAGTGAAGTAACCACAAATTTTCAGGATAAAAAATATGGACAAATAGAATTGGGGCATCAATACCTTGAACGCAGGGGCAGTTATCAGGGGAACAGATATCAATTAAAAGGCAACTACAGACGGAACGGCTATCTTATCAAGGTTCAGGGTAGCTTCCTACATACTGATCAAGGTAGCTTGCAGTCGCGCTATATACGTCATAAAATTGTAGCAGGTAAAGCCTTTAATGGATTTATGATGACAATCGATGAAGAAAAAGATCAAAACATGTTTTATCTGGACCGGGATAGCCTGAATTCAAACAGTTTTGCATTTCAGCGATACGGGGCAGAAGTCTCGCTTCCGGATACCGGGCGTTTCAGCAGCAGCCTGCGTCTTGAACAACGGAAAGACCATCTTCCGCTAAGTGGTCAACTCAGGGAAGCATCGCTGGCACGTCAGGCTTCTTTTCAAATGAACTGGAAAATATCCAAACAACAAAACCTCAATGCACAAATTTCATGGCGAAAGCTGTCGATTTTGGACAGCCTCAGCAATAACAAACCAGAAGAGAACCTGACCAGCCGTGTGCAATACAGTGGGCGTTTTGCCAACGGAGCGATTACGAATCAAACATTTTACGAAAGCGGTTCCGGGCTCGAGGTAGAGAAAACCTTCACCTATCTTGAAGTAAGCCCCGGACAAGGCGTTTATCAATGGGAAGACTATAATGGAAATGGGGTTAAGGAACTAAATGAGTTTGAAATAGCCACATTTCAGGATCAGGCAAATTACATAAGAATATACACACCTTCAGACGATTATATTCGAGTTTATACCAACCAGTTCAGACAAATATTACATCTAAACCCAGGCCTTATCTGGACAGATCATGATCAGCTCATGAGAAAAATTCTTAAAAAATTCACCAACCGGTTAACATACAGGGTGTCACAAAAAAATCAGTTTCAGGAATATATCAAAGCGTATAATCCTTTTCATATTAACCAGGATAACGACTCCCTCATAACGTTGAATCAACAGTTCAAAAATGTACTTTATTTTCAGCGCAGTCATTCCCGTTTCGGAGCCCATTGGAGTTACGAGCAGAATCAGAACAAAAGTTTATTAGCCAACGGCTCAGAACAACAGAGTGCAGAAAGACATAAACTCTACCTGCGTTGGAATCTGAACTCCGCTTTCAGTTTCTTTTCTGAATTTAAGCTGGGTTCAAAGACCAGAGAATCGGAATTTTTCGCTAACAAAGAATACGAGATCACCTATCATGAAATCGAGCCACAGCTGCACTATCAGCCTGGAAGGCAATTCCGTATAAAAGGAATGGTGAGTTGGAGCGATAAAGAAAACACTATTTCAGCAAAAGAACAGGCCAGCATCATGGATTATGGAATAGAGACAAAGCTTTCGCGCCCGGAACATGGCGACTTACAGCTCGAGCTTCATTATTTAGCCATAAAATATCCGAACCCGCAAAACAGCACGCTAGAATATGAAATGCTACAGGGATTTAAAGCAGGCGATAATTTTCGCTGGACCATCAGTTATCAACGAAAAATCCTGGACTATTTACAAATGAATGTTCAGTATGAAGGAAGAAAAACGCCCGGGGCAAAAACTATTCACATCGGGCGCATACAGCTCAGGGCAATGTTTTAAGATTTACTCAAGCCGCATTATGGTTTGGCCTACTTCCTGATCATCAACAAATATTGTTATTGTATAATTTCCTTCCATTACACTTTTAGCGTTCTCATCTTTTTTCCAGTACAGGCAATGCGATTGCTTACTATTTTGATAATCGATGGTCTTTTTCAGGGAATACTGCAACTTTTCCCCATTATACATAAAGTGATCCTCGCTTCGCTTATACAAAATTTTATTGTCAGGACGCGCAATCCTCAAGTAAACAATTCGTTCACCAGGCTGAGCAATCAGATTCTCTCCGATGGTAAAACAAATTTTGATTTTATCAAGGCGCCGTGCTTTATCCACAATTTTCTCCTTGTCGCCTGTCCAGCCTCCCATATGAATAGCATCAGCAGAAATAGCATAGGCTTTTAAGAGTGCTCCAACACCCACCTTTTCTTCCAGTTGCTCCTTTTCTTTGGTAACCTTATCTTTTTCCGAAATTGTTTGCTGATACTGGCTTTTGATTTGTTTGTTTTCAACCTTCAACTCCCGGTTAACGACAAATAAAGAGTCGATTTGTTCTACATAGCGCTGGTGGGAATTTCGCAAATATTCCAATTTTCGTTTTATGCGGTAATAATCCGCCTGTGTAGCAATCAACCGCTCTATTTCCTGAGCTTTAGCAGCAATAACAGAGTCTTTCTCAGAAAGTTTGTCTGAAACTTCTCCGTATTCTGTTTTGATTTTTTCATGTTGAATCATCAGATTATCCAACTCTCCCTGCAATTGAGTCCTTTGATCTTGTTTCTCGACAATAACAGTTTCCACCTGGGTTTTGGTTTGCATTAGCTTATACCCAAGAAAAAGAATAATCATCGCCAGCACCGCGATGATGATTAAGTAAATATTTTTTTGCTTTTTCCCTAACGTTTTTTCTTCTGTCATAGCAAATTATTTATGCGTTCACTTCCTTTTTTTTGCAAAATTATTTAATTTTATGGTTGAAAATATATTCTTTGATAAATAATTCCCTGTTAAGTCTCATTTTATGCATCAAACCAACTTAATAAACGAAACTCTGGGCAATTTATTTCGATTGGTCTTTCCTGTTTATTGTCAATCGTGCGGAAGCAACCTACATGCAGGCGAGGACACCTTGTGCTCACATTGTGAATATCAACTACCGGTAACAAGTTTTCATCTGGAAAATGACAATCCGGTAGAAGCCATCTTTTGGGGGCGCATTGAGTTGCATGCCGCAGCCTCATTTTTATACTATCAAAAAGGGGAAATGGTGCAGCACTTAATTCATCTGCTCAAGTACCATAGTAAGCCTGAAATCGGCATTTATCTGGGCAAGCTTTTCGGCCAATATCTGATGCAGTCGCAGCGCTTTGCTGATGTCCGGTATATTATCCCTGTACCGCTACACTGGAAAAAAAAGAAAAAACGCGGCTATAATCAAAGCGAAAAGATTGTAGATGGCCTGGTGACGAGCATGGAGGCAGAAAAAGATATTAAAAGTTTGATACGTAAAGTACACACTTCAACACAAACCAAAAAATCCCGTTACGAGCGGTGGGAAAATGTCAGCTCCATTTTTGAAATTAGCTCACAAGCCAGGCAACTGGAAAATCAACATGTACTTTTAGTGGATGATGTAATCACAACAGGCTCTACGATAGAGGCTTGTTTTTCAACTCTTCATGAAATTCCGGCAATAAAAATTAGTGTTGTTTCTTTAGCCTGCCCTTTGATATGATTTTTTTCGAGCATTACAGCACCAAAAAGATACTTTCCAAAAACAAACAATGAGGACAATCTAAAAAGCCTTAAGACCCCTAAATCCCCTGAAGAGGGCTTATTCAAACTACTGATTTTTAGTGATCTCCCTTTAGGGGTTAGGAGTAGAACTATAAAAATCAGCAATTTGAAGACTTTTTAGACCGGCCTCAACAATAGCTTTGACATTGAAAACATCCTTTGGCCTGGTCCTTTATCTCTTTATAAAAACCAGAGCCACAAAAAGCAACAACAGGCTTTCTCACATTTAGACCGGCTTCTCCGTATTTTCAGTTAAGTCTTCCTCCTACTACAGCTGCCTTTTTGTACTTTCCAATATTTCCGTCTGTGTCAAAAACCTCCACATAAATGAGATAGATTCCAACAGGGGCTTTAGAGGCATCATCCATGGAGCCATCCCAGATAAAAGAACCTTCACTTTCAAGCAAAACATTGTTGTGTAATTCCCTTATTTGAATACCATTGCGGTCGTATATGCGTACATTGGCATTGTAGCCTGCTTTTCCAAATTGATAATTGATGACTAAAACATCGCGGTTTCCGTCCCCGTTAGGAGAGAACATTTTATACTCCAGGTCTATTTTCCCTTGCTGTCTCTGTCCGGTTTTCAGATATTGACTATTCATGACACCGGGAGTAGCATATCCGGCTGTTTCTGCCGCAGATGTCCAGTTCCCTGCTTGCATAGACGGCAAATCCGGATTGATTCGCTCCAGTGAAATCCCTTTAGGGTCCTTGATTAATGCGTTATGCATAGACTCGACATACCTCATAGAGTCAACAACGTGGCCATCTGCGCTATTACGCAAAAGTAGCATCCCTTGTGAAGCCTGCAAAGCCGGCAAATCTTCAACAGTAAAGATATTGGTTTCTTCCGATCGCTGATAATAATCGATCAGACTTCGTTTTTCTCTGGTAAAACATCTAATTTCTCCGTCAAAAAGAATTCTATTGAATTTATTCAGGGATACTTCATCCAAAATTGCTCCATTATCAGCATTCGCATAAACAACATTAAGATTATAGAGCACCAGCGGCTTTCCACTATTGTTAATCACTTCCATAAAATCATCGGTATCGGCAGAAGCATTAAACAACACCTCATTAATTAACAGATCATTCTTTTCAGCTACAGAAGGGAACGCCAAAGGAAAGACAAAATCCTGTACCGGATTACCGGCACAATCAAACAAGGTATCCTTAAGTTGCAGCAAGTAAAGAGAATCCTGTTTAAGTGATAGCGGTAAAACAATCTGAATAGTGCTAAAACCGGGCTTTAACAATTGAACATCAAGTACAGCACCAGCGCCTTGTAAAAGAAAGTCGCCGGCCACCGGAAACCGTTCCGGGTCCAGGGATTCATCAAATTCAAGGATAAAGATGGAAGGGTTAACATATTGCGTACTGACAAAACGAGGCCCATACCCATCAGGGTTGGAAGCATTCACGGAATTGGTGCGGCCTGGAGTTCCTCCTGATGCAGATTTAGAAGCCTGCCAGTTGTCATATCCGATACAAGGATAATTCGGGTCGATCATTTCGAGCGACCATCCGCCATTTTCCTGCTTGAAATCATTTTTATACCAACTTTCATGATAGTCAAGAAATGCAATCACCTGGTTCAAAGAATCGGTTAATAAAAGCTGACTTCCCGAATTGGGCAACAGCAAGCTACTAATTGGCAGCACAGGCCCATAGCCTGTAAGCAGGTCAGCATCGTCATCATCACAGATAATCAAAAAGCTATCCGGCAGAATTACCTGCGACGGCAATTGCTTTGGTGTATTTCCACTATAAGAAAACTTCCACCCGCCCACATCTAACGGGAAGGCTGTCCGGTTATATAGCTCGACGTATTCTACTTCTGGCAGACTTTTATCATCAGCAGGTTTGCACATCACTTCAGAAAACACAACATCCTGATAATCTGGTTCTACTAAAGCAAATTCAAAAGACAGCCCAAAAGAAGCATTACCGGCACAATCTTTTACAGTATCCTGCAGCTGCAGCTGGTAAAGCACCGATGGCACAATCTTTTGGTTCAGATCAAGTATTACATTTTGGTATTTTGGTGCTTTTATTTGCTGTATCTGCGCTTGTCCCACGCCCTGATCCAATACAAATGCAGCATTGTTCAGATAGAGTGAGTCCATAGGCTCAGAAAAAATCACTTCCAGTGTTACAGAATCCAACACGCGCACATTGCTGACGGAAGGAGCCGTCAGATCGGGATTAGAGGCATCCACGGCATTTTCAGCACCAGGTGTTCCGCCTAAAAGTGCTGTTGATGCCTGCCAGTTGGAAGCCCCACCACAAAAATTCAGGGGGTCAATTTGTTCTAAAGACCATCCGCCGTCGTCTTTTTGATCATCCTGATACCAGGAGTCCTTATAAGCTACATGATGAATCACCTGCTCCTGCTCGTTTTTTAAAGTTATAGAAGTCCCGGAGTTTGTCAAAGCCATAGAGGAAAGAGCAAAAACATCACCATAAGCTGTAAAGGCAGCAGTATCATCATCATCACAAATAAGCAAAAAGGAATCTGGTTGTATGGTCAGGCCAGAAATAATGTTTGCGGAAGTGCCAATAATTAACTTCCAATCATTCAAACTCACCGGATAATCAGCCTGATTATATAGTTCCAGGTATTCTGCATCCGGTAATCCTACCTGGGGTGTTGGATCAGCCATAATCTCATTGATGACAACATCACCCTGCTCTGGCTGATAAAAGGTAAATGTATCTGTAGTTGAAAGCATATTTCCGGCCAAATCCTTTACTCCCTGCACCGAAATTTGATAATCTACTGTGGATGTAAAAGAAGAAGCAAAATTCAGGATTACTTGCTTGGGATTGGCTACATCCTGCACTGCGCTGGCAGGGTTTCCTATCCCCTTATTTACAGTATAATTCATGGGGTCTTCCATAGAAGAAAGTTGCACAGGTTCCGAAAACGCCAGCATCAATTCCTGAGCATTAATAACAGATATTTGCTCGACATCAGGAGGAATGGTATCCGGCACATAGGTCTTAACCTGCACATCATCAAAGTAGAAATCATCAGCATAAGACATCGTATAATCACAATAGAAGCCAAAATAAGCAGTGGACTGATACGTATTATCCTGTCCGGATGCCTGAAGTTGAAAATTATATCCTCCATTAGGATCAGCAAGAATGTCCCAATTCCCGTTTTGGTCCCTAATCACGCGAACTCTGATTTCAAATGAACTGGCAATAAATCCATCCATCCCTCTGCATACGGATGTTATACTGCTTCCATCCTGCCGAAATAACTCAATAGCATCATTGCTTCCGGTTTCTCCAAACTGCAGATAATAACCCTGTACTGTCCCTGTTTCGATATTTTGCTGATCACTAATCAAGTATACCCGTCCAAAATTATTTCCCGACGGTGCAAACCCGTATCTCACCAAAAACTCCCATTGAACACTATCGGCCAACTGGTTAGCAGTTACAAGATAGGATTCACCCTCTCCCGTAGCATTCAGTTGCAGTTGGTTGGAGGAATTAACTATAAAATCGCTGACATCTCCCTCCCAGGGAGGATTAGAGGTATGGTCTCCGTCTGAAAAATCATCATTAATCTGAGCCTGAACATTAGCTCCAAAGAAAAATACGAGCAGAAGTAATTTTAATGCTTTCATAAAAACCGCTGTTTATAGATGTATGAAAATAGTAAATTTGCACGAAACAACTTTAAATAAAATTTATTTTTTCTTTAAAAGAGCCATTAGAAAAAAATACATAATTATATACAGATGAA